>JAYVHE010000132.1:0-8121 GCA_043771495.1 Bdellovibrio sp. | reverse complement strand
GGCGGCTTTGGCCATACCTTTAGCAACTTCAGAACGGAATAAGGCGATACCTTCACCACGCATTTTTGCGGCTTCACGTTCGGCTTCGGCACCAATCTTAATTTTTATTCCATCAGCTTCAGCGGCTTTTGTTGCTCGAATTAATAAAGCTTGTGCTTCGTTTTCTGCGGCGGCTTTTAAATTGCTTGATGCCACCACTTGCGCCATCGACTGAACAATCGTTTCATCAAAAGTAATGTCATTTAATTGCATATCGATCAAATGATAACCCCATGATTTTAAATCTCCATCGAGCTGATCCTTCACTGAATTTACGATGTCGCGACGCAAACCTAAAATTTCGTTTTGGCGTTTTGTCGCAACAAATCCCCGCACGCTGCCTTCAACCGTACGATTTAATGTCTGCATCAATGAACCAAAATCAATAAATTTAAAGGCCACATTTTTGATGGTCTCTTCAGTTTGATCAATAACAGCATACAAAAGCATCGCTTTAAAATTTACATTGGCTTGGTCATGAGTAATTGCTTGGAACTGCAATTCAACAGACTGATTCTGAATTGAAACCCGACGAGCAACGACCTCTAAAAATGGAATTTTAAAATTCAAACCCGGAAAACTAATGCGACGATATTTACCAAACATCGTAATAACGACGACGGTCCCTTGATTCACAGTGTAAAACGCTCCGCCAATGACGGCTATAATAACAATAACTACGGCTATTCCAAAAAATCCAAATTCAAACATCTTCTATCTCCTTAAGTTCATAATCAGTCCAACCAACATTGGGAGGACCATAAAAATAAATATAATTGCTGCCCAGAATCGTTATTGGCGAGCTGACTTAGCTAAACGCGTATTCAAATCCGATTCGGACTCGAATGGAATCACTTTCTCATCGCCCTTGAACCGCTGGGGTACTTCTTCAATAAACTTAAAATGCTGTCTAATTTCGTAAGCCTGTTCCGAGTTCAAATCCTCAACACGTACCGTAAAAATCTGCGCTAAATAGACTTCGGTTCTTAATTCGGCCCGGGTCACCGCATTGCGCCCATCGTTCATGGTGAATGCATTTTCAGCGGCCTGGTCCTTAATTATATCGTACTGGTATTTTTTAGCAGCTAACCAAGTGACGAAACGTTCCAATTCCTGAGGGGTAAATGGCCCGAAATCGGATTGTTTAACCGTCGGTTTATCGGTCGGATTTTTAGGGCTAAAATTAGTGCTATCCATCTTTTACGACATAATATCTTACAACGGCGTTTAATTCATTCGGAAACGGGTGTTCAACTTGCACCACGTTAAAGAGTTGATTACTATGGGAAAACCAAATGAAAAATCAACCTGCCTTTGATAAAGACGAAATGGAGACCACAAGTGCTCAAGAGCTTGTCGAACTTGTTGAACTTGACTTTGCCCAGGCTAAAAAACGAGTGGCACAATGGATTTCGAAGCGCGATTTCTCTGAATTCGAACTTAAAGAAAAACTCGCGCGCTACACAAATTCCGATGTTATCAGCGCTACCATTAATTGGTGTCACGATTTAAAATTAATCCCGCTCCCAGAAGTCATGACCGAATTCGTTATAGATAGTTTAAATCGACAGAAAAAAGGAATTCAGCAGATTAATCAAATGCTGGAATCAAAAGGTCTAGCTGAGGTTTCGGCCGATGACGTTACAGAGCTTTCTAAAGCCAATATACTTGTAAATAAAAAAATGTCTGAATCGTTAAGATCCACACCTTGGAAAGAGCTCTCTCAAGGGGGCCAACAAAAGACAAAAGCCAAGGTCTTTCGTTTTTTAGCGACTCGTGGATTTACTTCTGAAATAATAAATTCTTCTTTTGAAAAATGGTTAGTCAACAATAAGGAAACCGACGTCTATGAAAATGAGTGATGATTTAAAAACAAGTCAAATCCGCCGCCGCTACATCGAGTATTTTCAAAAAAATGGTCACCAACATGTGGGTAGCTCTAGTTTGATTCCAGAAAACGATAACACTCTGCTCTTCGCCAATGCCGGAATGAACCAATTTAAAAACTTATTCCTTGGTTTAGAGAACCGCGACTACAAACGCGCCGTCACCTCACAAAAATGCGTTCGTGCAGGTGGTAAACACAACGATTTGGACAACGTTGGATTCACAGCACGCCATCATACTTTTTTTGAAATGTTAGGAAATTTCTCGTTCGGCGATTATTTCAAAAAAGACTCTATCCATTTTGCGTGGGAACTATTAACTAAAGAGTATGGCATCCCTAAAGAGAAACTCTATGTGACTTGTCATACAACGGATGATGAAGCCGCAGATATTTGGCACAAACAAGAAGGCGTTCCTAAAGAGCGTATCTTTCGGTTTGATAAAGATAATTTCTGGCGCATGGGCGACACCGGTCCCTGCGGTCCCTGTACTGAGGTCTTCTACGATCACGGTGCAAAAGCCGGTAAAGAGTCTGATCCTTACAAAGGAATCGCTGCTGGCGAAGATCGTTTCGTCGAAATTTGGAATCAAGTTTTCATGCAGTTTGATGAAGTTGCACCTGGCGAATTAAAACCACTGCCTAAACCATCAGTTGATACTGGAATGGGCTTAGAGCGCTTGGTCGCAGCCATGCAAGGTCAGTTTTCAAATTACGACACTGATTTATTTGCCCCGATGCTCGATGTGGCTTCGCAACTTTCCGGCAGAACTTACGTGTCTGATCCTGAAGTATTGCGAACGGATAAAATAATTTTCGAACGCGTCAGCGCCATGCGCGTTTTAGCTGATCACTGCCGTTCGGTTTCATTTTTGTTAGCTGATGGCGCACTACCTTCAAATGATGGCCGCGGTTACGTATTACGTCGCATCATGCGTCGTGCGATTCGTTACGGTCGCAAACTTTCGACGACAAAATCATTTTTAGCCCCAATGAGCGAAGTGTTGATTTCGCACATGGGCGATTTTTTTCCAGAGTTAGTTAATCGCAAAGCGCACATTTTAACAACAATCGCTGAAGAAGAAGCCCGTTTCTTACAAACACTTGATAACGGCACTCAGTTATTAAGTGATGAGTTTGCAAAATTAAAAAAACAAAATATTAAAACTGTGCCTGGTGAAATGGTTTTCAAACTATATGACACTTACGGATTCCCCGTCGACTTAACATCAGTCATCGCGACAGAGCAGGGCTTAGCAGTTAACGAGTCTGAATTTGAAACCATCATGCAAGCCTCTAAAGAAAAAGCTAAATCAACTTGGAAATCAAAATCGTTAGCGGCCGATGAAAAACATCTGATCGAATTCGGCCAAACTCATTCTAAATTTCCCACGTTGTTTATGGGGTATGAAACATTATCGACTGAATCAAAAGTAATTGCTCTGTCAAATGGTCAAAAAGAAGTTGATCAATTGAATGATGGCGAGACCGGCTACGTTATTTTGAATCAAACTCCATTTTACGCTGAGGGCGGCGGCCAAGTAGGAGACATCGGTCAATTAAGTAGCGTTAGTTTTTCTGCGCAAGTGACTGATTGTCAAAAACAAGGACAGGCTTTTTTACATTCGCTAGAAGTCCGCCGAGGCTCAGTAAAAAAAGGCGATATTATTTTAGCCGAAGTTCAAACTGCCAATCGCCAACAAGTGGCTAATAATCATTCGGCGACACATTTAATGCATGCGGCTTTACGAAAAGTTTTGGGCACCCACGTGACTCAGGCAGGATCATTAGTCGACGTAACAAAAACTCGATTCGACTTTACTCACAACAAACCTGTTAGTAGCGAAGAAATTAAAAAAATCGAAGATCTAGTTAATGAAGAGATCTCTAAAGCTCATGCGGTTAAGGTTGAAAACATGACACATGCGGCAGCAATGGAAAAAGGTGCGATGGCTCTATTCGGTGAAAAATACGGTAGCGAAGTTCGTGTTTTATCGATGGGACATGCAACAAGTCCATTTTCGACCGAGCTTTGTGGCGGAACGCATGTGAACAACACCGCGCAGATTCGCGTTTTCAAAATCATGTCTGAAAGTGGTGTCAGCTCTGGTGTTCGCCGTATTGAAGCCGTGGCCGGTGATTTAGCAGTTAACTATTTATTAACTCAAACAGCAGAATACAAACAGGCCCGCTTAGCGGCAGGCTTACCTGCTTCAGGTCTAACCAACGAAAAACGCTTAGACGCTTGGATCGAAGAAAAGAAAGAAGAAATCAAAACGCTCACCAAAGACGTTAAAAAAGCGCAATCAAATCAAATCGATATTAATCAAATTATTAATGCTTCACCGACTTTTGAATCAAAAGCAGGACCTGCACGATTTATTATTGCCGATTTAAATATCGAAGACCGCGATGTTTTAGCGCAAGTGACTGACGATATTAAAAATAAAGTCGGTCGCGGTGTAATTCTAGCGATCGGCCAAGGCTCGGGACCATCTCACCCAGTGATCGTTTCAGTTTCTAAAGACTTGGCCGCCGGGGAATTTCACGCGGGAAATATTCTAAAAGAATTTTCCCTGGTGCTAGGCGGTAAAGGCGGCGGGCGACCAGACTTTGCCCAAGGCGCTGTACCAGACCGCACCAAATTAGACGAAGCCAAAAAAGCAATTTCGAAGTTTTTGAATTAAAAAATTAAGAACAGCCTAAGCTTGCTAAGTTCTTCTTAAGCTCAACGAACCAGTTTTTTAAAGAAGCACCGCGATCATCACAGAAATCGGTGCGACTTGTTCCGCAGCTATCGCTTTGCGAGCCGACTTCAACTTCACCGCCGGTTGTAAAAAGCTTCATATAGCCAGGCACAACCATTTGCGCACAAACTTGGTTAGCAACCGCTGCATTACGGTATTCGCAAACTTGACCTGCGCTTAATAAACCCTTTAAAACATCTAAGGATTCCTTATTTAAGCAGTATTTACCTAAGAGCTGGTTCTGACTTGTTAGCTGCTGAACAACGCCTGATTGCCAATCTATCGAGAATTGTACAAGGTCAAGCAAAGTAAATGTTTTACCACTATGATTCATTTGCACAGGCATACGTTCGGTAAAAACTAAGTTTTGAATTTTTGCTTCATCAATATCGGCAATAATTTTTTGCTCGCTCGATGGATTTTGAACATTTTGATTTACCGAATTTGCGGGATTGATTTCGTCAGCGTACGGAGCCTTCTGACAATTTTGATAACTAAATAATAATGCGATAATTGGAAGTGTTACTAACGAGGCTTTTACAAATGTCATACAAATCTCCAAAAAAACAAAGTAGATATTTAGGCGGCTTTTTTAGGAACTACAACTAGTCCCAAACCCATTTTTTCGCCGCATTCGCTGCAAAATTTTGAACTCAATAATAATTCATGTCCGCACGAGCCGCAGGCGGCTTTTTCATTGCCTGTTAAAGCTCTTTTCTGTGGACTAACCGGCGCCTGATCATCAACAACGCCCTTGTCATTCCACTTATCAATTTCTTTGATTAATTTCCAGCAATGTAATGCTGTTTCAAATTCATGTTTTTCAAACTGAACGGTCGGATTGGTTTGACCACTATCAGTCGATTTAATTTTACAAACTAAACCACGCGATTCTAAGCCCGAAAAACTAGTTGGACTTAATCGAATTCCATATTCAGCAAACCGCTCAGACAACAATTGATAAGGCATCAATACGAATCCTAAGTTGTCTGGCTTTTGGTCTTCAAAACAAATTAACAATGCTTGTAATAGGATAAAATTAGTTTCATCGATTTTTAATAGATCTTGAGACCCTGATTTGTAATATGCATATTGAAAGAATTCTAAAAACGATTCGATCTGAGCAATATTTTTAAATATTGCCGTCTCGTAATCAGTTTTTAATCGCACAACATTACCTTCTTCAGGCTCTTGTTTTATTAATTCAACAAATCCAAGCTTCGATAAAATCATGAGAGCCTGTTCAGTCCGACGTTGTGGTTCTTGAAAGAATCTTTGATTCTGACTTCTTAACAAATTCCAATCTATGGAAAGCTTTTCGCCTTCTTTGTTCCCTTTACTTCTAACCACACTAACAATTGAACCGAACACTTTTAGAACTTCTTCGTAACCGCAAGCTAAGCTTTCACGATCCGATTTTTTATTCTTAATTTCGTTCAGGGCCCATTTTAATTTTTCACTCTGATTTTTAATAAATGACTTGAACACACTGTGAAACGATTCGTACTGTTCTTTAAAGACCTCAATTGGAATCTCGATCACTTTACATTCTTGAATAGCTAATGCTGAATAGCCATAGTGCGGAACACCTAATACGATGTTCTCGGCAAATACGTAGCCCGTGCCGACTGTTGTTAATTCCACATTTTTTTTGTTTTTAAAAACGGATAATCCAAGCTGTCCTGATTGCAAAATATAGACAGTTGAAATTTTATCAAATTCCTTAAAAAGATAATCGCCCTTTTTTAAAATTCTACCCATTGTCATGCAATGAGCCTATCGTCACAAATCGGTATTATCTTAATGTTTTCTTAATGTTTTTCGGGCTGTTTTCAGACAGAAAAAGCCCCTTTTAAACAAAAAAAAGGGGCTTTCATTAAATCTTTATTTAACTTTTCTAAAAAGTGTCTTAGTTTGAGCCAGTCGCTTCTTTTGTGTAGAATTTCTTTTTTAAATCGATTTCAACTTGGCTAATTGTTGATTTCAACAAAACAATAAACATTTCGTCTGCACTCACTTTATAAAGCTCTGCAATTTTTCTTAATGTTGCTAAAGGTGGTTGCGAAATTCCGCGTTCCCAATTTGAAATAAATTGCGACGTTGAATAACCAAGTTTTAAAGCCACATCTTTTTGTGAAAGACCTGCTACAATACGTTTGTCCTTTAAGAAAACCGCCAAACTATTTTCGGTTAATCTCTCTGCTCCCACATTCCCGTTAGTCATAAACTCTCCACTGTTGTATTGTAAATTAATTGCTTGTTCGTTTAGTTTTTCGCTTAACTGATTATTCGATTTCTCGTTTACAGGTCTTGTATCATTTTGAATATTTTTTAACTCATCCATAAATCCTCCGTGTTTTTTTGATCCATTAATTCAAGAAATTGACTACTTATTAACGAATCTTTGACTAGATCTTAACAGCTTTTGATAATAAATAAAGTAAAAAAAGTTTGTACTATTTCACTTGTTTAAAAACGGATTTTTTTGTTTAGTAAGTATCTAATTTAACTAGGGATTTTAGATTATAGATTTTAACAATCAACCTACTCTCAACCTACACTTTTGAAAACCCAACTGCTAAAAACCAAAAAAAAAGAGGCGGATTCCGCCTCTTTTTTTGTTCGAGAATTGATGGATAAAAATTATCGCTTAGAGTACTGACCTCTGCGACGAGCTCCACGCAATCCGTATTTTTTACGTTCAACCATACGAGGGTCACGCGTAACAAATCCAGCTTTTTTCAATTCACCTTTGAATTCGGCGTTGAATGCGATAAGCGCACGAGTTACACCGTGACGAATAGCTCCTGCTTGTCCAGACTCGCCTCCGCCAGTAACCATAACTTTAAAATCAAACTTTCCAGCTTGCTGTAAAAGTTCAACCGGTTGCAAAATCACCATGCGTGATTGCAAACGTGTTAAATATAAATCTGACTCTTTGCCATTGATCGTAAATTTGCCTTTACCCGGTTTCATATAAACGCGAGCAGAGCTTGTTTTACGTCTTCCAGTTGCGTAATAAAATTTTTCAGCTGTTGCCATTTAAAATACCTTCCGAGTTATTTCTTAGTTGGAATCGAGTAAGCCTCTGGGCGTTGAGCCGCATGAGGGTGATCCGCGTTTGTATAAACTTTAAGTTTTGTTAATAAGTGACGAGACAATTTGTTCGTCGGCAACATTCCACGAATTGCTTCTGAAATGATAAAAGTAGAATCATCACCAAGCATTTGCTCAGCTGATTTTTCTTTTAATGAACCAAAAAAGCGCGAGTGTCTGTAGTACTTTTTTGTTTCCCATTTTTTACCAGTCATTTCAATTTTATCTGAATTGATGATAACAACAAATCCGCCCATGTCGGCGTTTGGTGTAAATGTCGGTAAGTTTTTACCGCGTAAAATCTTTGCCACGTGAGTAGCAAGACGTCCTAATCTGTGTCCAGAAGCATCGACG
>JAYVHE010000131.1:0-8431 GCA_043771495.1 Bdellovibrio sp. | reverse complement strand
GCGGGTATTGATGACCTTCAAAAGATTCAAGATGTTTTACGTGTTGCAGGAAATGAGTTTCAATACTTTTCAAAAATTCCTCAGACTGCTGCAGAATTTGAATCCGTCAAAAAGGCCTTAAAGCCGATACTCGCTGCGACGGATTTTTACCAGGGTCGTTTCAAAACTCATGATGTCATTTCCCTTATTGTTAAATTGGCATCGAACGAATTTGGCGATCCAAAAGCAATAACGGAAATCTTAAATCGGTTGGTTGTAAACCGCGAAATTTATGGTTTTGAGGATATAAATTCAGTTTTAAACTCTGCTTTTGGAGCTTACCAGATATCTAAAAAAGTGTCTGGCACTGACTCAAAGTTAAGTTTAAGTTTAGTTCAAGATTTTATCGGTATGATATTAGACAGCGATACGATGCGGACGGATAAGAAATTAGATATCAATCAGTTGATCAAAACGTTCCAAGCCGTTCCGCAGGCGGCTCGGGCCATTCCTCAGATGACTTTGGGACTAAAATATTTAAAGGTCTTATTTCCTCAAATTAGCGATGGAATCGCTGATGAAGCGACGCTGAGAAAATTAATGGCATTGGTCAACGTGTTCGAGAAGCAAAAAAAGCACTTGTTGCATTGGCCAACCACGGATGAAGAAACTAAGTTGCTTAAGTTAGCTATTGAAGTCGTGCTAGCTCATACGGATTTTTACGCGAAACCAATGAAGTCACATGCGCTCCTGAATCTTTTGCTTGATGCGGCCTTGCAAAACAGTACTCAAATTCAAGATCTAATTGGACAAAATAAACAATTGTTAAGCTCTTACATCAAGCTTCTTATCGCCGATCAAGACGTAAAAAGTATGTTAGTTATTAATTCCATTCTAGATAGCGTTTTCGATGGAATTAATTTTTACAAAAAGTATTCTGAGTCTGACAAAGTGTTTGATATTCCATTTATTCAGAAAGTCGTACAGCTTTTACAGGATTCTGATCACATGCGTGTGCTTGGATACATCCGCCTTGATTTGGCCGTCGTCTTGTTGACCCAGATTGATGTATCATTGATGAAGAATTTAAACATTTCGGAAGCAGATATATTAGCTTTAAAAGTAAATTTTTTTGGCGGGTCAATGACTCAGTTTACTTTGGCTGATGTTAATAGTCTCAAACAACTTATTCGTCTTTTTGTAAATAACAGTAACTTGTCGATTAAGTCGACGGATCCCAAAAGGATTGTTAAGTTTTTTACAAACACAGAATCCATTAAAGCCTTTTACAATATTTTTTATCGCGGACAGCAAAATTTAAAGGGCCCAGCTCTGACTCTGGCTGGAATGTCCGGCCAGCTGATGGCCTTGATGAAAGGCTTTATAAAAGTTCAGTCCGAATTCGAAGTCGCTAAAGATTCAAAAGAGTTTTCATTGCTCTCGAAGCAAGCTTTACTGCTTGTCGATGAACTCCTCGCCCTCCCAACTTTTGAAAAAGCGGGGACCTTAGATCTTAATGAATTGAAAACCGTTTTAAAGGCGTCCTTGGATTTAGATATTCCTATTTCGGACAATATTCTAGATTTCAAAAGGATTTTACTTGGTGGTTCGGCTTTTCAGATTAATCGACACGATTTAATCAGCGCTAAAAAACTAATTCAGTTCATGACTAAAAATCAGACTGAAATAAAAAATGATTTATTTATTTTATTGCTTGATCGTAATCCATCTTACACGATGGAACAAATTAACAAAGCTGCGGTAAACATCAAAGAAAAAATGGCTCAGTTTATTCAGCTTTCACAGTTGACGAAAGCGGGCTTAACACTAGACGTGTTCATTAAAAAAATTGAACCGATACTTAAGATGTTTTCGTTCAAGATTGATTTAAGTTTAATAACAACAGGCCACCATTTACTTGTCGGATCTTATTTCGATTATTCAGCACAGCATTTCAAGGCGCTGGTTAATACCTATGTCGATGTCTTACGAGTTATGCGATTTGGTCAGCTTGGGTTTGTAAAGTTAGAAATTAAAGAACGAAATCAATTTTTATTAACGATGCATGCCTTAGATACTTTGTTTGAGGTTTTCGAAAATTCTATTGCTTTTCAAAAAGGTCGCAGGTTCGACACTCAGTATTTTGATGCATTTTTAGCAGTACTCCTTAAAAAGGAAATCATTCCGTATCAGGTGTCTCCGGAATTATTTGCCAGTTTTTATAAAAAAATGGTCAATACAGTTTTCTCTAGACCACGTGTGGCTTCCGATGAATTACCATTTATTACTGAGCAGCATTTCATCGGTTTGAAAAATGAAATGATTTTATTTAAGTTTTTTATTCACGTCCTTGATGCCGCATTTACTGAAACCGATTATAAACGCGAAAATGTAGCCGTCATGAATGCCAAGCTGAAAACGTCAATTGAATTACAATTTACTAAATTTGAAGGTCTTTATGAGACTGCATTCGCGCATAGTCCCGCGTTTTTTAAGAAAGCCCTGAAGCTTTACAAAGATGAAATTTTGCAGAAAAAGCCCATTGTATTTTCTAATGGTTACGTCATTTCACATAATCAGATCGATTACTTTTCTGGTTGGGCCGACCAAATGCGCGCGCATTATATTAGAACTTTAGCGCGGTTATTAATGCAAGGTTGGGGAATGGGCGACGAGACCGAAATAAATTCAAAGGGCCTTGTTCGTTGGTATGCGGACTTTAAAGATTTTAGTGTAGCGATTAAAACTTTTGATCCACGCTCTACAAATTCGGGCGAACAAAGTATGCTTGAGGCTAATTTGTTTACTTTTTCTGGAAACGGCGACAAAAAATTAAATTTTTCAGAAGCCACTCAGTATATCAGTCTATTAATGACCGGTGGTGGAAGTCACTTTAACCGAGCCTATGCCTTGGCGAAAAAACATGGCTGTTTAATTGCGGATCAAACCGATGTGGTGGGTTTCAATTATGTCGCCGAGCCGTGCATGGTTGGGGTTTATACTCAGAATTTTGAAAGTTTGTTTTCAAATTTAAACTGGTTTGTTAAGTATCTTAAAAATTTAAAAAGCAATGGCGATCGCTATTTATTTTTTGAATCTGTCATGGAGGTTGCTCGTAATCCGCAGAACAAAACTCCGCATTTAGAAAGTATAGAGTTAAAAACCATGAATATGTTAATCATGTATATGGAATCAGTTTTTTCAGTATTGGACAAAAATCAGAACTCAACTTTGTCACCTGATGAAATTCGACATCGTGAAAGTTATAAACGTTTCGAAAGTTTAGTCTATTCTGTCGCTGAAAAGAATTCTGGAAAACTGCTAAAAGCGTTTGCTGAAGATAAAATGAAAGCGATTTGCCGAACAAAAGATAATCCTGAAGACAACAAACGCTATCTGGCTCGGGAAGCCTTTATTTACCTGATTTACAATGGCCATTTACCTAAAGAAAAAGATTTTTTCTCGTGGAGTGGGTTTTCCGACACTATTGGAACAGCTTGGAACTGCGGATGGAATGAACCAATTTTTAAATTTGAAGGTGAAGTCGATCGTAAAATGATGATTAACACTTTCAAACTGCTTAAGACTGTATTACCATCCCAGTAATGAGATTCTTTTTAGTAGTGGCTTATTTAAGCATGTTTGTTTTAGGTCTTTCCGACAATATTCGTGGGCCACTTTTCCCAGAAATTATCGCGAGTTTCCACCTGACCGGAGTAAGTTCGTCCTTTTTTTATGCCTCGACGTCTTTGGCCGCTTTTTTTGCCAGTTACTTTAGTTATTCGTTTTTACGACGTCGGAGTTTGATGTTTTTATTGAACTTGTCGTTATTTTTAATGGCACTTGGACTTTTCATTATTGGTTTCTCGCCGGTCTTTCCTCTGTTGATTAGTGGAGCCGTCGTTTTAGGTTTAAGTATCGGCGGGCTTGGTGTTTCGCAAAACTTAATGGTCTCTGAAAACATTCCAATTCAAATACGAGCAAAAGCATTAGCGGGATTACATAGTATTTACGGCATGGCCAGTCTGCTCGCGCCCATGATGGCAGCGCAAGCAACGTTGATGTTTTCGACGTGGCGAGCCGCTTTTTTTGTAGCTTCAGGTGTTTGTTTTATTTTGTTTTTAGTATTTGCATTTTATCGACCGCAAAACAGAGCTGCGGAAACAACTTCAAATAATGGAGTCGAGCCTGGCGCCACAGCCGCAAAAATTCCTTTCTGGGGCAAGGTGACCGTATCCGCATTATTTGGATTTTATGTCGTTGCCGAGATTTTGATTTCGACCAGGCTTGCGCTTTACATGCGCGAAAATTTCGGAATGAATTTAGAGCAGTCTAGTTTATATGTGACTTACTTTTTTATTTTCCTTTTTGTGGGTCGACTTATTTTCGCCATTGTACGAGTTCCCGGAGCGATCAAATTGCAAATGAATTTGTCGCTGATTTTATCACTGATTTGTTTAATGCTTGGTTTAAAAGTTCATCCCTTCTTTTTAGCGCTGGTTGGTTTAACGATGGCGCCGTATTACCCATTGAGCGTGGCGTACATTTCGCAGAACACCGGGCAGAACGAACGACACTATTTGACGTTGGCCATGTCGATTCAAAGTTTGTCGGTTGTTGGGATGCATCTTGGGGCTGGTTATTTAACAGATTCTGGTGGCGTTAAACAGGCCTTTTCAATTGGTGTCGGTGCCTTAATTGTTTCAGTCTTGTCATTAAACCTTCATCCTAAAAAATTATGAAGTTAAGTTTGTTGGGAATTCTATTTTTATTGACCACCACAGTGCAAGCACAGACTCTGATGCCCGTTGGCGCCGGCGGCCTGATTGACCGATATGTTGATGCTCAGCGATTAGTGGCTTATTCAGATTCACCAAAATGGATCGTTGGTGAAAACCTTGCGGTGATCTCTCAAAATGCTAAAGTCGGTGTTTTTGCATTTGTGGAAATTGAGTATATCGAAAAGATCCACGAAAAAAAGTATCAACTTAATTTACGCTTACTCAGGCAATCGCGACGGTACTTAATTATGAAAGGCGACTCGATTCAACGCCTTGATTTGTCCGTTGGCAATCCAGATTATCTTGGAAGTACTGATTTAATTGTTAAGTCGAGCGACCTGAATATTTCATCAAAGTATCGACCGCTATTTTACCAAGGTCCAACGATCGGTGAAACCGCTCAAACTCTATATAAAGATGAATTTTTATTTAATTATTTCGGTTCGGCATTTTACGGAGTTTATGATTGGTTAACAGTTGGCACGAATGCGCCAGCCAATTTATTTGTTGGACCTAACATCAATTTTTACGCCAAGTTTTACGATACGGAATCGACAACCTTAACAACAGGTCTTAGTTTTCAACAATTGAATAAAGAAGATCAATCCGTGCTTAATTTAAATTTTTATTGGGATTCGACTTCATCAGATTCGTTGATTTCACATACCCAACTTAGTTTGGGGTTAATTCGTTGGGACCGAGCTGCCGAAAGTTCGGCGGTAAAAACGTTGACGTCGAGCAGTTTTCAAACGGGTTATGAATTGATTACCGATGATTGGGATCGCATTTTAATTGGTCCAAGTTATAATTTTGAAAAGAAGACCTTAGGCGGATTCTTATCTTATATTTGGATTTTTGATCGTTTGCACTGTCAACTTTCAATAAACTCGACGGATGTGGCCAAATTTAAATTGGACGTCAAAGACGGGTATTACGGATTCTTCGACGTGTACTGGAGATTTTAATGCCACGTTTTTTTGTGTCCGGTCCATTAGGTTTCGAACAAAAACTAATTGAAGAATTACAATCCGTTTGGTTTTTGCTGGCTGATTTAGATGGTTTACCAACGCGTGCCGGTTTTCCAGAAATGACGGTGATCGAAGGCGGCGTCGAGTTTGATACTGAATTGCACCTTGGACTGCAATTAAACTTTTTTTCTAAACAAGCTTATCGCGTGCTTTTGCGAGTCGCCCATTTTCCCGCGCGATTTTATGATCAGCTTGAAAAACAATTGGCACAGATCAATTGGGCGGGATATTTAAAACCGGAATCATCGGTAGGGTTTAAGGTCAGCTTTGCAAAGTCACGATTAAATAACGAAAAAAACTTAATTGAAGCCTGCCAAAATGTTTTTAAGAAAAAAGGTTTTAATTTTTCTGAAGAACCAGAACAAACCTTATTTATTCGCATCACCAGAGACCATGCTGAAATCAGTATTGATTCCAGCGGTGAACATTTGCATCGTCGCGGCTATCGCCTTCAACAAGGAGAAGCCCCAATTCGAGAAAATTTGGCCGCGTTACTTTGGAGTTTTATGCCTGAGATGGCGGGGCCCAATGATCTGATATTTGACCCATTCTGCGGATCAGGAACTTTGCTTTTCGAATACTTATTAAAGGCTCAACCTAATTTTTCAAGACCCTATGCTTTTTTAAGTTGGCCGAATTGTCCAGCGATTATGAAATCGGCGACGTTCAATAAAAATTTTAGATGGATTGATACATCTGACGTTGCACCGCAATTGCTGGGAAGTGATATGAGTGCCGACGTTTTAAAAAAGGCCCAGGCGAATTGGGAGCTCGTTCAAAAACACTACGGATTGAAATCACGATTACACTGGTTAGAGTCGCGTTGTGCACAAGTTAAATTGGATGGAGCTATCGTGCAACAACCTGGTGGAACTTTATTTGTTGTAGCCAATCCTCCCTACGGTGAACGGTTGGATGACCGTGGGGCCATGGAGGACTTAAATATTTTTTTAAAACAGAATGGCAGCGGCTTTCAGCAGGTCCATGTCTTGGTCCTGCAACCTCTTGGTCGAGTCCCAGAATTTGAAAATGTGAGTCTAAAAGATAAAATTCCTTTTTCTAACCAGGGCCTCAAACTCAATCTATTGCATTACCTCAAAAAGCGTAACATAAAAATTGAAAGCCATATGGACAAAAAAATAGAAATTGGCTCTTAGCGAGTTTCCGATTTTATTATTTAGAATTCATTTTATCATTAAGGTATGAGTAAAAATACGCTTTTGAAGTCTTTGCATAAAAACATAAACCAAGCGGTCGCGGGCGGCGTCCTGAACTTTTTGGAGGAGTATCAAACCCAAAAACTCAAAGGCTACTTTAATAAGGACAAAGTTCTATTTAAGTTAGATGCCATGTACAGTCTGAAAGAAATTAACAAAGATTATGGATTTTTAAATCAGCGCTTAAGTGATGAATTAATTCCGATTTCTAAAAGCGAAAATGGCGATCGCATCGCCATTCACTTTAAATCAGGTCAAATTTTTCTTTGGGAATTATCGAAAGATTTATTAACAGACAACTCTCAGCGCAAAGAAACAAAAATTGCCAATTCATGGACTGAGTTTAAAAACTACACCCAAACATATTTTCCAGAAGCTACAACCGAGACGGTTGAAAAAAACAAACCCTCGTTCTTTGAAAGACTGTTTCGCGCCGGTTAATCGCGAAACGTTTTATTTTTTGGCGTTTTGTGTGGGAACAGCAGCTGGGGGTTGTTGATCTGATGAAGGCAATCGACTTGGCGGCGGTTGTTGAACCGCTGAGACATGAACAGGCTGACGCGGTGCTATTTGTACAAGATACTGATTCAATCCGGCCAAGTAAGTTTGGATTTTATCCATGCGTTGAATAAGGTCCTGATTTTGTTTCACCAATATAAGCATCTGTTTTCTGAGTTCTTCGTCACTGGAGTTATCATTGCTTTGCGGAGTTGTTGGTTGCATCTGTTGGGACATCGATTTTAGAAGTGCAACCGTTGTTTCTAATTCAATTTCTGCTTTACCTTTTGGTTTTTTAGCTACTGATTCAGAGGCGCCGTCAGCTGCGGCTTCAAGTTGAGCTTGCATGGTTGCTGCATCTGGCATGGCCATAGGCAATCCTTGCGGTATGGACATTGATTGACGCAAATTAATCATCGAAACGTAGGCGTTTTTCAAAGTAGTAACCGCAGATCTGATTTGTTCCCAATCTGGAGGGAACTTCTGAGTCATGATCGTGATGCCACCAACTACAATAATGATGATCATCACGACATAAGTGATTACATTTTTTAAAATAGCGAGCCAAAATTCTTTCATATAATTGATTTTATCGTCACTTTGGCTTTATGATTTAAGTCCAGAAAAGGTTGAGTGTACAAAGATGGCTGCAATGGTAAATAAATGACGTTTGATCAAAAAATTCGTGCTTGGAATCATCGTCGTATTATTTTGCTGCGACGTTGGCGTTTAAACATCCTTAAAGCGCTCCTTGATCAACCAATGAACCCATTACAGACCGTACTTCGTCCCGAAAAGGGACGAGATCAACACGTACGAATCATTATTTTAAGAACTGACGGGAAGCTGGGGGATTCAATAACCTCGACCTATTTACTAACGGGGCTTAAACAACTGTTTCCAAATGTGCACTTAACTGTCGTTTCGC
>JAYVHE010000130.1:0-2613 GCA_043771495.1 Bdellovibrio sp. | reverse complement strand
GGGTTGGCTGAACGTTTAATAACAGCGCGATGCTAAAAACATCGCCCAAAATTCATCTACAAATTATTGATGGCTCATTGAGCCACAGAGTTGAAACAACTCAACAGTGCGCTATAGTATTTGTAACCAAGAGGTACAAATATGTCTGAAGATATGAAAGCCGAATTAGAACGACTTCGCGCCGAAAATGAAGCGCTTAAAAATAAAAAATCTGCCAGCGGAACACTTTCGATGAAGGTCAGCGAAAAAGGCGCCTTATCTGTTTACGGTATGGGGCGATTTCCCGTAACACTCTACAAAGAACAGTGGCTTAAATTATTGGGCATCGCTGAAGACTTAAAAAAGTTCATCGCAGAAAATAATGATCGTTTAAAAACTAAAGAATCGTGAGCTTCTGAGGGGACGTCTCGATCGAATTCAACAAATACCTAAAAAGTAGACTTGACTCCACTTTACAAGTCGATAAAGTGGACTTATGTCTACTTTATCTAGGTACCTAGAACCTTACATTTCACAAGATCTCAGAGAGAAAATGGTCTTTCTTGGTGGCCCTAGGCAAGTGGGTAAGACCACATTTTCCCAAGCACTGATCCGACAATATCGGGATAACCATCCGGCTTATTTAAATTGGGATAATATCGAAGATCGAAAAAAAATACTAAGTGGTGAATGGCCAAGGAAAGAAAAGTTGATTGTGCTTGATGAGATCCACAAATTTGTAAAATGGCGTGGATTAATTAAGGGATTTTTCGATAAACTTAAAAACACCCATCAATTTCTGATTACTGGCTCCGCACGATTAGATTTTTATCGAAAAGGCGGAGACTCGTTATTGGGTCGGTATCATTATTTCCGCATGCATCCGCTAACACTGTCAGAGCTCATGCGACATAAATCGCAGACAATACCCAAAGATATAATTGCAAGACTGCTTATTTTTGGAGGGTTCCCTGAGCCCTATTTGAAACAGGATTCTGTAAATCTGAAGCGCTGGCATCGTCAACGACAAGAACGAATTATTTATTCAGACATTCGCGATTTAGAAAACATCAAAGAAATTTCAAACATTGAACTTCTCGTCAATGCTCTTCCGGAAAGAGTCGGATCACCGCTTTCAAGAAAAAATTTAGCCCAAGATTTACAAGTCGACTTTAAAACAGTAGAAAAGTGGATTACAATTCTAGAAAACGTTTACTATTGCTATCGTATTGCTCCTTATGGGCCACCAAAAATAAAGGCCGTTAAAAAAGAGCAAAAATTATATTTTTGGGATTGGAGCGAACTCGATGACCCCGGTGCAAAGTGGGAAAATTTGGTCGCAAGTCATCTTTTGAAGTTTTGTCATTTTATAGAGGACACTCAAGGCGACAAAATGGAACTGCGTTTTCTGCGTGACTTAGAAGGGCGCGAAATAGATTTTATCGTGCTAAAAAATAAAAAACCACTTTTTGCTGTCGAGTGTAAGACAGGCGATAAAAAAGTTTCACCACATCTGGAGTATTTTGCGAAACGAACTGCAATTCCAAAATTTTATCAGGTTCATCAGGGTGAAAAATCTTACTCGGTCACCGATCAAGTGATAGTCTTGCCATTTAGCGAGTTTTGCAAAATAGAGAACTTAAAGTAAAATTCTGTTGGCGGTTAAACTTATCCTTTCGTTAAAACCTCAAGCGCTTTTTTCAATGGTAAAATCCATACACCGGAGTCTTTCAATTCTTTAGTTCCCCGGTAAATTATAATTTTTTTTATTTTTGAATAGTAGTCATCAATTCTATTAATCGTATTTACTTCTGATGTAGATATCGTCATAGACGATTTGCATTCGATGGCGAATTTTGTTCCTTCAATTTTTGCAATAAAATCAACTTCAAATCCACCGCGCGTTTTAAAATTATATAGTTCATAGTCTAAATTGTTCCCGGTGCACGAATTAACAATTTGGTTAAATACTAAGTGTTCGAACAAAAAGCCAATGCGTTCCTGGCTCACATCAAAACTTCCACGTATTGCGTTTACTACACCCAAATCAAAAAAGAAAAAACGCGGATGTTTAATTAAGTCGGCCTTGTCTAAGTCAATATCAGGGTCGTTTCCAACACGTTTTGCAATTAAAGTGTCTTCCAAAATTTCAAAGTGTCGAGACACGGATTGCCGAGGTACTTTGGCTTTTTTTGAAAGTTTGGAATAATCCAAATACAGTCCAGAATCGATGGCAGCGGCGTTTATAAACCTGACGAATCCATCAATTTGACGGACTAATGCTTCGGCCATAATTTCTTCTTTTAAATAAGTTGATGCATAAGACCGCAAAATTAGTTTTTTCTCAGTTATACTTTTGGTCGTAATAATTCCCGGTAGGCTTCCATAAGAAAGCGCAGCTGATTCATTCCAATCAGACATCAGTTCATCTAAGCACATCGGCATCAACTGATATGATATGAGCCGCCCAGGTAAAAGGTTGGCTTTCCCTTTTCTGAGCTTTCTGGCGCTAGAACCCGTTAGAAAAAACCTTAGTTTCGGATTATTGTCGATCAACGCTTGGATAGAATTAGTCAATCGCGGAATTCGTTGAATTTCGTCAATAAAAATAGTTTTCGCATTCGTAGCAGCAAT
>JAYVHE010000129.1:0-26383 GCA_043771495.1 Bdellovibrio sp. | reverse complement strand
TTAATGTCTTTGACGAGCCTTGCGTTCTCAGCGGCGCGTTCAGATGGCGGCCTGCCTCGCCAGCCGTAGAAACCGCTGCGGCTCGCTTCCACCGCTTCGCAACTTAAATTAATTTCAATTCCGTGATTCAGTAGCATTTGTTCGACCAGCTCAAACTTTACTTGAGATGGTCCTGCGAAAAAAAAGCGGCCGCCGATTTTAAAATAATATTCACTTTTTTTAAATCAGCATTCTCTTTACGTAAACGCTTAAGTTCTTCTTCTGAACTTTCAGTCGGTGATTTCGTATCCGATTTCGAAATTCGTCCGATCTTTAATAAACTTTTTTTCCAATTATAAATGTTGCTCGTAGATACGCCCAACTTTTGACTGGCTTCCGTAACTCCGATTTCGTTTGCTAATGTAACTACTCGATGCTTAAAATCATTCGTGTATTTACGTGTGTTCTTGATTCCCATTGTTCTCTCGTTTCTGCTGTTTACACAGTCTTGATGTTTACATCAAATCCGTGTCCGTACAATCGGGGGAAGTTCACCTGAGAATAAACATCTATCAAACCTTTTTGAGAATTTCGTGTCTGTTGATCGAGTTCGGCATACATCAAGCTTTTTGCAGTTTTATAGTCGTTGGTTTTTTGATTTTGAGAAATAATAATGTTCAATGCATCAAATAATTCAACACCAACTTTTCCTTTTGCCGTCGTGTAATAAGCTTGAAGTTCAGGGCTAAGTTTTTCGAACCAATTTTGTTGCACACAAGCCAAAGTCGAAATTGGGAAGATGAAAAATAAAAGAACCGATAAGTATCGCCTGGTTTGTAACTCCTGAGAATTCCCAATGAGTCCAAAAATAGTTACAACTACGTTAAGTAGCGAAATCCAACCTGTATACGACAAAGCAACCTCCGAGTAATTACCAATAGAGTAAACGGTCCATCGGCATCAAGAAATTAAAAAAAATAGATCAGCGTGCTGTCAAAAACTTTGCCGATCTGTTCATAAAAATATGAATTTAGTTCTGGCTATTCACCACTGTCGATTTTTTGGACACAGATCGGTAACAATTTGATAATTTATAAAAACTGGGCCCTCTCAATGTTGATGTCTTTCATTAATCAATAGTTTTTTCCGAGGTTTAGATTTTCTTACATTGCGTGGGCTTACTTTTTAGAGGAATTTATTTGATTTTCTTACACTCTTTTTCGAGCGTATAGTGATTGATTGTGATAGTCGGCATAGATCGCGAGATGTAGTCTTAAGCGGTCTATTTTTTTAGTCGTACACCAGGTTTTTCTAATCAGCCTGTTAATATCGGCCCGAAGTTTTGCACAGGTGTGATTTAAACTAAACAGTGGATCAAATTTAATTTTTTTCAATTCACCTTGAGCTGTTATGACTCCACGTTGGCCCTTGATCGCAATGTGTGTTGATTGAGGAAAATGTTTTAACACATCAACCGGATAATGTGGGTTCTGATCTGATTTGATGATGGCGTTGTGAGCTACAACACCTTTTAAAGAATTAAATAAATAATTCCTGCCCTTGCTTCGATCATCTAATCTAGACCCGTATTTTTGAAATGATTTTTTTGCAAGCAAACCTTTGGCCGGCATCGATGAAACTGAAAATCCTAGAATTCTTCGAGAGGCACTTTCAACAGCAAGTGTGACAGAGACCGGTTTCATTTTTGTGTGTTCGAAGGTTTCTAGATCATCAAATTCAATCCGCTCAGACTTTGGAAAACTCAAATTGAACTGCCTGAGTCTTAAAAGTGACTTAAAGCCCAGGAATATAAATTTACGTTTGATGGTCTTGCGATTTAGATTTAACAAATAAGAAAGCCGCCTTTGAGAAACTCCGGAGCTTAAGTGATTAAAAACATCTTCATTGACGTGCCGTTTAAGCTGCCGGTAGCATGGATCAAAAGTGGCACGGGAAAAATGCTTACCGCAAGCAGTACAAAGGAATCTTTGAACACGTGCACGATCGCTTTTCCTGCGATACAGACCAAATTTAACAAAAGTGATCCGGCGTCTGGACGATGATTCAGTTAAATGACAATTAGGACAGCGTAATGGCATAACTCTGTCTCACAAAGCAATACCACCGCCATCAACAATCCGAGGGCCCAGTTTTAAAACTGTCTCATATTTAGATTATATTGCGTCTTTTTATTTCTTCTGACAGAATATGAAATATGCAAAGAAAAATTTTATTTAGTATTTTAACTTTGGCACTGATACCATTTTTTTATAATGCTTGTTCGCAGTCATCAAACACTGCTCCAAATTCTGCGAACAAAGTTCCCGTGGATGATCCGTCGGCAACTCCAGACTTCAGCAAACTCACGCCGACTTGTTTTGTACCAGAAACAAATAATCCGATTATTAGATTGGGATCATTTTTTTCAGATTCACTTTGGAATGACCCGCACGTGATTAAGGTTGAAAACCAATTTATCATGTACGCAACAGCCGATACAATTGGACGGCTTCCTTTGCCGGTGCACTATGAAGAAAATATTAAAATTTATAGACTGGTTTCAACAGATGCAAAAAATTGGACACTGTCCCCTTCCATCGCTGTCTTTGAAAGACCTACTGATCCAATGGCTTGGGATGGCAAAAGCACAGAAACCCCATCTGTTGTTTTTTTTAAAGGCCAGTACCATATGTTTTACACTGGATACGCAAATCAGAAGGACCCCGTGGGTTACAAAATTGGCCATGCGGCGTCCACAGACGGAATTTCTTGGACCCGGCGCCCCGGAGCGTTGATTTCGCCAACCAATCCAACTGCGGGACCGTCTTGTAATGCCGGTATAACGGAGTGCGATTTTATGCAATACGTTGTCGGCGAACCTGGCGCCGTCGTCTTCAATGAAAAAATCTATTTATACTTTATGGCCCAAGGAGTTGTACCAGCAGAAGGCCGTCATGCCAATGCGATCGCATTAACGACGTCTACAGATGGAGTTACCTGGGGCACACCGCAAAAAGTTCTGGCCCCCGACCGTTCAATTTATCCGTTTGCGACGTGGCGCGGGTATTCGACCCCAAATGCAGTCGTTTTGAATAATCAAGTTCATCTTTTTTTTGATGTCGTTTACGACACGACGGGATCCATGTTTTCACAAGAAAAAATTCATCATGCGTTTTCTGTTGATGGAATTTCAGATTGGACCACCGATGGGACAGCACTATTTGACCGATCACAATTTTCTTGGTCCGACTATGGCATCAACGGCCCCTCGGTTTTACAAGATGGAAAAAACTTATACATTTGGTTTGGTGGACAAGGAAATGTATCGGCATTTCCGAATATGAATTTCGGCATTGCTATGGCTACTTGCCGACTTTAACTAAAGAACTGGCCTATAAAGTCCATCCCGTGAAACCTATGTTGTTGATTCTTTGAAGTAAAAAAAACACAACTTTAGTTCTTTGGATGGACAATTTTTTAACCAAGAAATTAAATAGTTGAAAACAAAGTCCGAATCTCAAATTTTGATTCTATAATTTGTATTTCTGAATAGTCTCCAGTGTAGGGATCAACGACAGCTTGAATAACGGCTTTGGCAATGCGCTGCTGGTTTGGAATGTAATAACTATAGTCTGCGCCCCTACGGCGCCACTGCACTGGAGCTTGATAACTATGGTCTTGGCCCTTAAGTTCTATTTGAACATAGACACGTAAGTCATGGCCCACGTAATAGCCAAAATGCCCCGGCTCCAGACCGCTGTAGCTATTATCGAAGTACAAGTCGATACCGTCCATTTTAAATTCATTCTGTCCAACAAAATCCCGGGCAAGTACCGATTTTCTTGCCTTTATCTTGAAGTAGACCTTTTCCCACCAAGAGTCGTTCTGATTGCCTGACCTAGATAACTCCTGATCCAGAGCGGCTTGAGTCCTTTTTGCTATGGGCTTGGGTACCCCAAAACCAATCTTTACCTGACCTGGGGGCTGCCTGGTTCCACTCGGAAAAGTAAAAATTTTTCCAGGGAGAACTTCTGCGGGATAACCGTATATGCGAGGAGCTTGGCCGGGGGTTCTAGGGTTTACTGTAGATTGTAGTTCACTGAAAAGATTAATGCATTCACGACCAGTTTTGCCAAGGATATGACTATGTGATAACGCCCGTTCAGATAGGGCGCAAAGACTGCACACAACGATCACCATCATCCACAAATTGAAAACTCTTAAAGACTTATATATTGACGCAAATTCCATGGCATTTACTCCTTTGAACTTCCTTACTTTAAATACCGAGGGAAACCTTCAAGAACGACAAATGTAATCTGCTAAAACGATCGTGAATAGTAACAAATCGGATCAGCAAAATGTCTAATACTTTTACGTATGGCTATTTTTCGGATGAAGAAAAGCCATTTAAAAAGGTTTCTAACCAGAAGCCAATATATTGATTTTGTCGTTCATTCATTCGAAACTGAAAATTAAAGTCTTTTTCGTTGGCAATTAAGTTTTTTAGTTTGCCAATCACTTCTGAAATTTCTGGTTGGGAAAATTCTTGATTTAAGCTTCGATTTGGGTACCACCCGCGTCCCCAAAGATCCAAACCGATTGTTTCTAACGTTATCTTGGCTGCGATGTTTGTAAGATTTGTGATTCCATTAGCGTCATTTAGACAAGCGATGAGTTCATCATCCGCATAATTTTTATCTGTCGTCGACCCACCAATCCAATAGACAACATCGTGAACGATACAACAATGAGCGAAATCATCATAGCTGTTAAAATTTGACAGGTTTGTTGGAACACCAGTGCATCCGTCGGTAGTGAAGGTTTTAAGCTGACTAAGGGACGGATCATCGATGGTAAAAGTAGAGTCGTTGGCTTGTCCAAAGCTCAAAGAGGTCGACATAAAAAAATTAACAATTAATGCACTCATTTTTTTCAACTCCACGCCTAGTTGTGTTGGGTAAATTAGAAATTGCTTTTTAGTTCGTTTGATCAGGTCACTGTTCTTGTTGAAATTCATAGTACTCGGACCCCACCTATTCGAACAGTAAGAAATCATTTCAGTATTTCGTTGAAAACAAGGACACTCCAGAAATAGAAATTGATTCGAATTTACCATAATTACTTGCTGTCTCTAAAAATTGACCGTTCGCAGTTAATTCAGAAGTCGCATCGGGTTGTTACGACTTTAGACTACGTAACCACAGACTGGTTTCGAATCTACAGCGGTTTCTTATGAAACAGCTTTTTCACAGGGCCCCAATGGGAACTGGCTTTCCGAGACATTCGTAATCGTCTCATGACGATGCTATTTTAAAGAATCATCGACTTTAAAGTGAAATCAATTTAGACTAAAACGACTGAAAAAAGGGAAACTACAGGTGATGACCTCTCGAAAATCGTTATTTCGAAAAACTTGCATTTTTGCTTTTTGTCTTCTGATGATTGGAGCCTTTGTCAATTGTTCCAATTCAGGTTCTGACTCACCCCCCACGCCTCCAATTGTTGTACCTCCGCCCGATAGTGGACTTAGTTTTGATTCTTGGAATATCCCAACTCAAGACACTCCGATGTTGGGCTTATCAACTGCCGAGGGTTGGAGTACTCCGAAGCTCGTCGGTTCGCCCGTTAATTTTTTAGCAGACGGTGGATGGACGGACTCTGTTACAACAACACGAGACGGACTCGAACTGTATTTCGCCTATGGCCGCGGCGATGGTCATCGGTTTTTATTTGTGGATAATGCCATGGTTCAAACCGGGCCAAAACGAACCGATAGCGTTGATACAGACTACCTCCAGCTTTATAAGGCGACATTGTCATCGAAAGGTTATGCGATTTCACACGTCGACGTCGGGTTGGGTTCCGAAACTCTGGGGGCCCCCGCTGTGAATGCGACGAAAGATTTAATGGCTTTTGTTTCCTACTCTGGACCCAGTCGGAAAATAAAAATTGCTGGGTTAAACACTGAAGGCACTGCTCAGTTTGTTTTAAATGCGGATGCTCCAATTAACAATCCTGGAAATTTGTCGGGATGCCACGACGATAATCCCTTTATTCGCGGTACGATTAATTCTGGAATTATTTATTGGCAGTCTCGTCGAACCGATGCTGCGGGCGTAAATTGTCCACTAGAAACGGATAAGGCTGCGCCTTCACGTTATTTTTATTCGGTTATTACAAATGGCGTTGCCTCGGCACCGCATGCGATTCCGGGTCTTGACGTCGTTGGAGGTTCCACTTACGAAGCTTCGTTTTCTGAAAACGGAACATCGGCCTATTGGGTGCGAGTTAAAGGCAATCCCGACGGGATTTTTGGAATTATGACCGCCGACAGCTCGGATGGTTTGAATTTTAGCAACCCACGTCCATTAATTTGGATCAGCAATTTTTCGCCCAATTGGGATGGCCGAGTGAGTGATATTGGTGAACCCAACGTTGTTGAAACCAGCCAAGGCTCGGTCATGTTTTTCCGCTGTTTAATTGCGAAGGGTCCCGACGTAAATAACAAGCCTGCAAATCAACAATTTAAAATTTGCGTGAGTAAAAAAAATAAATAGAGTCGCGCTGTGCGACAACATTTAATTTTTAATATCAGACACTTCAAGAACATAGCTAGTCGATTTTTGAACGATGTTGTTTTCGCATTAAGCTGGGATTATTTTGTAGAGCAAAAAAGAATTTCGGTAAAAGTCTTCGGAAACCAATGGGACTACAGATGGGTAAAAACTATCGCAATCATAAAAATACATTTTTTTAAGTTAGTCATATTCAAAAAATCCCTAGTTCCGTCGATTGATTCCTGTTGGGTCATGAGGATCGATCACCAAATACTGCTTTGCAAAATGTATGAGTTCTTCAAACACTACGCTCTGAATGACATTCGGATCGAATTCACCAAAACGACCTTCTGGGTTGTTTAGTTTCAATAGACCCCGGCTTCTGAAGCCATCCCATTGTTTTTGAGCGGTACTGGACAGTGTATCATTCAATTTTCCTTTATAAAAATCATCGCTCGTTAAGACTAATCCTTCGGTTCGAAAAAAGTGGTCCGCAACGATAAGATAAGCCAGCGAAGCTAATCCCGTTCCTCTAAATTCCGGCTGCGGAAAGGACTCGTTCCAGGTGTTGATTACTATTCGCCCGATACCATTTTCGGCGGTCGTTTCATAAATTTTACCCCAAAAAACTTCGGATCCAGCATAAAAAATTCGAACTTGTCCCCGATAATTCTTGGGAAACAGATCGGCTGAATCTATTCGAACAGAAATTTTTTGTGGATCTAAATTTTTAGACAACAGCATGGCCCGGGGGTCAATCGTTTTAGAGAACAAGTCGCTGCAACTCACCTGAGACCAACCTTGCGCCAAAAAAAAAATTACGATGGCGAAAGAAATCCAGATTCGTCCTAAAAACATTTATATTCCCGTCAATGAGTTCAATTGACCATTTGAATCAAACGACCCGTTCAGCTTTTCATTTCTTTCTGTTAAGCAGTTAATAAGTCCGAATTCTCCGCGAGCACCAGCCGACCACGTCAAGTTGCAGACGGTGCCATTCGCCAATTCAATTTCGACATCGGCAAAATCAGCTCCATTGCTCTCAACTAAACCTTTTTCTTTAATCGGTGACCCAAACTGCCTAGATAATTCAGCCATCGCCGTATAAAGCCTGCTTTCGACCTGTCTCTCTTGTTCATCAGAAGCCGGTCTGATCTGGTTTTGCGTGTAAATTCGCTCCCGATTTTCACGTTTGGCCCTGAGTCGCTCGTTTGTATCTGCCGTACCCGCCGATGCAAAACAAGAAACAAAAATGGCAGCAGGTAGTACTGTGTAAACAACAAATAAATTTTTCATATGTCTCCTCTAAATAGACAAAAATAATTATTGAACTTGGGTTTTCTGTAAACTCAATCGACTGTTTGTAAACGCAAAAATACTTTTCCAGATTTGCGTATAGAATCCGTAATTCTCGTCCGCATAGATGTCTTCATGAGTTGAATCGAAGCTTTCCACTGTTGCGTCGAAGGCCGTTCCGTAAGACTCTTTAAGCCGGTCAACCTGCTTCGATAGCAGTTCTAAATGTCGATAGTTTACACTGGCATCATTGCGCCCGTGCAAAAGCAAAACCGGAACTTGGTGCTCTGCAAGTCGGGTCAAATTAATTTCGGCATCCCAGTTTTCTTTCGGAAGACCAATTTTTGCAAGCAACGGGGAAATAAAGTCACTCAGGAAGTATTTTTTTGAATCTTTCGACGCTTCTGGCATATTGATAAACGTTGCGTGGGATATTACTCCCGCAACAAGCTGTGGAACTGTTGCTCCCGTTTCCAACGCCACTGCACCGCCAATAGAATGACCCAGAATAAAAATCGAACGATGAGGAAATTTTTTACTCAAGTATTTAACGAGTCCAACAGCGGCGTTCTGAAAATTTTCGCGCGATGGTCTTCCCATAGAAGCTCCGTATCCAGGATATTCCATCATCACAGGAACAAAGCCCGCCGAGTTGAGGTCGCTGGGCACTGTGATTGTGACGGCGGATAATAAATTATGTGATGCCGAGCTAAAAGTTACAAAAAGCGGGGCAGCAGGATTAGTTAAATTATCAGTTAAAATGGCCGCAATTGAATGGAATTTTTTGACTTCATTTTCAAATGAATCAGTCGTCAGATTTTCCCAATCAACGGGTTGATCGTGAACTAGGTCAACGTACTTAAGCCTGCATTGCATTTTTTTGTTAACATTGCTCAATGAAATTCGCGCTTGAATTGTTTCGGCACGATTGTTAGCCATAAATACGTTATACTTAAGAACATTAAGCCAACCACTATTCGGATATTCTTTTGCGTTCTCCATAGCGTAATGTCCTGCCGCTGAACTATTTATTTCTCCTAAGTCAGCGACTGAGTTGCCACAATCAGCTTGTGCTAATTGTGGCATCGTGGAAATTGCAATGAGCATGCTGCACACAGAAATTCTAAAAAAGATCATAAAAACTCCTTCATTGTAATTGACTGGACTTAATCATTTTGAACAAAATATAGTCTATTTTCATGCACTGACACTAATATATGACTTCAGTTAGGTGTAAAAGCTCTAGACACTTCCGCAAAATCTATCGAGATGAATAAACCCAAACCTTTGGCCTTGGCTAAAATAATTATGTTTCAAAACCACATAATTTTGTTTTTGACCACACTATTATGCTCACCGGCTCCCAAAATATTTCATTAAACGAATAGAACTTTCGATAGACAATTTATGCAATCGAAGTTGAACAAATTTTTTCTAAGTATATTTTTATTTGCCAGTGCGTTTTCATGCAGAGGCGTACAAACAAATTTCAGCACGCCCGAACATGAAATCAATTCTGCTGGGCTAGTGTATTTCAACAATAAAGTTGATATATTATTTGTCATCGACTCATCGGCATCAATGAGTCAATACAGGCAGAGATTTGCAAATCATATAAACTCATTTATCGTCCAGTTAAATTCACGGCAGCTTGATTATAGAGTTGCACTTGCCAATATGGATATGGATGATTCGAATCAGCTCTGTTCTGCAATGCCACGACAACTAGTGGGTTTACCCAGTTACCTTACCGCAGACAATATTCATCTTTTAAAAACTAGATTTTTTGAAAACTCAGTCAGCTGCCAAACAACAATGGGCCTCGATTCAATGGCTCATGTCATATCTCAAGACTATTTAACCCAAATTGATTCGGACTTTATTCGTGACGATGCGTTTTTAAACGTAATTTTTATATCTGACGAAAATGATAGTAGTAATGAATATGGTCAATCGGAATCCGAAGACTTTATTAATATACTAAATTCAAGAAAGTCTAAAGTTCCGGGGTATTCTCGCGGATGGAGCGCACACTTCATTGGCTATCTCAACGAATTTTCAACTTGCGATGTTTTAGGTAGCTTACTAAAGGTAGGAAGTTCCTACCTTCGACTTGTGAAAGCGAGTGACGGACTTTCACACCCCATTTGCAATAGCAATCTTTACGATGTTTTGAATGGGCTTTCTAAAAAAATCATTCAAGTCAGCCGTACGATTAAATTCGCTAGAGAGCCACGTGAAACGACAATACGTGTCTATGTCGATGATATTTTAATTCCCCGTTCTGCAGAAAACGGCTACCTCATTGTTGCCGAGCATTTTTATCGTACTGAAGGGCTAATTTTAACGAGCGATGAATTTCATGCTGGAAAAAATAATGATACTCTGACCTCTGCGGCGCAAAAGCAGTATTTGGTGATTGAACGTCACGATCCGAGCGGAGTGAATAGAAAACTTTGCTGTTGATCTCAGTAGGACTTAAGAAAGAATTCAGTGCAAATTTATAAATTAATCTCATGCCTAATCTTCACATTAAGTTCAAGTTTCGGGTTAGCCCAAGAACAATGTGATCGTTTATTTCTAGAAAGTAATCTTAAAAATGAATTAAAATTTTTACCACAGAATTCGGCATTGTCTAACGAAGAGCCAGAACTTACATTTTCTAATGCTGAACGAGCAGCTCTAAAAAAGATTAAACAAAAAAATGTTAAGGTCATTTAATATACGCTCGCCGTATCTGACAACTTATCGAGGACTTTCGAATCGTGGAATCGATCAATTTAATACCGGGTATCTGTCCGGTAATTATGGGCACGAATTATGGATGGCAGCCAGTCAACAAACAGCTCAATCTTATTTGGGGTATTTTCGGTTAGTCGAAATAACTAGAAATTCAATTCTAGATTATAAAGCCTTATTACTAAAGTTCAAAATCCCCAGATCTCTTGTTTCATCCCAATCTCAAGATGCAATGACCATCGACGTGCGCCGTTTACCGGGTCAAGATGTTTCCCCAATCATCGAAGCGATTGGTTTGGTTCGAATTAAAAATCAAACTTTAAAAAATTTATTAAATTCCCTTCCAGATTTCGAGGATAAGAAAAAATTGCAACAACTTGCAGAAAAGGTCTTCCGATCTAAATACACCGAAAATCCACAATTCTACCGTGATCTAGATTTTAATTTGCAAATTGATTACACAAATCTAATTGATCAGACATTTCACAATTTGATCATAGAGCAAATTGAAAAACGCAATCCTGAGTATATAATTTGGATCCAAATTTAAGAAATTGGTAGACTGATTCACATCTTACCCGAACATTTGCAAGTACATAAAAAGATTGAACTATCTTCATTTGACCCGCAAGTCATTTCTGAAACTTACGTCGAACTTTACCGTAAAGGCCTTTCGCTGTCTGATATTTCAAAGCAGACTGGAAAATCCAAATCAGTCATCCGCAGGAATTTATCACGCGCCGGAATAGAATTACGCAGCAATATCGCCATATCCATTTCGAAGATGAAAGCCGAAGCCGGCAAGACGAATATTCGCCCATCATACGGCTTTTGTTATTTTCAAGGTCAAATAGTACCCGATCAGAATGAGTATGAAAATCTGATGCTGGTCTATCAAATGTGGAAAGCAGACACTAATCCAAATAGAATTTCGGACCTACTGAACGAGAAAAAAGTTGCGCCCAGAATCGCAAAATTTTGGAACCGAAACTCCATCGTAAACATCATAACCCGATTTGAACAAAAACAAATTGTACTTAAAGGAGGCCAACTTGAACTTTGATAAATTAACAAATTTCGCAATTACGATTGTTTTAGCCGCAGCGTTGTCGGGAAACTTAGATTCGTTCACTAAATGGGTCTATGTTGCCCGAGCTAAGCTTTTGTATGATTCAAGAACCGGATCTTGGGGTTCGCCAGATTTCTTCTCTGGTGTTAAGAGCAATCCTTCTAAATTGCAAAGGCGTTTTTCTCACAGACATTAGTAGAATAGATGAAATCTTGAAAATCAAAATCTACCCTACTTTCGCGTAGTTATGAAGTCTAAAAGTTGTGCTAACATATAAAAATAATTGAAAGGTTTTTATGAATAAAACAGTTAAAATTGGAAAAAAAGGCGGCGCCAAGCGGATCGCAAGCGAGCTTGCTAAAATTCGCAAGACCCCTCTATCCAAAGAAGTTTTCGAAATTGTAGAAAACTTTAATAAAAATAATAAACAGACTGATAAAAAGTCAGCAAAATCTTCAACTGATTTAGGTGTCTAGTGTCTGAAGTTTTAGGGTACAGCGAATTTCTTTCGACGCTCAATAAAAAACCTTCTTTAAAACATGGCCTTATCGTTGATACCAATGTTTTGATTTCAGCGACGTATGATAGCGATAATTTTTTTGAACCGACAGCGCAGTTTTTTGATTATTTAATCGAACAAGAAATCCCAATATACTGTAACGTCAGTGTTCGCGCCGAATTTTTAGAAATTCACCGCAGAATTATTTTCACCGAAGCACTTATTGATTTCTTTCGAGACATTGATCGAACACTTTTGCCAACTGATGTTTCAGCGCAGCTTGGAAAATGGTCTGCTAATAATAAAAGACGCATCGATGAGCAACGTCCGCCACTTAGACTTTCGGAAGCTGATATTAAAAAAATAAAACTAGAACTAATACAAATAGTCGATGGCGAAAAAAATCTTTGGGCCTCTTTATGCGAAAACAAAATCGGAAATAAGCTGGAAAGTTTATGGAATAAAACTGAAGATGAATTAGGTCTCAATTTTTTATCAACCCGCAATGAAGACTCTTCACCGTTATTTAATTCTTCTCCCGAGTGGTCAGACGCGGTGAAACTCATTGAAAAGCATGGCTTATCAAGTTCTGATGCGATGATCGTGAATATGTTTTTTTGTTCGAGTCTTGATGCTATTATTTCGAGTGATCAAGAGGTTGCGCTAATTATTGGTCAAAGTGGATTGCATGAAAAAATTTGTTTTGTTCCAGATTCGTTAATTCAGCATTAGAAATTAATATTCAAACCAATCCAAATTCAAACATCTGATAACTTCCGATTTAGAATCACCGACTTCGGTAACAATCTGCTTAATTAAATCTGGGAGTTGCAAACGAATCTTTTCCGCGAGTTCCTTTGATAATGACATAGGTGCTGAATAAAAAAAATCGCGTTGATCTTGGTTTTGCATACGTTCAATGGATTTGAATCGCCAATTCTGATGGTGTTTTATGATCCAGGGAGAAGTGCTTTCCAAATGAGTTTTTCTTGGGCCGACAGCTAAACGACCATTTTGATTTAAAAGCAATTGGTGTTGAACTAAAAATTGGATAATTTGCGTTAATTTTTCTGGATTGATATTAAATCTTTGGGCCAGCTGATCAACGGATTTGTCTTCCGCAGTCGCTATAAAATTTCTAATTCCCGTGTAGACCCATGACGAGTAATAAATCGCTTTAATATCGTCGGTTAAAGTTACATCTTTGGGAACACTATTTATAAGATCTTTTTGCTTTGTTTGTTCGGTGTTGATTCTGCTCAGCTTACGTTTTTTTAATTTTTCTGATCCGGCACGACCGTATTCAACCAAGAGAATTAGAAAATCAGATTCGTCATTATTAAGCTTTATAAATTCGGCCAATTCGGCAGCTTGTTCAAGACTCAGGTCTCGATCGTCATTGATGATTTGTGAAATGGCGGCATTACTGGTTCTTAGTGATTCGGCGATTTTGCTATAAATGCCACGGCCACCATTGGGTTGATTTTTAACCCAATCCTTCAAATAGCGTTTATAATTGCTGTAGTGGTAGATATTTATAAATTTCATTTAATATAGTACTTTCATATAGATAAACATTTATACGTAGATAATTTTAACATTACTGATAAAATGTCATTATCAATTTTATAAAATAATAAAGGAATATTCTATCCTTTTTAGGTAAATTGAATCAACTTAATACAAAGGAGTATTTATGAAAATGATACAGAATTTACTTATGATTCCTATCTTGATTTCTTCGTTCTCGGTTTCAGCGGGGACATTGGCCTTTATGACAAGCAAGGGTGTTACCGACGTTGCTGACAACGCACAAATCACTAGAACACAAACTGCGATTTCCACAAGAGGAGACGGCATGGTCAGTATTAGTTTGAGTCTGATTGACAGTAAAAACCGAACGTGTGGTCTTGATGAACAAGTTTTCCCTAAAGCCGATTATACTCAGCTCGCTGTTACTGCTGTTGAAAAGAATATTACAATTGTATGTGAAGTGAATAAACCGAATTTTCCAGTCAATGGATCTATAGATACGGCCGTTAATGCGTGGATCTTTTTCAAAAAATAACGTTTCATTTTGCTACAGTGCTTGTACCGTGTCTGGCATAGTGCTTGTACTATTACTTGTTCAGAATGAAAAAAGAGGCTTGAAGTGGAAATTAAACCTAAATTAAATATATTCCTTTTAGGTGCAATCATAATTGCGCTCTTTGTTGGTTGTCAGAAACCTAACAAGAATGCGGCGCCAAATGGCACCGTTGATGGCGGTGGTGGAAATGTTCTTTGCGAAAAAAATGGAACGGGTTGTTCCATTTTGGATCTGGTCGAGAATAAAGACAAAGTGGCCTTTGATTATGATCTACAGGAACTGGCACAAACTGAATTCAAAGGCGACAAGAATCTCATCCGTGAAAACATGACTGCGACCATTTTTTACAATGGGGATGCAAACCTCAGAACCATTTTCGGTGCCAATGGAGATTTCATCATCTGGTATTTGAATCAAGTCAAAATGTCGAATTCTGAATTTAATAATTCTGATCAGTCTTTACGTTTCATTGGCACGGAGGCGTTTGGAATTGATGGCGCAAAGGTTAAAAACCTGCAATATTACTTTACTGAAAAAGAAATTCCTCTGCTCAAAGATCAAGGATTTATAGGAATCGATAATCCTGAAGACCTAAAGCAAGTCGCACTTCAAGATAAACTGGGCCAGGTGTTGGTTCAAAAAAATTATTTTTCGAAGTTGAACTTCAAAAACAAATTCGCACTTAAACTGCATGAATCGATGTTGTTTATTCTTTTGAATCTAAATCCAAATTCGTTGAGCAAAAACGGTACGTCTAAAATCAGACAATTTGTAAACGCATTTATTGAATACAGATTTGAAAAATTCAATTCCAAGGGCGGATCACCAGTAAACTTAGAAAAAGTAGCTGCGGATTTTGCTACGCTTGAAATACCCATAATCAAGGCGAAATACGAACTGATCGGAGAAATTTCTGATTCCAAATCGGGATCAGTAAAATCCTGTACCTTAGTTCGAGAATTATTTCGTGAACCTAATGGTCATACGTCAAAAACGGCGAATTATTTTTTCGAGCGTAATGGCGAATCGGTTTCTAATAAATATGCGATGGATATTGAATTCTTAATGAAAATTCAAGTTTACTTAGTAAAACGAGGCATTTGTGTGTTCGAGCCCAAACCCTGCGAAGTTAAATGGGCTGAAAACGAACCGTTATCTGAATATCAAGGATACGCAGTTCATCGTGATGGTGAGGCCCTGCCTGAGGTCAATAAGGATTTGGCCTACGTGCAAGAAAAGATTTTACCGAAATACCAAACCGCCAGAATTTGCAAGTAGCCTAAGCCAATTAGCCTTACTAAAAAAGTTCGGGTCAACTGTCGGTGGTCCGTTTCACACTTTACCCGAACACGAGCTAAAAATTCGTAAACTATCGAATTCACACAGTAGAAATTTGAAAAATCATAACGAGTCGATCTGAAAAAAAACTTGAAAAATGGTAGGGGCGCAGGGACTCGAACCCCGGATCCATCGGTTATGAGCCGATTGCTTTAACCAACTAAGCTACACCCCCAAAGTTGATTCCTAAAAAAGATATCAGATTAGGGCGGTAGACTCAACTCTTAGACTATCAATTTCCAGAACAGCCAGGAATAATCTCGTGAAGACATTGGCCATCGGCAGCCCAGCTTGCACAGCAAGCGTTAGGTTGTTTCAATTCAAATACATTGTTGGCACTAGGAGCACCAAAAATTCTATCGGTTGAGCATCCAGGAATTATCTCATGGAGGCATTCACCCCAAGCCGACCAATGAGCACAACATTGATCAACTTCTTCAGCGGCTTCATTTTCTGCAAGTTCTTCAGCCTTCTCTTCTTCTTCGTCCGCGACCATTTCATCAATATTTTTATTGTCCGCAGCCTTTTCCTCAGCAATCATTCGCTCAAAGATTTCTTTATCAGACATTTTTTCTGAACTGATTTGTGAAGTCTGACACGCAATAAAAACAACAGCAGATAAGAATAAAATTAATAATTTCATGGCCTATAGGTAACGCATAAAAAAAGGAGATCAAATGATCTCCTTTTCCATGTAATTTTTAATATGTCTTTAAGTCCTAGCTAACCTAAACTTGGCGACAGCCTAGCTGTCGACAAACGCCTTAAGCTTATTCGACCGCGATGGGTGACGCAACTTGCGAAGTGCCTTCGCCTCGATCTGACGAATACGTTCACGAGTCACGTTGAAATCCTGACCCACTTCTTCCAAAGTATGATCCGATTCTTCACCGATACCAAAACGCATACGTAAAACTTTTTCTTCACGCGGAGTTAACGTCGATAAAACACGACGAGTTTGCTCAGCTAAATTTAAATTTACAATCGCTTCAGCCGGATTAATCACTTTTTTATCTTCAATAAAATCACCTAAGTGAGAATCTTCTTCTTCACCCACTGGCGTCTCTAAGCTGATCGGTTCTTTTGCAATTTTTAAAACCTTACGGACTTTGTCCACCGGCATATCCATTTTATCTGCAATTTCCTCAGGTGTTGGTTCGCGACCTAATTCCTGAATCAACATACGTTGCGTCCGCACCAGCTTATTGATCGTTTCGATCATGTGAACTGGAATACGAATTGTACGAGCCTGATCGGCAATAGCACGAGTGATGGCCTGACGGATCCACCAGGTCGCATACGTCGAAAACTTGTAACCACGACGGTATTCAAACTTATCAACGGCTTTCATCAAACCAATGTTACCTTCTTGGATTAAATCCAAAAATTGTAAGCCACGGTTCGTATATTTTTTTGCAATAGAAACCACAAGACGTAAGTTCGCTTCAACTAATTCTGATTTCGCAGCATCAGCTTCGCGTTCACCTTTCCAGATGGCCGTGTATATTTCCTGGATCCAACGGAAATTCATTTCAGTGTCTAAATGCAGTCGCTTTAAACGTAATTCGGACTCTTGAGCCTGCAATGTATAAGTCCGGAATTTTCCGTAACTTAAACCAGTCTCTTTCGTCATTCTTACAAGTTCTTTTTCGTTCGACTCGATCACTTTAAGACGATCCACCATCGCAAGCACGTCTTTAGAGAAAGTGCGCTCTATTCCTTCTTTAATACGTTTTCGAAGCGAGCTCATGCGATTCACTAAGTTTTTAAATTTAATAACAACGCGGTTGATAGTCTTACGATTAAAGTTGATCGACTCAAAATTCGCCATCAATGTTTCGTTAAAACCACGAACTTCATCAAAAAGTTTGGCTTTTACTTCAGGCTTAATAACTTCTTCGCGCAAATGCGTGAAGGCCTTTTCAGTGTCTTTTTGATATTGAATGACCACACCAATTAATTGGTGAATTTTTTCGATATACTCTTTTTCATCATATTGAGTATCTTCATCTTCAAGACCACGGAAGATCGCTTTAACTTTGATACGGCCTTGGTCTAATCGTTTACCTAAATTAATAATTTCAAATGTACCTAATGGCGACATCAACATCGAACGAACGATTTCACGTTCACCTTTTTCGATACGACGAGCAATTTCAACTTCGCCTTCGCGAGTTAATAAAGAAACCGATCCCATTTTACGTAAGTATAATCGAACTGGATCTGTGCCTTTAACATCGGAAGCTTCTTTTTTTTCTTCTTCGTCATCTTCGTCATCGTCTTTTTCAGAATTCTCTAAAAATTCTTCTTTTTCATCAGCCTTAGCTTGTTCAGTATATTCACTAATAGCTACGCCAGCGGCCTCGATGGCAAACATAACCTGATCGAGCACACTTGGTGCGGTCAGTTCAGCTGGAAGGGCGTCGTTAATATCAACGATCGTAAGACTGCCTTTTTCTTTGGCCATACGAATCAGCTTTTGAACCTCTTCTTTAGAAAGAGCTTCTTGTTCTGCGATCGATAGATTTTTATTTTCTGCGTCTGTCATATCTTAATCACCGTTACCCGTCCCAAGTCATTTCCGACTCACGTCGTTTATTTTTTAATTCCAAGTCTATTCTTCTGTAGATCTTCAATCTCTTTCAGTCTGCGATTCAATTCCAAGTTCTGTTCCAAGTTGTGGTTCGGACCACCTTGCAAATTATTTTTTAAGTCGGAATCTTGGCGCATCTCCATCTTAAGTTTTTTCATCTCGTGCTTAAAAAATTCTTGCTGAATTTTTTTAGCCGCATCCACTATTAATTTTTGTTCATGTTCTTCTTCAACATTGACAAAAAGCACTTGTGGTTCGTCGATTCGATCTATCAGTAGACTGAACAACTTATCAAACTTTTCTAAGTCTTGTCTATAAACTTGCTCAGCTTTTTCTAGTATTTGGCGAACACCAGAATGTACAATTTGAGAGAGGATTTGGCTCGAAGTTTGCTTTACTGTTTGTTCTAAAACAGGAGGCAATGTTGGTTCTCCATCTTCTGCAAATTCACTCTCTAATTTTTCACTAACGTTCGCGTTAACCTCATTCAAAAAAAATTCCATGTTGGCACGACTCTTGAGTACAAGAGACATCAACATCTTTTCTGCCTTCGATGCTAGGCTCAGGCGAATCTTTTGACGATTTTGCTCAATTTGCGTCTTGGACTCGCCGCCTAAAGACTCAATTTCTGATTCCATGCCAATTGAACCTGTTTGATTGGGCTTATTAGCGAATCCAGTCTGAACTCCACCGCCGGCTGATCCTTGAGCCGCACTCTCGAAATTAGATTTAGCAAGTCCCGTTCCCGAAGTCTGACTAGGGTTTCCAGTAAAGCGTTTTTGAGCTCCTTGCGTCTGGCGCAAAGCGCTATTCAGCCATTCCATCGAAACCGAAAGGCGCTGAGCCAGATCCTGTTTATAGAGCTCAGCCAAGCGGCTATCAGCCATTTGCGCAATCAAAGGAGTTAACTGATCTACCAGTTTGACCTTTTGCGACGACTCACCTTTGTAGTCTGTCATCCACTGACGAAGGACGATCTTAAACAAGTCTGGCGCGGATTTTAAAACTTCGGTTAATGCCTCGACTCCAAATTTTTGAATGAACTCGTCGGGGTCTTTGGCTTTTTCTAACACGATTCCTTTAGGGTAAAGACCCTGCGAAAGCAGTATTCCTAAACTTCGCTCAGCCGCAGCCTGACCCGCATCATCAGAGTCAAACAACACATACACATTTGGCGTCATGCGTTTGATCAGTTTTGCGTGCTCTTCGGTTAACGCCGTTCCCATTGTTGCAGCGCAATTTTTTATGCCGGCTTGAAACAACGAAACCATATCCATGTAACCTTCAACGATGACAATGGCGTCTTCGCTACGAACATATTTTGCGGACTGAAAAAGACCGTACAAAATTTTACTCTTATTAAAAACTAAGGATTCCGGAGAATTTAAATATTTTGGTTCGCCTTGATCATAGATGCGACCACCAAACGCCACCACATCACCACGTAAATTGTGAATCGGAAAAATCAGGCGCTCGCGAAATAAGTCATAATAGCCGTTACCCTCTTTGCGCGGACGAATCAGCTTGGCCTCGTCAGCCAATGGCAAAGAAACTTTTCGACGATTCAATTCATTAACTAATCCATCCCATTCGGAACCAACCGAACCAACTTCAAATTCTTTTAAGGTTTCTGCTTTCAATTCACGTTTTTTAACATACTGAAAAATTAAATCAGTTTCGCGAGATCGCATTAAGTTTGATTTAAAGAAATCAGTCGCTAATCGGTTCACTTGGTTAAATAATTTTTTCTTGTCATTTTCTTGCTGGTAACGATCATTCTGCGCCGAGGCGTGCTCATTGCGTTCGGGCTCGGGCAGCTTAATTCCCTTTTTGTCGGCTAAAAACTCGATGGCTTCAACATAACTGAATCCACTGTAGTCGCGCAAAAAAGTAAAAACGTTTCCAGATTTTTTACAACCAAAGCAGTGATAGACTTGTTTGGCTTCGCTGACCGAAAACGAGGCGGTTTTTTCTTTGTGATCTGGGAATGGACAACGGCCCATGTAGCCGCCGCCCGATTGCTTAAGCTGAGTATACTGCGAAATAATCTCTACAAGATTCGCGGATTCCATTACTTTGTCGACAAAGTCTTGTGGGTATCTCATTGCAGTTTAGTCTCTCAAAAAAAATCGAGCCTGTCTTAATGTTTTTAAACAGGCTCGAGGATTAAATTTAAATTTAGGGTAAACCGTTTTAAGTCAGCTTAGCTTTAATAACTTCGCTAATCGTTTTGCTGTCGGCTTGTCCGGCAGCTCTGGCAATGGATTCCTTCATTACGGTTCCCATGTCTTTAACAGTTTTAGCGTTAGTCGCTGCAATAACTTCGGTAACTAAGGCTTCGATTTGTTCCTTGGTCATTTGCGCTGGCAAGTAAACTTCCATCACCTTCATTTCAGCGGATTCCTGTGTCGCCAAGTCTGTGCGACCTGCATTTGAAAACTGCTCGATGGATTCTTTGCGTTGCTTGATCATTTTTTTGATCACAGCCATCACGTCATCTTCATTGATTGGATTCGGACGTGAATCAATTTCTTTGTTTTTAATTGCTGATTGTAAAAAACGAAGTGTATTCAGCTTAATCGTGTCTTTAGACACCATGGCCGACTTGATGTCGGCCAATATTTTTTCACGTAAACTCACGTTGGTGACTCCTGTTATTAACAGTTGTTGGGACTAGAATTCTCTTGGTTCGCGTTCTTTAAAACCACGAGATTTTTTATTGGCGCGCTTGCGAGCTGCTATAGATTTTTTCTTTAGCGCTACGCTAGGTTTCTCGAAATGCTCGCGCTTTTTTACTTCAGATAGAATTCCTGCTTTTTCACATGATTTCTTGAACTTTCGAAACGCAGATTCAAAGCTTTCTCCATCTCTGATACGTACTAATGCCATTTTATTCACCCGACCTTTATATTATGGACTTACAATTATTATTGCTATAAACGACAGAAACTATGTCAAAAAGTTCCGTAAGGCAACTATTACAGGACCCCGAAAATAAAAAAATTCCTACGGCTAGTGGCTGGTCTAAACTCGAAAAAAAACTGATGTCCCGCTGTCTGAAACTTGCTGATTCTGCGCAGAAAAAGGGCGAAATCCCCGTCGCAGCACTTATCATCGATGAAAACGGCCAAATCCTGGCTGAGTCAGGGAATCAGCGCGAACAACTGCAAACGGTACTGGGTCACTCTGAACTGGTCGTTTTACACAATGCGTGCAAAAAGCTAGCAAGTTGGCGGCTAGCGAACTGCACTTTGTTTGTAACCTTAGAACCTTGCCATATGTGCGCCGCCGCCATCATGCAAGCTCGGGTAAGAAAAGTGGTGTTTGCGACCCGTGACCCGAAAGCCGGTGCTTTCGGTTCAAAAATTGATTTAAGTACAATACCTGAAATGCATCATCACATTGAAGTTCGCAGCGGTCTTTATGCCGAAGAAAGCTCAAAATTAATTAAGGATTTTTTCAAACGCCGCCGTAGCGAAAAAAAAACCTTAAAAACAAACTTGCGAAACGTAAATTAAAAATCATTAACAAGTCTTCAAACGATCGCTTTCAAGTATTATTTTCAACGAATTACCATTTTATTACTTTTAAAATTTTAGTCTCAAAGAATTAATTTCAAACTAATAAGTTGTTTTTGAAATAGGCAACTCCGAGTGTTAGCTTCGGCAAAATTTTAATTGGGGGATAAGTGAATAAAAATGTTTTAAACTTTTTAGCGGTGAGCCTATTTGCGGTTTTGATTTCGGGTTGTGATAGCTCTTCAAGTCCTAAGGCAGAACCAAAACGTGAAGCACCAGAAAACTTAAGTGATTCAGAAAAAGCGTCTTGCGAATTCAAAGCGGACCAAGGTGATTTTGCTCCTTCTGTTGTTCCAGCTTCTCGATTGATCAAATCACATTTTGAAAAACCAATCGATGAATCTTTAGTTCTGCCTGTTCTGGCCACTAATGCGGTCGAAACCGTACGTTTTGCTAAATTTTCGAATTTGGAATTTTACTCTGTTGGGGCCATGTCGCAAAAATCTTGCAAATTGTTTTCGTTCCTTCCGATTGCGGGATCTACAGAACGCGCCGTTTTTGATGGATTTCAAAAAGCAAGTAGTGAAAAAAAATCGAATATTTTAGGAGTTTACTTTTCTCCTGAAAATAAAGATTTTGAAGGCAAGAATAAGAATGCTTTTATTTTAATGCGTGAAGACACCACACGTTGGACTTTGGTTCATGAGTACATGCACCATCTTTTTTCAAAAGAAGTCCAATCAATTAAACGTGATATGGACGTAACTGATGGTTTAGATAAAGAGATTACTATCTACAAAAAAGTTTACGAAGACTACGAAAAGAATCCATCGAACCAGAATCTTTTTCTACTTGTTAAGTCTTTCGAAAAAATCATAGATCTTAGAATCGAAATTTTAAAGCGCTATACCCTTGAAGAGATTACCATTGAATCTTATCTTATCGGGCACTACAGATCTGGAAAATTGAAATACGTTCCAACGGGCGATTTAAAGAGTGCGAAGTGGTATATTAACTCAAGTGTAAAATCGGCGCAGGACTCCAATAAAACATTGACTCAATTAATTGATTTATCAACTCAGTCATTGACACAAATTATAAAGGAAACTCCTGAGTTAGCCCTAGAGGCAAAAGTTATCGAAGACAAAGTTAAGACGCATAAAACGTACCTTGCAAAACTAATGACGGAAGTCTCTGATCTAGAAAGCAAGAATCTGTATGGGTTTAACGAAGATGTCTTGACTCAAAAGTCATCGGCGCAGGGTCATCATGCTGGCTGCAGTCATTCTACGAACATTGAAGGACATGCAACCGCTGTATTACAAAACGTATTAGCTGATTTTCAAGAATTGTCTCTGTAACTAAAACTTAAGAATAGGAATATCTATGAAAAATGTTTACGCAATAGCAGCTTTAGTTCTTTTCGGATTTGGTTGTCAAAAACAAGACTCAAGCGACACAAAAGTTTCTGGCTTACAAATTCCAACTTAGTTGGAACTCAAAGTCCACCAATCAAGTCGCCCTTTAACAAAAACCGACATCGAAGATATCAAACAAACATTCGCACAACGCGCACGTTTAGATATTCCGACAGAATTACTTTTGGCCGACGACACGTCTAAAATGGACGAATTTGAACACCAAGAATTTTTAATGAAAGAACAATCGTTCAAATACTTAGCCTCAAAAAAATCTTACGAATTCTACAAGTCGTTAAGAAATAACTGCGCTAAAAATCGTATTGAAAGTCGCTCTGAAGCGTCTTATCCATTACAACACGTCAAAGAACTGACCGATTTAAAAACCAATGATCGCGTCATTTCAGAGACTACTGCAGATTACACGGGCGTTATTTGCCCACTCAAAGCAAAAGCGGCCTTGAATTATTCAATCCGTGCAGAGCGCATGGAGCCGGATGCTTTAGTTTCAATGACTGTGTCGCATTCTTTAAAGGCGCTTTTAACCAATCAAAAATTTGCCGATATGTTAAATTCAAACGGCTTTGCTGTTACTGCAACAATGACTTCGCTGGCCGGAAAAACCGATGCACGCAGCACAAATTTTGAAAATGTTAAATCGATGGTTACATTTGAAATTGGCGGGTCTTACTATACTGCAAAAAATGAAATCCCATTTTCTGTGAAGAATACTGTTTTGAGTACTACGAACTCAGCCAAAGATATTCGTTTACAGACTGTTCAAAATGTTTTGATAAAAATGCCGAACTTAAATGTTAGCGTTGACGTTGAAATGATTACTGAACAAATCGGCTATGCCCGCGCAAAGCTAATTAGCGAAAGATATTTTGTTAACGGCAACTCAATGACTAAACAACAACTTGAAGATTTATTTGGTACAGCATTAAATCACGATAAATCGATTGAAAACGCTAAAGCTATCTTAAACTAAACTTTTAACGATTAGCGCCCTTGTACTGGAAGAAAATCCAGTATCTAGGGCATTAATTTAAAATACGGCATTGGGTCTGAGTTAAAAAAAAGTTCTGCTTTAGTCTTCGTCGCAAACTGATGCTTCACAATTGTTCCCATTGCCGGTGCTTTGTAATCCTGGCACGTTTTTCCAGTCACGATTTTTTCCTGATATGTTTCCCAATCTGTATCACCACAAAACGCGATCATATTCATTGCTTCAGTCACTTCGTCGATTAGTGTCGTGTAAGTCACTTTCACGATAGACATATCCACTTCGATTTTTGTTTCTTGAGCTGTTAAATCCCGCGGACTCACTTGATATTGACGTTTAAAAATTAAATACGGCTTTTCGCAATTTTCTTCTTCGTAGGCTATCACAACTTGATCCATCAATTTACTATCGATAAACATCATATTTTTAACAACATCGTCTTCGCCAATGATCGAACAATTTTGAATCCAATCCCCCATATAAAAAGGAGCCGCTTGAGTTAAACTTGTAAAAGAGATTACTAATAATGATAAAAGTGTTTTCATACAAACATTCAACTCCTTCACTTTTAAATTGCCCAGCGAAATTAAAACGATGACTTGTGTTGTTGCCCCCCCCCATTTCGACGCATTGCAACTTTTCAACGTGCCAAAACACACTGTAGTGGCGCATTTCGGCACTGCACGTACAAAATTACGTGGTGTGTTTTTGCAAGGAAGCCCTGAACGATTCTAGCCGGACATTTTGCGTCCGTGTCTAAAAAAGATTATTTTATAATTGATACGACGATATTAATTTGTTTTCTAGCCTCTGTGGTGAATTTCACACAAAAAATTAACGAGGGGAAAACATATGAAGACAGGACTACTCATTTTATTAGCGGCTATGAGTTTCGCGAGCCAAGGATACAGTGCTCAAGCGCAAACAGCCGTCAAGATGCTTGAGCAATTACAAAAGCTCCACAATCAACGATTAGATGCTGACGGAGTCGTGATTGAAGACGATGCGCTCACACAAAATTTTATAAATGAGCAAAACAAAGTCATCACAGCGTTAAAGAACGGTAAATTGTTAGGTTATTCATTTACAATCTCTAACTCTTTTAAAACAGACGTCATCGTTACTGTCAGCACTATTCAAGAAAAAGGAAGCTTAGTTGGCGCATTGGTTGAAAGCAGCTACTACAAGGACGCTGCCGCTGAAGCCACACTACGTGCGGTTAATTTAAAAGGCATTCGCAAAGGTATGGACGCTATGATTTACGAAGGTCAGACTTTAGCTCACATCAAATCTAATTCGGCACTAAGTCCAAAAGCGGGTGGGTTAATTACAATTCAGTACCCAACAGATTTCAATGATGCTGAATATGGATCGGAAAATTTAAACATTCTAAAATCTTCAGATGGTAATTTTGCGTTCTACAGAGAAGATCGTTCGGTATTTACATCTGTTTATTTAGATATTTGGTTTAATATTTTTACTCGTAACTTCGGCATTCGCGAAGTCATTTTCGAATAATATTTTGTTAGCTTAGGCCGGTAAAACTAACGTTCGCTGGCCATTCGACGATTTGATTCTTTAGACATACTGGCAGACGGAATTTGCGCAGCCAGTTTCGGTTCAAACCCAGCAAAAAAAATTTTGATTTGATTAAAATTCTTAGCTTGTGTGGGCGTTTTTAATTTTAAACTTAGCAATAACATTCGCTCAACAAATCCATCGACATTGGCTTTATAATTTTGGCGCATGACCGCACTGCTTTTGCCTTCGTCTAACATTTTTTTTGAAGTTTTAGTTTGTTGCGCCAAGTACGATAAACTACGTAATTCTAATTCAGATTCAGATTCAGAAACGGCTCCTGAACGGGTTTGCGCAAAAGCATTTTCTACCTGAAAAGTTCCCGTTAAAAACACGACTGCAATCAGCGCCAAAAATAGATTCTTATGGGATATATAATTTAAAACATTCATAATTTGTTAGTTACTTCTCGTCAAAACACGAACAAGTCTAAAGATTTTTAGTGACCATTTTCGTTAATGTCACACACGTGAACATCGTCAAAGTCTAGTTCGCGTTGGAATGGGTCGTTAGAACGGATTAATTTGAGGAATCTCACTTTGAGACATTGGCTTTTTGGTGATTCGATTGCATTAAAGATCGTTATCGAGGTGTGCACATGGTCCCCCTGTTTCAGGGTAGTTGTCGTGTAAGTTAATTAATCACCAGGGGTGCGACAAATGGATAACGCATGGGAACTTCGAGAAAATTTAGTCCGGAAT
>JAYVHE010000128.1:0-4294 GCA_043771495.1 Bdellovibrio sp. | reverse complement strand
ATTCCGGACTAAATTTTCTCGAAGTTCCCATGCGTTATCCATTTGTCGCACCCCTGGTGATTAATTAACTTACACGACAACTACCCTGAAACAGGGGGCAACCACGGCATCACGGTTCTAGAGGCTTTATCAATATGGTAGTTATTGTAAAAAGACAGCGGCTTTGCGTAATACTTTTCCCATCGCTTGCTATCCATTGTTAATTTGTTAACTAAACCGTTTCCAAAGGCTGTGGCTAAAGATTCGTTCAGCAAATTGTAAGCGGCGCGAGCTTCGATTTTGCCGGTGGCATCAAAAGCTTTTAGCAGCGATGCAAATTTTTCGTCGGTGGCGCTTTCATAAAAGAAATGGCACAGCTCGTGGATGATCACGTCGATTCGGTCTGCGGGTTTTTCAAAAGGTAAAAATTCTGCGACGGAGTAGTTTTCTATTTGTTGGCCGCTGGTGGATTCTTTAGAGTCGGGGCGGTAAAATAGATTAAAATGCACGGTGTAATCATCTGGCAGACTGGCTTCGTAAAAACCCGCGTACTGTTTTATGATTTTAGAGATGTTCGGTGTTTTTAAAAGTGCGTCCGTTTGTTTGGCAAATTTTTTGCCTTTTGGTAACGCCACAGTCGTCCACCATTTTTCGAAACGGGGGTAAAAATTGCGAATGACTTTTTCGAATTTTTCTTTGTCTTTAGGAATCACAATTAAATCGAGCCGGTTAAAGTAATCCTCCATACTTGTGGATTGAAAGGACGCTATGCGGGCTTTGGTGGCTAGTTTTACGCCCTGGAACCTGCCGTTGTAGGGTTTATCTTTAGGCCGTTCAAATTCTAGTTCGGGTCGGTAGCGAGTCATTAAATCGGACCATGATTTTACTAGGTCTTGATCTTCGTCTGTTTTAAAAAAATTAGTCTTCCACAAGTCTTTATAAGTCTCGCGGCTGCAATGCGGGAGCACGTTGCTGATGCAATCCAGTTGGTACACCAGATTTGCGGTGGGTGTAAAATGCAGCTTTACTTTGATGTCTGCGAATACTGCGGTTGATGCAAAAAGTGACGTAATTAAAAAAATTAATTTCATATTTATCCCCCTAATACTTAAGCGGCTCAGTACCCTTACTCAAAATATCTAAATATTCCCTGTAAACAAACACCTTGTGCCGCTCTTTTCCCGTGATTTCTTTTACAATTCCAAGTTCTTCAAGCACCTTCAAAGCCCGCAAAATCGAAGGCAAAACAAGTCCACATGTTTTTTTCATTTTTGTTGTATTCGATATCGGGTTTCTTTGCAGATAAGTATGCAACGTTAAAATTGTTGCCGTTGATCGTCCTGATTTTTCAACCTTTGTACGGTCCGTATTGAACAATTTTATAATCGCTTGTGCGGTTTCAGTGGCCTGGTTTGCCGTTTCTACGACTCCAGTTAGAAAAAATTTGACCCACGATTCCCAATCTCCAGTTTCTCTGACAAGTTGAAGATGATCATAATACTGCTGACGGTTAGCCTTTAAATAAAGACTTAAATACAGAAGTGGTTCTTTCAAAACACCTTCACCACATAAAATAAAGGTGATCAGTAATCGCCCCAGTCTTCCGTTGCCGTCTAAAAACGGATGGATTGTCTCGAATTGCACGTGAGCCAAGGCCGCCTTTATCAAAACTGGTAATTTGATGTTCTCGTCATTCAGGAAAACTTCTAAGTCTCCTAAGGTTTGCATTAATAACTCTGGTGGCGGTGGAACGAACTTGGCGTTTCCAGGTCTGGTGCCACCAATCCAGTTTTGCGAAGTGCGAAATTCACCGGGAGATTTGTTTCCGCCTCGTGAGTTCGCCATTAATTTTTCATGAATTTCTTTAATGAGCCGCAGAGACATCGGAAATTCTTTGAGTCGCGCGAGCCCATAGTTCATTGCGGCCACATAACATGAAACTTCCGTGACATCGTCGATGGGGGCACCAGGTGCTGACTCGGTTTCAAATAAAAGTAAGTCAGACAGTGACGACTGCGTACCTTCAATTTGCGAAGAAAGCACGGCCTCTTTACGAACATACATATAAAGAAATAGCGAAGCATCTGGCAGCACCATACTCATACCATCAAGACGAGCAATGGCTGTGATCGCCTGTTCTAGTAAGGGCAATAAATCACCTATATCTAATGGTGGGTCAGGGGGTAGTCGCTGAGGCACATAGGTGTTGTAGTATTCTCCACCGACGGCCGAACTTTTTAAAAATTTTCCGATTCTTTTGGATTTATCCATTTTTCCTTAAGTAATTATTTTGGCTATTTTTGTTACTTAAATAGAATTAACTAACACGGCTGTTACTTGCAATAAAATAAGTAACAAAAATGCCAGTAAATGATATTTATTTTCTTAAAACAAATATACGAAGTTTAATAGACATTATATTAGACTTGCGAACTGCGCCCTTAAAAACATTAATGTCAGAAATGACCCCTCTATCCAAATAATAGCGATTCTTCAATGTCGCAGGCCCTTGTTTCGATGACATATCCCCCGACCTATTTAAAATCCACCGACAAACTAAAGTCACTGGCAATTAATTGAATACAGCTCTTCACAGAGTTACTTGCTGACTTTACAATTAATTTGTTTCCCTGCCGTTTTGCAAAAGGAACCAGAACTTCTTCGCCAAATCCGGATCCCAAGGAAACGATTCCTGTAAAATCGAATTCTATTTTAGTGGCGTCTCCATGCTCTTTTTCTAGGTCCGCGTAAGTTTGAATTCCGTACGGTCTGCCTGTTAATATTAAACCAAATTTATTTAAAATGATTTTTTGCATAATCTCTCCGATTTATACCTCACAAATTAATCTACTTAATTAATACATGTCCGCCTAGATGCGAATCTGCATGCCGCAGGACCGCTGTGTTTGTTCTGAAAACAGCGAATTCAAATTATTCGGCAGATTTTACTTGGCCTCCATTAACCGGACGTCAAAATTAGATATATGACAATAAAACCCAGTTCGAATTGGCAATAAATTGCACTGTTTAAAAGGTTGAAATAATAAGACCTTTACATTTACTTCAATTTGAAGTAAAATTGTACATTGGATGGATATTCGGAAATAAACATGACTACTAAATCTTATTTTGAAAAATTGGAAAAGCAGTACGGAACTTTAACTTTTGGCAGCCTCCTGAGTGCTTGGCGCCAGGGTGAAGAACTTAGCCAAACCGCTTTCGCTAAGAAGATTGGTCTTTCCGTACAAAATTTAAATGATCTTGAAAAAGGACGTCGTATACCCTCACCAACCCGAGCCGGACGTATCGCTAAGAAGCTTGGCCTACCTGAAATGGGCATGATCGAATTAGCACTTCGCGATTCTTTGATCAAAGAAGGATTCCACTACGATGTTAAGCTAGAGTCGGCTTAATAGAAAAAAATTACTTCAGCAAATGAAGCCAGACATATTTTCACCTTTCTAGATCTAAATAATTAATTTTGTTTAAACCGAAAACTCGCTCAACTTGGTTTCGTATTCACGGACTTGTTGTTGTTTTTTCCACATGGCCGCATATTCGCCTTCTTGAGCTAAAAGCTGTGCGTGTGAACCGCGCTCAACAATTTGACCTGATTTTAAAACTAAAATTTCATCGGCGTCCACAACGGTCGATAAACGGTGAGCAATCACTAGTGTCGTTCGATCTGTGGAAACGATCCGCAGAGAATCTTGAATTTCTTTTTCGGTATGGGAATCTAAAGCCGAGGTGGCCTCATCAAAAAGCAAAATCTGCGGACGTTTTAAAATTGTTCGAGCGATAGCGACGCGCTGTTTTTCACCGCCAGAAAGCTTTAACCCGCGTTCACCAACAGAGGTTTGGTATTTTTTGGTGAGTCCTTCAATAAAGGTGTCGATCTGAGCTAATTTTGCCGCAGCTTGAATGTCTTCGAACGTCGCCGACGGGTTTCCATAACCAATATTGTAACCAATCGTGTCGTTAAAAAGGACCGTGTCCTGTGGAACAACTCCAATGGCTTGACGCAAGGATTTTTGAGTCACCGATCGAATGTCGGCTTCGCCAATTCGAATGTTTCCCGAAGTCACATCGTAAAATCGAAATAAAAGTCGCGCTAATGTTGATTTACCTGAACCACTGGGGCCAACGATGGCGACGGTTTTGCCTGCGGGGACTTTGAAACTGACATTTTTTAAAATGGGTCGATCACTATTGTAATGGAAACTAACATTTTCAAATTCGATGGCCCATTTTTGGGGTTGTAATGGTTTTGCGTCGGGTTGATCTTTCACGTCGGCATCAACGTTCAATAATTCAA
>JAYVHE010000127.1:0-8370 GCA_043771495.1 Bdellovibrio sp. | reverse complement strand
TTAAATCGGCAAAAAAAGATTTAGCTGATGGCGACGATAATGAAGATGTTATTAAATCAATTGCCTACAGTAAGGCCTATTTAGATCGCGCTAACGAGCTTGCAGAAATGCGTCGTGCAAAGGCCGCATCAATACTCGAAACACGTCAGAAGGCGATTAATGCTGGTGCAAAATCGTACGGACCTGCGGCTAAAAATTTAGATAAAGTAGACCGTGAGTTTATCGGGTACGCAGAGAAATTCGAAAAGTTAACTCCAAAAGATGTTGCTGTGCTTCAAAAAGATTACTCAGACATTGAATTACTTGCAGTTGAAAATCGACATTTAGGTCGGGCAAAAAATTTAATAGAAACTGCAAAAAATAAAAATGCGTCTCGTTATGCTCCAGACACTCTTAAAAAAGCGGAAATTGATTTTCAAACTGCAGAAAGCGTCGTTAGAGCTAATCGAAGTGTTGTTTCAACATTTGCCGGCCAAGTTGCAATGGCCGATCAGTCTGCGATTTATTTAACGGCAGTATTAGCAGAGACCCAAAGCGGTCGAGTCAAAGAAGACGTTGCACGACAATTAGTTGATAAGAATAAACGTTTAGAGCAAATGACCGCTGAACTAAATAGAGCTGAACAGCTCCAAAATCAACTGGGCGCAGAAAATTCAAAATTGAGCTCTACAGTTTCTGGATTGAACTCAACAGTTTCTGGACAAAGCAGCGAACTAGATCAAAAAAACGCGGATCTACTAAAGGCTAATGCTGCAGTAAATCTTCAACAAACTTTAGCTCGCGCTCAAGGACAATTTTCTAAGACCGAAGCCGAAGTATTTCAACAAGGCAACAATGTGGTCATTCGTTTGAAACAAATTCAGTTTGCGAGTGGAAAAGCCGGTTTGCCAACAGCAGCAATTCCTCTTTTAGAAAAAGTTCGTGATGTTGCCCAGGAACTTGGACCGAAATCTGTACTTATTGAAGGTCACACTGATGCAATGGGTTCGGAAGAAGCTAACAAAACCCTTTCAGAAAGTCGCGCAGAAACAATTGCTGACTATTTTTCTGAAAATGGAATCGAACGAACCAAAATGCAAACAGCTGGACTTGGTTTTTCTAAACCACTTGCGACTAATAAAACTAAAGAAGGCCGGGCGCAAAACAGACGGGTGGATGTTATTATTACTCCAGATAGTGCAATCACCGAATAAGTTTTAACAAACAGCCTGAACTAAAAAACCCACGTTCATCACGTGGGTTTTTTAGTTTCTATGAATAAGAAAAACTAAATACTAGAAATAACCTTCGTCATCTTCTTCGTCTTTGTCGTCTTTCATATTTTTTTCATCATCTTCAGTGTCATCTTCCATGTCTTCTTCAGATGTTTCGTCTTCCATAGTTTCGAATGAATCATCGCTCTCTTCGTCAGAAGTTTCTTCTAACGTTTCAGCGCTATCTAATGCATCTTCGCTTTCGATATCAGCGATCGCATCAGTTTCATCGTCAAATTCATTTGTTAAATCATCAAATGAAGTTTGCGCAGCTTTAGTTTTTTTCTCAGCTTTAGGCTTCGCTTTGGCTTTTGGTGCCGGCGATTTTTTAGCTACTTTTGCTGGAGCGGCTTTTTTAGGTGCTGCTTTTTTCGCTGGAGCTTTTTTAGCGGCTTTCTTAGGAGCGGCTTTCTTCGCAGCTTTTTTTGGGGCCGCTTTTTTTGCTTTTTTAGCTGGTTTCTTTGTTGCTTTTTTAGCAGGTTTTTTAGCTGCTTTTTTCTTTTTTGCCATGTGTTTTCTCCAATTAACTTTATAGTTCTAAAGGGTTATTAAATTTATAACCGGTTTAGATTATAAGGGAAAAAACAAACGCGCAAGGATGTTAATCCCTGCGCCTCGCACAAAGTTTTTTGATTACAGACCTAAGTAGTCTTCTAAGAACTTAGCGAATTTCGGTGGAACTCGAGTTCCAAGAAATAGCCCAGGACGATGGCCGTTTTTAGGACTTACATAGGTTAAATACCCTACGATTTCCTTTTCTTTGTTTTTAACTTTTGCAGTTATGTTAGGAATTAGCGGGTGTGCTATATCTTGAGGCAGCACGACATAAGCTCCTAGGGAGTTCACTCCAATATATAGATACAAGCGTTGTGAAGTCATTTCGATAGCTAGACCAGGCAACTCACCTGAACCTGCAGGAGTTGGCGGTAATTTTTCGCCGCTAGGTAAAGTCGCGCCATCTTTAAGTTGCGCACCTAACAATACATATTTAACCGGGATACGGAATTTAACGCGTAAATTTCCTTCGCCATCAAATTCAGTTCCTACAAATATGTCTGGATGACTTGGTAGTGGTGCTTCTGGAATCCAGAACATGATGCTTCCGGGCATGTTGATATATACGATAAGTTCTAATTTTTCTTTATCGAAGGCTAGACTCATCTTTCCGCCAGCTCCGAATACCCCGCTGGATCCAGAAGATTCTTCGAGCATACCGTTGATATCTACTTTTTCTAATAATGCAGGATCAGGCACGTGTGTGCCTGGCAGGTTACCTAAGCCATCGTTAGTGCCAGAGGCCTGCGACGAACTATCCATTTTCGGGGCGCATGCCGGCAACACTATTAATAGTGTATAAAGCGCTAGTGTTTTTAATTTCATAAAGACCTCTCCATAGTTTTAAATCTTTAAATTCTTACGTTTGGTGGTCTTTAGTTCGGTCTTAAGTCGGGTGAACTTAATAACATTCATTAGTGAAAACTAATTATTCAAAAAAAACAGAGGGGAGTCTTTGCAGACTCCCCTCGATTTTTATTAACTGTCAAAAATTTTGACAATAAATTTATACTTTTCGGTTAATTGACAACTACAACTCGCTCGGCGAGTTGTGTAGATCAGCCTAACCAATTAATTTTAGTGCTAACTGCTGTGACTGATTCGCTTGGGCTAAAGTTGCAGTACCAGCTTGTAATAAAACTTGGTTACGGGCCATTTCTGAAGAAGCCTGCGCTACATCTGTGTCACGGATTCGTGAGTTGGCTGCTGAAATATTTTCTTCGGCAACGGCTAAAGTATCAACTGTTGAAGTGAGACGATTCTGAAGTGCACCAAGATTTGCGCGCATTGCATTAACCTGACTTTGCGCATTGTCTAAGTTGCTCAAAGCAAATCGCGCACCTTCTTTTGCCGTGTAATCTAATTCAGCAAGAGTTAGACCATCCAAAGTTGCAACATTGACCGAAGAGTCAAAGCTGATCACGTCGTCTTCCGTGGCGAATGTTCCAACTTGAAAATCAAACACAGGCGTAGAACCATCTAACAATTTAGTCGTGTTCCAGGCTGTTGTATTGGAAATACGTTGAACTTCACCCTTTAACTGTTGGGCTTCAACATCGATAAGTACACGTTCACGGTCACCGATTGTATCAGAAGCCGCTTGGATACCTAGTTCACGAAGACGAGTAATGATGTTCGAGATTTCTCCCAAGCCACCTTCTGCCGTTTGCACTAAAGAAATACCATCGTTCGCATTTCGACGAGCTTGAACTGATGATCTAATTTGTGACTTCATATTTTCAGAGATGGCTAACCCGGCTGCATCGTCTGCAGACTTGTTAATTCGGCTACCACTTGATAATTGCGCAGACGAGGTCGCCATAACACGCTGGCTACCAGTTAAGTTTCGGATGGCATTAATTGCCGTTACGTTTGTTGCTATTCTCATTCCCATAATAAATTCCTTTTTCTAATAATTTTTTTAAGTTATATAAAGTTTCATAAAGTCCTCCGTGTAAGTTTTTATCAAAACATCCGAGTTTTGATTTTTAAATTGCCTATTTAAGTCTTCCTTAATTTTTTTAATCATCCTTAAAATCTTCCTTGAGACACCCCCTAATTTAGTTAATGAGAGTTGCGAAATCTTTTTTGCAACTCTGAGAGACATCCTGCCTCTGTGCTTGTAAAAGTTAAAATTCTGTTCATACAAATTTTCGGGGTATAGCCGCAAACTCTTGACAGGACGAGAGGATAGAAAAATTCATTTTGAAAAAAACTAACCGTCAGTCTTAAGACTCGACGAGATTTATGACCCACAGACTTGATCAGAGCTTCGTCTTGCTTTCCCGCTGTAGGTCTACGTTTCCGGACGTTCACATAGTCTGTAAAAAACTTTTGTGTGGAGGCCTTTGGCTAGTCTAAAAATATGTTTAGACCTTTTTCAGAGGGAAAAACTTGCTGTCCGTCAAAAATAATTTTGATTTTAATTTTGATTGTTAGGCTAAAAAATACAGAGTTTGTAGAGTTTTGCCTTAGATTTTTAAATTTTTTAAGAGGGGTCTAATCAATTTCTAGAAATCGACACAAAGAAACTGTTCCCGAAAGTTCATACGTTTTCTTCATATTTTCTCGCATATGTGCGTCGACGCGATAACCTAAAGAACACGCCGGCACGGCGCTCATAAAATGCGAGCAATCTTCGCACGACCAGGGAAGTTTATAGGCATTGTAATCGGTTGGGTTGATTACATCGCGACGAATTGATGATCTTATTCGTGGGGGAGTCTTATTTTGAGACGGTTTTTGTGAAAGATTTTTTACGGGTTTTTCCATTGACATATCTTTATTAAAACTCACATTAGAAGTAGGCTTATTTTGTTAGTTCACAGATATACAACAAGGATGCAGTATGAGTAAAGAGATTCAAAAAATGACGCGAAAAAGTCAGGAGGCCATGCAGGCCGCTGCAACACACGCTGAATCGAACAAAAATCCCTCAGTTGAGCCTGAACATCTATTTATTGAATTGACGGAGCAAGACGGGGGCGTGGTTCCACGTGTTTTCCAAGAATTGGGATTACAACCTTCACAGGTTATTACAATCTTGAATAAGGCCGTCAATCAACTCCCTCAGTTGTCGCAACCGGCAGCCACGACTTATGCGGGTCCCAGACTGCAAAAAGTATTTAAGCAGGCTGAATCTGAAGCTGCAAAAATGGGTGACGAGTTTATTTCGACGGAGCATTTCTTACTGTCCGGTTTAAGTAGCGAAGATTCCGCAGTTAAAGCCATTTTTAAAAATTTAAATTTAAAACGCGACCAAGTTGAAAAGGCCGTTTTAAAAATACGAGGAAACCAAACAGTGAATTCTGACGAACCTGAAAATCAATATGAAGTTTTAAAAAAGTACGCCCGTGATTTAACAGAATTAGCCAGCGACGGTAAATTAGATCCCGTCGTTGGCCGCGACGAAGAAATCCGTCGCGTGATTCAAGTTTTATCCCGCCGAACTAAAAATAATCCCGTTTTAATCGGTGAGCCTGGTGTTGGTAAAACCGCGATCGCGGAAGGAATGGCTTTACGTATTATTAAAAAAGATGTTCCGGATAATTTAGTTGGAAAAAAATTAATGTCACTTGATATGGGAGCATTAATTGCTGGCGCTAAGTATCGCGGTGAATTTGAAGATCGCTTAAAAGCCGTCATCAAAGAAGTAACGGCCAGTAACGGCGAAATTATTTTATTCATCGATGAATTGCATACCTTAGTCGGCGCTGGAAAAAGTGAAGGTTCCATGGATGCCGGACAATTATTAAAACCGGCCTTAGCGCGCGGTGAGCTCCGCTGTATTGGTGCAACCACTTTAGATGAGTACCGCAAATACATTGAAAAAGATGCTGCATTAGAGCGAAGATTTCAACCTGTGCAAGTCGACGAGCCCAGCGTTGACGAAACAATTACGATATTACGTGGATTAAAAGAAAAATATGAGGTCCATCACGCGGTTCAAATCACCGATAAAGCATTGATTGCCGCTGCAAAACTTTCTCACCGCTACATTACCAATCGCTTTTTGCCAGATAAGGCCATCGATTTAGTCGACGAGGCAGCCAGTCGACTGGGAATCATTAATAAAAGCGTTCCCGAAGAAGTCGATAATTTAGAGCGAAAAATTTTAAGTTTGCGTATCGAGGCTGAAGCTTTAAAAAACGAAACCGACAAACAAGGCGTAGATCGTAAAAAACACATCGAATCTGAATTAAAAGATTTAACTTTAAATTCTAAAAACTTGCGCGACCAATGGCAGGCAGAGCGCGTGCAGATCGATAATTTAAAAACCGCAAAAACCCAGCTTGAGCAATTGCGACTTGATATTTCTAAAGCCGAACGTGATGCCCAATACGAAAAAGCCGCACAACTTAAATATGGTCGTTTGCCTGAGCTTGAAAAAACGATTATCGCGCTTGAGGAAAAAATTAAGTCTAAAAAAGGTAACCTACTACGCGAAAAAGTTGATGCAGAAGATATTGCTGAAGTTGTTTCTAAATGGACCGGAATACCGATTTCAAAAATGTTAGAAACTGAAACACAAAAACTATTACGCATGGAAACCGTCCTTAAAGAAAAAGTTGTTGGCCAAGATCATGCTCTGGAAGTCATAGCCGATGCAGTTCGACGTTCGCGTGCGGAAATTTCGGATCCGAATCGTCCAACAGGAAGTTTTATTTTTGTAGGCCCTACTGGCGTTGGTAAAACTGAAACCGTCAAAGCACTCGCCGATTTTTTATTCGATGATCCGACGGCGGTTGTTCGAGTTGATATGTCCGAGTATATGGAAAAGCATGCGGTTTCCCGATTGATAGGAGCGCCTCCGGGATACGTCGGTTACGATGAAGGCGGACAGCTCACAGAAGCCGTTCGACGTAAGCCTTATTCAGTCGTATTACTTGATGAAATTGAAAAGGCGCATCCAGACGTTTTTAATTTGCTTTTACAAGTTCTTGACGAAGGTCGCTTAACTGATAATCAGGGACGAACTGTTGATTTCAAAAATACAATTGTTGTAATGACTTCAAATTTAGGAACTTCAGCAACGGAAACTTCGTCTGAAAACATTCAAAAAGCGCTTCGCCAGTTTTTTAGACCTGAATTTTTAAATCGTATCGACGACGTGATCGAGTTTAAATCGTTGGATCGAAATAATTTGCAGCATATCGTGCGCATTCAATTGAACGACGTTGTTAACCGCCTTTTGCAGAAAAATATAAATGTAAAATTTAGTGAGAGTCTAATCAATTATTTAGGAGAAAAAGGTTTTGATCCGCAGTTTGGAGCGCGCCCACTTAAACGTCTTATCCAAAATGAAATTCTAAATTTATTGGCCAAAAAAATGATTGCTCAAGAAATCAAAACTGATTCAAACATTACGATTGGTTATAAAAATAATTCCGTCGCTATTGAAATCGGATAATATTGCGATAGACATGTTCCGCAAGACGCTTGTTGCCAGATTCACCCAGATGAAAAGCGTCATAGATCCCTGCAAACCATTTTTTTAATGATTTTTTATTCGACATATAATGGGCGTCGCCACCAGCGGACTCCGGTAAAATCAGGCTTGAGATTTCGTCAGGATGCAAAGTTTGTCCAGCCCCGACCCCAGCATCTTCGATCCCATCGAAGTAGTGCTGCATGCCCAAGTGGTGAATTGCAAAAATCCGTTTTTGGTAATCTTCATGACTCAATAATCGGCGAATCAAATATTGATGGTAGCGGATCAGCGCCGTATTTAATTCAAACGGTGAAGGGTTTCCCATGTTTTCCAAAGCTCTACGAAATTCAACAATCGGGTGGTCCGTTGTAAACCGCGGAAAATCATATCCAGAAATAATAACTTTAATGAACGGGTTTTTGACAAGCAATGAATCAATAATTGTTTTTATGAACCCATAGTTTCGTTCAAATAATTCAATTTCTTGTGGGGGCGTCATATAAACTTTCCACCGCGCAATAAGATCATTGCCGCCAATGCTTAAGTGCACAAATTTAATGATTGAGCCTTCATGTAATTTACCGATTAATTTCTGATGTTGTTCAGACTGTAACCATTCTCCGGCCTCTAATCCATTTTTCGACGTTGATTTGCAATCACCGTGTTCTTTAATATCAAGCACATTTAAGTTGTCGAAGGTCTTTTGATACCCACGATCATCACACAAAAAATTGGCCCAGCTATCTCCGGCGACAATTAATTCTGGAAGATTCTTTGGTTTGGCCGAGGCGCAAAGTGTGAAAATAAGAACGATCAAATTTAAAAGAGCAAACTTTGCGACGCTTTTTTTGTTTGGTGTGTTCATCTCTTTATTACAGAGGACTATTAAGCTAAAAAAAATCGAAACTAGAGTGATTAGACTATTTCTAGTCCAAATTCTGTACATTCCCCCAACCCCAGGTGTAGCAAGTGTTTTACTTTTACAAGACCAAAATCGAGGAGGACAATTCTTGTAATTCGGATGTAAGAACTTCTTTACCAAAAGTCTGTACTCTGATTAAACCCATTCCTGAAATGGCCGATGGAGGCTGGAATCCTAGAGTGACAACTGTTTTGACAGGTGAAATCTAC
>JAYVHE010000126.1:0-9095 GCA_043771495.1 Bdellovibrio sp. | reverse complement strand
CAGAAAAGGTAACTTTAAAATGCAGCTGGGGATTTTTAATCAAAGACTAAGGATTGAAAATTGTAGGCAGTCTAAGCCGACTCAGAAAGCCGTTGAATTAGGCCAATGTGAACAAACTGCCTAAAAATACTGAAGGCCAGTGGACATCTGGCCATCGAAAAACTAGGGGTTTATTTACAATTTATTAACGCAATTTAAGAAATTGAATAGGTTGTATTAATTTTCAAACACGCAACGAACTAACTCAATGTTCGCACGGAAATTTTTGCCGTAATAGTGGTTGAATGCAATTGTTTTTGACCGCCGTCTAACCAGTAGTATTTAAAATTAAAACTATCATAGCCTTGAAAGTTTCTAAAAAGACTAATTAGATCAACATTTCCAAGACCTGCGACAAAAAATTATTCATGTCGAAATTGATTCTTTACTGTCTTCAATGCGATATCTGTTCCAGCTGTCAGAACTATTTCAAGGTCCGTGAATTGTCACTATAGTTAAGGGCCTCTTCGTTTTTTAGAAGGGTTCGTTTAGTTCTGCTGCTGATTGGCTAAAAGGGTCGAGATTTCTTCACGCAAAATCGGCGACAATGTCGGATCGTTGTAGCGTACTTTAAGAAAATTAAGATGATCAATGAACAAAATCGGAAGTTTCTTAAGCGAACGAATCAAAGATCTGTAGGTTTGAGTGTCTTGCTCAGAGCCGAGTACTTTGAATATTTGAGTTTCAATTGTTGCCGATTCAATCATTTGTTTTGAAAGAGCTTCGGCATAATTTCTGCGAAGTGATAAATCCTTTGTTGCATTCAGATGATTAAGCAAAGCTTGATGAATTTTAATGTCGGGACTGGGACTACAACTAATAACAACATGATCTTCACCAACCAGCTTATTTAAATCGATTAACTCTGTAACGATTGAATAAGGAAACACTAATTTCTGAGTTAATCCACAAACCATGTTGCCAGCAAAAATATCTGAAGTTCTTAAACGATTTTTTTTGTAAATTTCTGCAAGTTGCGCGATGGCTTTTTGGTATTCGGCTTTTGAGATAGCGCCCGCTAGAAACAGAATTTCGCCAATTTGAACGGCACTAATTACTTCTTTTGATTGCGAAAATGCTTTTTTATAGTGTTCAAGAACTTCAGTATCTTGTTCGATAAAATTCTTTAACTGACTTGCAGCAAATAAAAAATCATTCATTTTAAAAAGAGAAACCGCGTAATGTTGTAAAAGGCCAAACATAAAGAATGGATCACGCTTGAGTGATTCCATTAAAGCGATTTCTTGATTCCGATAATCAACATTCGGATTAGATGCATCACAAACTTTTTTTGAAAGGGCATTTCCGGAAAATAAGTCTCCAGTCCATTGAGCCAACGGGCTGCGCTTTCCGACTGTTTGCAAGTAGGCTAGATGTGGGCCAGTTAAAGTTGAACGTTCTTTTTCAAAAATCGAAGAATAGTATTCTATAGAACGGTTTGCGTAGTTTATATACTCGCTTTCAATCTGAGTTCCTAAAGGACCAACAGTTGTGTAACCAAAAATTCGAGGTGTGTTCGCAAAAATAAGACGGAATCGATCCGCATTATCTAAACCTAACTTGCGGAAATTGTTCTGACGAAATTTTGTAATTGTATTTTTAGTCAAAGTTGAACGAGGTAGTGAGGTGACGAATCCGGAAGTATCGTGACCAATCAAGTTTGATCCATTCGATGAAGTCGAGGCACAGCCAAGCAAGTGAACTTCGCGTGGTTTTTGAAGAATACCTGTACAAGTATTATCACAAGCCATTGTTTCCATTTCTTCCAATTTGAGCTTTAAATCGCTCGAATAAAAATCATCTGAAAAGTGGCTGCTAATCAAAAGTACGTCGCATTGAATTCCGGATTCGCAGGCTTTTTTGAACCAAGGGTCTTGGCGATTACGTTCAGACGAAAATTCAGTCAATTCAACAAAATCAACAGGTGCCTTGCCTTTCGAGAGCTCGTTTTTGATGGCGTTGATTTCGTTTGAAGACCCTAACGTGATCGAACAAATTTTGGTCTTTGCAGTCCCAAAAACGCCAATAAAAACTGAAATTAGGAAGATCATCAAATTTATAAATCGTTTTAGTTGCATAAGATCTCCCAGCATTGAACTCAGTGTTTCAATATGAAACACTGCTACGGTTCGCAAGCCACAATCGGTCAAAGAAGTTCAAAAACAGGACCAAATTTTTTTGGACTGTTGGTGGTTGACACCATCGAGCCCTCTGACTCCGAAGAACTGATGTGTCTCAATATAGATTGGTTTAAATTTCTTAAAAACAGTTAATTACCGAGGCTAAATGTCTTAATCGGACTGATCAGGTCATGATCTAGATTTTTATCAATTTTTGAAAAAAGATTCATCTTTTCTGTATTTAGATTTACGATAATCGGCATGTACAAAGATCCTAATAAACCAGAGCCAGAAGCATGAACTTGTACGACGAATAAGATCACGAAAATTTTTCGCGAAGCGGTACTGAGCGTGGCATCAACCCTTCAGTTATCAACCCGATAACAAAAAAATAGCTTTTGCCGCCCCGAAAAAGCCCTATCAATTAAAACTTTACACCGTTCCAAATATGTTAGGAATAATTTCCCGGTAGTTGTACATGAAACGATGTTTTGCCGTGCAAGCATAGTAACGTAGATTTAGAAATCCATCGCTGTATTTAATTTTGACAGGTAATTTGGCAAAAAAAGATAACTATCTTCTTAAGAAGACCCGGTAAATGAGCTTCGCGTCTTGCAGCTCATTTTTGACTCAACCTAAGTCAAATTAGTGGATCTTTGAAAATTTAAGAATTACATTTTTTTAACAAAAATGCTTGGTTTTAGGTGGTCTCTATGGGACCGGTACACCGGAGAAATTGGAATACTGTTACCAACATTGTTAAAATAGATTCTGTTGAAATAGATTCTTAATTTGAGACGATCGCAGCTGAAGCACGTTCGGAATGCTGGCATCAAAATCGCAGATTGAATCTTGGACAAATATGCTTAAACTCATTTTTAACACTTTTAAATACACTAAACTAATGGCTAGAATCATGTTCGTTGCTATTTTTTTTTCAACCCAAGTCCTCGAGGCCCTGCCTTCGTGCTTGAATTTATTCGCCGAAAAAAATAGACACAGTCTGGCGCAATTTCCAAACCTCGAAACGAAATTGAAGACCCTATTCTCCGTCTTAGAAAATGATATGGTTCAATTTCATATTAAATCATTCAGTTCAAAAAAATATCGAGAACTATTTGATCAACCGATTCTACAAAGAAGCCTGCCAACAAATTCACTTGTACAGGAGAAAATTCGCTTGGCGTACAATCGATTGCACAGCTTCAAAGAAATGCAATCATACATTTTAGAATTAGCCGAAGATTCCATTGCTGAGGTTTTAAAACGTGGACTACAACGTGAAGTTGAGATGCTAAGGCATGGCACAGTTCCAAGAAATGCGATGCTGAGGGTCTTAGTCCGTCGATTTAGGGAGCGCGGACAAAAAATTGATGTGATCAAAGGTGACAGCGTAGAAGAATTTTCAAGAGTTGGCTCGAAGGGCCCATTTTTCGACAAAGCAAGTCTTGATTCAGAAGAGAGCAGAACTTATCGCAAAAATCTTTTTAAAACGCCATTTGATTTGGCGCCACACGGGATGGATTCACATTTAATCCAATTAGATATTATAAGCGCTGTCTTTAATTTTAATTCAGAAATTCAAATTGTAACCGAGTTCTATCAGTTTTTATTCCACGCAACGGCAGGCCAAAGCCTGAGGGCCTCACTCATCGACATTCCTCCATATCAATCCAATGACTTTTCTTCTCCAGCGGCAATAACGACCTATTTAAGTCCAGTTTTTAGTAATCGCTAGAAGCTGGCTCTGAACCTCAGGTGGAAGAGGTGGGAAAAGCTATTGCCGAAAAAAATGGAATTCGTATTCAGCCTTCCGGGGCTTATGCAGCAAATCTTGTTGGCCTTTCAGAACAAGTTCCTGGGCGAATTGTTTTTCTAACGAATGGACCTTCGAAGAAAGTCAAAATCGGTAAGCTCGAAATTATTTTTCGAACAACAAGAGAAAAAACGATGCACGCAGCGGGCACAAAAGTGGGTCTCGTGATCCAAGCGCTTAAGAATCTTGGTAAGGATCATATTGATGATATCGCGCGCGTACGCGTGAAAAGGTTTTTGAACGGAACAACGGCGGCAGAGCTTAAGAAAAACTTGAAGTATGCGCCTCAGTGGGTTCGCGCTTTAGTTTTTAGTATCATGGAGGATGTAAAATGACGGAGCTTCATCTTTTGTCTGCAGCAGATCGCAGACCCTTTTTTGAATCTGCGGCCTACGATCTGCAAATTCTCGTTAATGAATATTAAGTTTTTGATTTTACCTGAACGAATATCCGGTGACATCGATTTAGGTTCTTTGCGATCAGTGGATGGACTAGCTCGGCCCCATCATTTTGGTGGACGTTTTTTAAGAAAATTAATTGTTAACTGAACAAAGTCCAATGAATAACAGGCAGTGGTCGGTCATCGCCAGAGAGCCTTCCTGAGCAGAGATTCAACCAAGGACCAAAAGGTTCGCCTACCTGAACGCGCTGGACGGAATCACGCGGCCAAGGCGGTGTTCCGGACCACAGCACCACCGCTCGCGTAAGTCAAAGCGATCCTAAATGGCCACGGCAGTTGCAAGCACGCAGCTTGCCGATGTCGATTCCAAATGTGCAAACCTATCACTACCAACGCCACGAACCAGAAAAGACCACACTCTACAAACTGATCCAAGGCAATTGGCTGTCGTTCCAGCAAAAAGTCGAACACGACCTGGGGTATCCATTACCAGATTTTGTGAATAAAGAGTTCGAAGCGTATTTGCGCTGCGGGATTTTGGCGCACGGGTTTTTACGGGCGCAGTGTACCAGTTGCCAGCACGAGATGTTGGTGGCATTCAGCTGCAAAAAAAGAGGATTCTGTCCCAGCTGCGGAGCACGGCGGATGTCAGAAACAGCGGCTCACTTAGCGGCCCTTTTGGGGCAAAGCCCGATTTCGGTAGCGCTCAGGTCGAAAATACGGTTCCAAGCCCCACAACCTCAGCTCAAATCCATCCAAAGAAGCTTTATGGCGATTTGGTTTTATTCGGCGTTTATATAAAAAATCCCTATCAAAATTAAATGCAGCGAACAAAATTGAAATTTATGATAATTTCCGGTTTGGAGGTATTGAAATGAAAATTTTATTAGCAGTGTGTGTTTTTAGTTTATTGAGTTCTGTTCAAGTGTTCGCATGGGATGGTGGCGTCGTCGAGCAGGGCAATAATTGGGGCGAGGGCAAACCTCTTGTCAGTATTTACTGTCCAAAGCGTTTCCCGTTCTCGGCTATTTCAATAAAAATCAACAAAGGTGCAAAGAGTGAGGTTAAACTGTGGGATGGTAAGATCATTCAGTTCGATCTTACGGGATGTGAGATCTATTAATTTTTTTTCGAATTCGTCTTTTTCTTATGGCTTATCACAGTCCGACAGAATTGAGAGAATCGGGAAAAGTTGACTGTTAAACATTGAGATGTTTCTGACTAAAACATCTCTTGCCAAGGCCAAGTGATATAGGGGGCGAACAATACCCCTTGGTTGAAGCAAGGGTTGCGATCCGTTTAGCACGCATTCGTGAGCATAAAAAATTTCAATTTTTAAACATGACAAAACAAGGCAGTGGTATTCAGCAACACTGACTTTTGATACAAATACATATTTTTGCCGCCAATTTGCCTTTGCTTTTGCCGGTGGCAAATCTGTAGGTCACAGACGTTGCTTGAAGCTTTGAGAGCGTGTCTTCATCTGGAATCGGTATTTGGAATCCACCGTCGTTATCATCTTTGATGATGATTTTTAGAACTTCTTTTACGTCACTTTGACGATTAAGCTCCACATCGACCTCAGCTTGATGGGATTCGGTCAATTTATAATGGGTCCCACGCCTCAAAAGGATAAAAACTTAATGATGAATACATTATAATCTACACCTACACCTACACCAATGGCTCTGTTTAAAGACTCGTTGTGGAAACTGCTAAGAGCTATTCGATCAGAGTTCAATCGCGTCAACATTATCAAATGCGGCGCTCCGCCTGGTTGCCGGTGGAACACAAAGCCTGGCTTAGGTCTTGTGATTTGAAAATAATCTAAATCTTCCGGTCAGGCCTGTAAAAAGACGCTACTTTTTTAAAAAGACGCTACCCTTTGGTCCTACTATTTTGATGATCGTTCCATCCGAAGTATCCACAGAGATTAATGAGCCAGATGTTGGATTGTAAAATTCGGCTAACAGTATTTTTTCAGAACCGGAACCAGATTGTATCAAGCGAAAATTGGTCACGTCATCCATTAACTCTGGTAATCCTGAATTTCCGAATTGGTAGTGAGAGCCTAGTTTATCTTTCAAACTTTCGGGAATTTTCATCCAGAAGAGGCGTCCTCCAGTTTTATGACCCTGAAAACCTTGCACTAAGGGTTCGGTGCCGATTGTACCTCTGTAAAAGTCGAATTTATAAACCTCGCCATCAATAACCTTTACTTGATCGCCCTTGAGTATCAACAAAAACCAGCTGAACGGGAGAATTTTGGAGGCGCGAGTATCATAAACGCTGGCTATTTTATAAGTCGATAAAAATAATCGTCCCTTGTTATCAAAGGTAAAGTCGCTAACGGGAGAACTCAAATAATCTTGCATTCCCAGATCATATTTATATTGCTCATTGTAGATTACGACCCCATCGCGACGGATTTCTAAATTCACTCTGGCAGTGTAGATTGCCTCTAAAAGGGTACCGTCAGCAGCTTGGAATTTGGTCTTAAGAACGCTCTCTCGCAAATTGATCGGTACATCCTTTAAGACGATTTGGTTCGAAAATACATACTCACTCTGGCCTACTAGAGCATCCTGAGAAGCGAGCACCAATTCTCCAAACAGTAAAATACAAAATGCGGACCAAATTAATAGCTTTACTTTCATAGATGGTATCCTTTCATGTGGGATTAATTTCCCAGTAGTTGATCTAACTTCCAGTGCTCGTGTCATTTTCTCGAGGTAGTTATTTGCAGCCATTTTCATTGAAATTAGCCGGGCCCACCAAGAATCATTTCGTTCTTACTTTAGTTGAAAAAGCGAATCCAAGAGTTCGTTTGAAAACATACCATGAGGATCAAACTGCTTTCGGATTTTTTTGAATTCCTGCAAATTTTTACCGTAGTTTTTTTGAACGTTGGCTTGCGTGAAAATTTGATTCGTATTTTTTCCCCAATGAAACTTGACTGAATGTTTTAAAACTAATTCGCCGACTAGGCTGTTAATTTTTTCTTCAAGCATTTTCTTTTGTTCCAATCCCACGGCATCATCAGGCGAAACATTGAAGTATTTGTACGTTGCGAATTCACCGAGTACAAAAACTTGACCCGACTTTCCACCTTCAATGTGTGATAAATAGCTACCACCATCGGATTTAGCGAAACGTAAGAAAACTCCAATAATGGGAAGGCCCAACTTACGGTCAACAACAAAACGACGAATTGTTTCGGATACGGCTGTCAATTCACTAAGTGGAAAAGCAAAAGAGATATCGTCATTTTTATAAAGTCGAAATGTAGACATCGGTTTTGAAATTAAAATTTTGTGCGAAGGACCAACAACGCGGTTAAGGTATTGCTCTTTCCCGCCCTGATCAAGCACAACATAGGGCGGGGTATTGGCAAAGCCAGCAAAGCGTAATTCTTCTGCTTTGAGCATAGCCGCTTCAGTTTTTCCGCCAAAGGCTTGAATGATTTTCTCTAAGGACTCAGTTGCACTTGGTCGTTGATCAGAACCGAGCAGAACGCTGGCCGCAGTCGGATCCGCAGCCTCAGTTGTTTTGGTGCCGCAAAATTTTACCGCTTTATTAATGTATGGAAACCAAGCGATTGATTCCGAATCGCAAGAGGATCCTAAATTAACTGGTTGGCCCTCTTGAAAATACTGGTTTTCATTTTCTAACATCGTCGTTCGCATTTCAAGATTGAACTGCGGTTCAATTTTTAATTTAATACTGTGCACGAATCCGAGTAGTCCGAGGTGAACTTTGAAGGCTTTCAACAAACGGGGATTTTTGCTCCCAATCAAATGCTTTTTCCCGTCGGCAGACAGAACCGTCATTTCAAGAATTGTTTGCGAAGAGATGCCCGGATACACGCGCGAGCTGCCATGCGCTCCAGTCGCAAACAGTCCAGCCATTGTTAATCCATGATAAGCCGGAAAGGCAAAACCTAGAGAGTAGCCTTTTTGATGTAAAAAATCTGACAAATCCCCAAGCTTCACGCCGGCTTCGACTTCGACATAATTCTGACCGCTAGAATCGACACCGACACCGATAATCCTATTAAAATTTTCAACTAGGACGGAATTTCCTTTACCACACACCAGCGAGCTAATCGAATGACGGCTGCCTAAAAATCGCAAGTGCGGATTTGAAGATTTTGAAACTTCAGCTAAAATCCCCTGTAGGTCGCTTAGATTCTCGGGGCGATAAATGACACTGTCTTTGGTGCAGACCGTTTCATAATTATAAGACGTGACGACTCCGGGATCGCAATCCATCGGGCAGTTGATTGAATTTTCATTGGACTGAGATTCGCAAACCTTATTTCCACAGGCAATAAATGCGGTTGGATTTGCGCTAGCCATCTGCGTGACTAACAATAATAAACCAAGTTTGTAAAAAAATGTAATCTGCTTCACGAAAAGGCCCCTTTTTTGTTGTGCAAGCATAATATCCTAGAATTTGAAATCCATCGCTGTATTTGATTTTGACAGGTAATTTGGTAAAAAAGGCTACGATTCCAGACGCGCGACATTGATAACAATACGTCCTGACAAATCCAAATTCAGCAATTCCACAGCGCAGATTTTTATTAAATTCATATTTGATAAAGATCGAAATGTTTCGACCTATCCGGTTGCGGTACAATTTTGAATATGGCATGATTGGCCAATGGTGAAACAGAAAATACTTACCAAAAAGCTAGATCAGTCATCCAGAAATAAGC
>JAYVHE010000125.1:0-4175 GCA_043771495.1 Bdellovibrio sp. | reverse complement strand
TTCCAGAGCATCTGGTCATGTATTCAGATGACTTAGATGAAGAAATTGAAGCTGAGGTTTTTCAAGAAAAACTTTGGAACATGTTTAATTATAAATTTAAAGATAAATTAACACTGCCACAAATTGATCGGGTTCGTTGGCACCTTTTTCCAGAGATTCGAATTTCTGATTCGCAAATTAATTTATTCGAAAGTTTAGATGTTGAAGAAGCAGTCCCAGAAATAATTAAAATCATGGATATTCAACAGGAGCAATTGGCTCGAAGTATGGGTGAAGGACATCGTGTAATCCATGGCGTAGCCGGATCTGGGAAAACTTTGATTTTGGGATATCGCGGCCTCCACTTAGCACAGCTTTATAGAAAACCAATTTTAGTCTTGTGTTACAATATTTCTCTGGCGGCCAAACTGCGATCTTATTTTACTGAGAAAAGCGTGGACTCAAAAGTTCAGGTTTACCATTTTCATGACTGGTGTTCAGAACAGTTGAAAATGTATCATGTAAAATTGCAACCTTCGGAAAAACAAATTTGGGAACGGACAGTCGACGCAGTTATTTCGGGAGTAGATAAGGGTTTAATTCCGCGAGCGCAATACGGAGCTTTGTTAATTGACGAAGGTCATGATTTTGAACCCGAGTGGTTAGAGTTAGTCGTACAAATGGTCGAGCCTGAGTCGAATTCTGTGTTGTTGCTTTATGATGATGCGCAGTCCATTTACAGAAAACAAAAAGGATTGGGTTTTAGCCTATCTAGTGTGGGCATCGAAGCTGCGGGTAGAACCACAATACTAAAAATCAATTACAGAAATACGAAAGAGATTTTGCATTTTGCCTACATGTTTGCAAAAAACTATTTTACGTCAGTTGCCGCTACCGAAGATCAAATTCCGTTGATTGAGCCTGAATCAGTTGGTGTTAGAGGGCCATTGCCCGTGGTACAAAAAATTTCAAGGGTCGAAGAAGAAATCGCCTATTCGCTAAAATGCTTGTGCGCATGGCGGGGTCAAGGTTTAAAGTGGTCAGACATGGCCATAATCTTTACTGAAAACCGTCATGGCGAAGACGTCGCACGAAACTTAAAGATATTATCAATCCCCAACTTATTGATGACCACAAGAGATAATAAAAAAGCTTATAACCCACAAAACGACTTGGTTTCGATACTGTCTATTCATAGCAGCAAGGGATTAGAGTTCGCTTCCGTAATTATGATTGGTGTTGATCAACTTAGAGTCGATGTAGAAAATCGTGAAACCACGGCTAAGCTTCTCTACGTCGGAATGACTCGATCTCAAAAAAATCTTGTCGTTATGACGAATGGTCAAAGTGAGTTCGGACGTCTGCTAGTTAAAATTAGTGATTCGTAAAAAGATGATTGGCGTTCCCAACGAGATTCGAACTCGTGTATCCTCCGTGAAAGGGAGGTGTCCTAGGCCACTAGACGATGGGAACACTGGATGATGACTGCTGTGACTTCCGAAACAAAATGGTGGCTCGCGATGGATTCGAACCATCGACCCCTTCATTAAAAGTGAAGTGCTCTACCAGCTGAGCTAGCGAACCACTTTTGAATCGAACAGCTAATGTCTATGAAACCATTAATCCAGTCAAACGCTTTTTTTGCAGTGCTTAAAGATTAATCCCGAAGAAAATTGCAGCACAAATTGGATCACTTAAGTCTCTCTCTAGAAGTGCTCCTTAAATAAAAAAACCACACTTGCTTAGAGTGTGGTTTTTGGTCGAATCTTCGAATGAATCAACAAAATTTAGTCTTTATAAAGCGGCTTAATCCAAAGTGTTTGCTCGCGATCAGGTCCCACTGAAATAACATCGATCGGACACTGCGCTTGTTGCTGAACGTAAGTGATATAATCCATCACTTTGCGTGGTAAATCTTTCAACGTTTTTACTGCTGTGATGTCTTCCTTCCAGCCCGGGAACGAATGATAGATCGGCTCCGCTTGCGCTACTAATTCTGTACTTGTTGGGAAATCATTGATGATTTCGCCATTCAATTTATAGCCTGTGCAAACTTTAATTTCATCGCACGCAGAAAGTACGTCGAGCTTCATCATCGCTAAACTATTGATTCCATTCACGCGAATCGAGTATTTCAACGCCACTAAATCGAGCCATCCGCAGCGGCGAGCTCGGCCCGTCGTCGATCCGAATTCATGACCTTGCTTTTGAAGTAAAGCACCCACTGAATCGCTGAGTTCTGTTGGAAATGGACCACTGCCAACGCGCGTGCAATACGCTTTGAAAACGCCCACGATTTTTCCCATTTGCCATGGGCCTAAGCCCGCACTTGTGGCGCTGGCACCAGCGATTGTTGAAGAGCTTGTGACGTACGGGTACGTGCCGTGGTAATTATCTAAAAGAGTTCCTTGCGCGCCTTCGAACAAGATTTTTTTACCCTGTTTTACTTTTTGCGCTAAATACAAACTCACATCAGAAATTCGGTACGGACGCAATACGTCTACAACAGTTTGAATATCAGCAATTAATTTATCGATATCAATTTCTGGAGCATCATAAAGATTTTTTAGCAGAACATTTTTTTCTTTAATTCCTAAAGCAAGTTTAGATCTTAAATCTTTTGAATCAAATAAATCACTCATCATTAAAGCACGACGGGACGCACGGTCTTCGTACGCGGGGCCAATGCCCTTACCAGTGGTTCCGATTTTTCCTTCAGATAATGCTTTTTCACGCGCTTGATCTAAAGCTTTGTGATACGGAAGTAAAACCGTCGCATTATCGGCGATCATCAATTGTTCAGGCGAAATTGTTAATCCACCCGCTTTTAATTTTTTAATTTCTTCGACGATACCGAATAGATCAATCACCACACCGGCTGCAATCACACAGGTTTTATCGGTATGTAAAATTCCTGAAGGGATTAAGTGTAAAACCGTTTTTTGGCCGTTAACAACTAACGTGTGACCCGCGTTGGATCCACCTTGGAATCGCACAACTGTATCTGCGTGAGTCGCAAAAACATCGACGAGCTTTCCTTTTCCTTCATCGCCCCATTGGGCGCCAACAACGACAACAGCCGACATGAAATCTCCTTATTTTATGGAATTAATCGAAACTCAAGGTTCCCCAATTATTGACCAAAGGTAAAGTGTTTCGAACCGCGTTGCCCAGAAAAAAATTAATGATCAAATGCGCAGCTTCCATAGATGACTTTTCAAAGGCATCTGTGGTTAATGCACCTAAATGCGGCGTCATAATCAGTCGGGGAGCCTTGAACAGTTTGGAATCCCGCGCTAAGGGCTCTTTTTCGAAGACATCAAGTGCCGCGGCGGCCAATTTATTTTGCACAAGCATGGTCACCAAATCCAGTTCATTAACGACGCCCCCGCGAGACGTATTGACCAGCACTGTTTTTGGAGAAATATATTCCGCATGACTTTGGTTAAACATATTTCTGGTTTCTTTGGTCATCGGAACGTGAAACGTTAAAATATCTGAGGATTTTAAGACTTCCTCATAACTTGAGCGTCCTAAATCTAATTTTTTAAAAACGTCGTCCTCTTGGTAAGGATCAAACGCGACAACCGTCATTGAAAAACCCTTGGCAATCATGGCGACCCGCGTACCGATGCGTCCCAGGCCTATAATTCCCAATGTTTTCCCAGCTAATTCAAAACCATTAAATAATTCGCGCGTCCATGCTCCGCCACGCATTGAGCGATCGGCACTGGGAACAAAACGTAACAATGAAAGTAACAATGACCAAGTGTGTTCTGCGGCCGAAATCGCATTGGCATCAGGTGTATACATCACTGTAATTTTGCGTTTTTGCGTTTCATCTAAATCGATGTGATCAAACCCGCTTGTGGATGTAACAATAACTTTTAATAGGGCCGCTTGATCTAAGAAATTGGCGTCAATTTTGGTTCGACTTCGAATAATGAGGGCTTCCGCTTCAGATAAATTTTCCGTCAATTCAATATTTGGATGAGCTTGTAAAATGGCACGCGCATGGACCGCAAATTTTTCAGCGATAAAGACTTTATTTTTCATTTTGATCCCTTAGCCTTAAGCGAGTTAAGACTATGATGATGTACTTGAATAACTAAAAATGATCAAAAGAATTCAATAGCGAGTTCGACGTAGCATCCACTGTTTGTAGGTCTAACTTTAAACCAAAATCATTTAATCCC
>JAYVHE010000124.1:0-14611 GCA_043771495.1 Bdellovibrio sp. | reverse complement strand
CGGCTCCGGAAGTTTCAAAAATTTTAGATATAGTAAAAGTACGAACTATTTTTAAGCCCAATCAGATTATCTTTTATCAAGGTAATGAGCCGTTAGGACTTTATACAATATCGGCGGGGCTCGTAAAGCTTGAGTCTTTATCTGCCGAAGGCCAATCCCATACGTTGCGCTACGTAGGACCCGGTTCAGCTTTAGGTTATCGTTCGTTATTTGCTAACGAAAATTACCATGCAACTGCTAGCGCCATTGAACCGACGGAAATTTGTTTTATTCCAAAATCAACAGTTATGGAAATTTTTACGAAATTCCCACAAGCAGCGATTCGTATCTTACAAGTCCTTTCGAAAGACTTGCGATTAGCTGAAGAAAAATGGACCGATCAAATGGATAAAGATGCCTCACAACGAATTGCCGAAGCGTTGATTTTTTTACAAGAACATTTTACTCATCAAAATTGGACCCGCCGTGAAATCGCTGAGTGGGCTGGAACTACTCCTGAAACAGTTATACGAACTTTGGCTCAGTTTGAAAAATCTGGGCTCATTGATCAGTCTGAGGGTCGAAATATAATAATTAAGGACAAATCTAAACTCATCGAAAAGTTGGGAACACATACTTAACTTTAAATTTAGCTTTAAATTTAGCTTTAAATTTAACTTTAAAAATTTAAAATTCAAATTCATTTTTATTTGTTTAAGGCAATTTTTTATAAACATGATGCCCGTCATATTGGTTTAGTCCACTTTTTGCGATTATAAGCATGTGAAAAACCAATTTATTAACGATTACATTTTCTTAAATAATCCTGAGAGCAATCACTATTATATAGATAAGGTACGCAATCTGATTCGGTTTCAAGTTGATGGCCTGCACTGTTCAAGCTGTGTCCACCTTTTGGAGCAAATTCCAAAATATAATTCGAATTGTACTGCGGCACGAGTTTTTTTTGGCGAATCTAAATTGGAAATTAATTTTAAGGATTCAAAGAAGCTGTCGGATATTGCCGAATTAATCAAAGAATTAGGCTACACTCCGCATCCACTCAAAATAAATGAAGACGCAAAGAATGATGCCGACGTTTCGCAAGACCTAAGACGTTTGGTCGTTGCTGGTGCCTGTGCCTCGCAAATAATGATTTTTTCATTCGCCATTTACTTTGGAGCCGATGGAATTTTAAAGGGCCTTTTTCGCTGGGCCAGCCTAGTGCTCTTTTTACCCGTATTATTTTACTCTGCGGCACCCTTTTACAAAGGGGCGTGGAACACAATCAAACATAGAGTCATGCATATAGACTTACCGATCGTTATTGCTCTGTGGATGACGACTGGGTTTTCAATCTGGCATTTTGTAAATGGCGTGGATGATTTTTATTTTGATTCGACAGCTGGATTTATTTTTTTAATTCTTTGCGCGCGATTTTTAGTAAAAAGAACTCAGAAGTCACTGCTATCGCCTCAGCAATTACGACAACACTATTCAAACCAAGTTTTTCAATTAGAGAACGGTCAATTTAGACCGGCTGAAGACCTAGAAAACGGAAATGTGATTACACTAAGGTCTGGACAATCTGTTCCAGCAGATTCAACTCTATTAAGCGCCTCGGCCTTATTCGACACCTCAATGATGAATGGCGAAAGTCGCCCTTTATACTTTTCTGAAAATCTAACTTTGTTGGCCGGATATAAACTCATTTCAGAAAATGCCCGACTTAAAGTTAATAAAAATTTGGCAGATTCTGAGTTGTCAAATTTGATTGAAAACAGTTTTAAAAATCTTTTGCAAAAAAATGATTACATTAATAAATCCGATAAATTGGCTCAGCTTTTATTAGCCGTCGTTATGATAAGTGGACTCGCTTTTTTCATAATTGGCGGATCAATCCTTGGCTACGAGGAAGCCCTTCGGCGAGTTTTAGCGTTAATGGTTGTGGCCTGCCCGTGCGCTTTAGCTTTTGGAAGTCCGTTAACTTTGGCCATGGCGTTTCGAAAAGCGCAAAGTCTGGGTATTACAATTCGTAATCCAGACGTCTTTGAAAAACTGGCCAACGTAAAACACATTTTTTTTGATAAAACTGGAACGTTGACTGAAGGTGTATTAAAAATCGATTCAACATGGCCCGAAGTTTTATCATTTGAAACAAAAACATTAATCATCGAACTAGAGAAAATTTCAAAACACCCCGTGGCTTTTGCTTTACGTGAAGCCTGGTCTAATGAGTTGAGTCACCATCATAACTTACGCTTAGTTAAGTCCAATTTTACTTCGCACGTTGAGTATTTAGGATCTGGCATTAGCGCAGAACAGGGCCAGGATTTTTTTGAAATTAAAGCCCTTTCTGATTCGATTCATTCAAATAAAATGGCGATCGAGCTACTAAAAAATAAAGTTCCTATTGCACGGGTTTATTTTAATGATCCATTAAGACCAGAAGCTAGAGCCTTGGTAGACGGTCTTAAGGATCGATTTGACTTTTTTATTTTAAGCGGCGATCGAAAAAATCGCGTTTTAAATATTGCTCAAGAGTGTGGGATTTCAGCTGATCACATTTATTGGGAACTTTATCCCGAAGACAAAGAAGACATAGTTAAAAAATACAAATACTCAATGATGATTGGCGATGGCCTAAACGACACTTTGGCCTTATCTAAAAGCGATGTTGGAGTCAGTATGAGCACAGCACACGACCTAACAATTGGTACATCGGATATTACTTTTTTACGTGGTGGATTAAAACCATTGGTCGATTTATTTACTATTCAGAAACGCACCTTAAACACATTGAATCGAAATTTAGCCTTAGCTCTGCTCTATAATTCTGTAGCCGGAGTTTTGGCCCTCGCTGGGTTGATTAGTCCGCTAACGGCAGCGATTCTCATGCCTATTAGTACTGGGATCGTAGTTGTTTCGTGCTACTGGGGTTACCGGTGAACATTTTAATATTAATGATACCTATGGCGATCCTGTTTTCGGGATTATTTATATACGCTTTTTTTTGGGCGACAGATGCCGAACAATTTTCGGATTTAGATACACCACCCCATCGCATGCTATTTGATGAAAATTTTAATGAGCAACAAAAACGGAGAAAGAATGAAACACCTTGAGGGAAAAACCGAAGTTATCGAATACAACGATGACATCGTTAAAATGTTTACTATTGTTACTTTCATTTGGGGAATTGCCGCCTTCCTATTTGGACTAATTGCTGCAATTCAATTGGCTTACTGGCCCGCTAACATGAATATGGAATGGATTACGTTTGGTAGACTTCGTCCATTACATACTAACGCCGCAGTTTTTGCATTTGCTGGAAACACAATTTTTGCTGGCATTTATTATTCGACACAGCGACTTTTAAAAGCTCGTATGTTTTCAGATTTACTTTCAAAAATACATTTTTGGGGCTGGCAATTTATTATTTTATGCGCGGCGATCACTTTGCCGCTCGGTTATTCGCAAAGTAAAGAATACGCCGAATTAGAATGGCCCATTGATATTTTAATTACAGTTATATGGGTTGTATTTGCCGTTAACTTCTTTATGACGATTAAAAAACGTCGTGAAAAACATCTGTACGTTGGTATTTGGTTTTATATCGCAACAATTATCACGGTTGCGATGCTACATATTGTGAATTCAATCGAAATTCCTGTTGGCGCGCTAAAGTCGTTTCCGGTCTGGGGCGGAATTCAAGATGCGCTGGTGCAGTGGTGGTATGGTCATAATGCTGTGGCCTTTTTCTTAACAACGCCATTTTTAGGTTTGATGTACTACTACGTACCAAAAGCCGCAAATAAACCCATCTATTCATATCGTCTTTCAATTATTCACTTTTGGGCGTTAGTTTTTATTTATATCTGGGCAGGACCTCATCATTTGCTCTACACGTCATTACCTGAATGGGCGCAAACCTTGGGAATGGTTTTTTCAATCATGTTATGGGCGCCATCTTGGGGCGGCATGATCAATGGTTTAATGACCTTGAAAGGTTCTTTCAATGAACTCATTAAAGATCCCATCATTAAATTTTTTGTTGGCGCATTAACATTTTATGGAATGGCTACATTTGAAGGGCCTTTGCTTTCAATAAAAACTGTATCAGGCTTAGCCCACTACTCAGACTGGATTATTGGTCACGTCCATGCGGGCGCACTCGGTTGGAACGGAATGATGTCTATGGGCATGTTCTTGTGGATGGTCCCAAAACTTTGGAATACTGAATTGTATTCCCGAAAATTGGCCGAGAACGCATTTTGGATGACCTTGATTGGCGTAATTCTTTACTACACGTCCATGGTTACCGCCGGCATTACACAATCGATGATGTTAAATGCAATTTCGTCTGATGGCACTTTGGTTTATCCGGACTTTGTTCAAACAGTAACTAAGATTATTCCTCTGTACTGGGTTCGCGCGCTCGGTGGATTATTTTTTATTACCGGTTTTTGTATGGTAGCTTACGACTTATTTAAGACAATTCAGAAGGCTCCTGCAAAAGTTAAACAGTCTGTACAAGTTCATTTTAGCGGATGGACTGAAAAGCCAATTGATGGACATCGTAAACTTGAAGGACTCGGATTAGCTTTCTCGGTATTAACTTTATTAGCCGTGGTGATTGGATCGGTCATCGAAATTTATCCGACGTTATCGATTCATCGTTACATTAATCCGTCAGAGATCACTGAGCCTTACACCCCATTAGAAATTGCTGGGCGTGGAATTTACATTAAAGAAGGTTGTTATGTTTGCCATTCGCAACAAATCCGCCCGATGGCCGCAGAAGTATTACGTTACGGAAAACCATCGACTATTGCGGAATCCATGTGGGATCATCCGTTTCAGTGGGGATCAAAAAGATCGGGCCCTGATTTAGCACGACTAGGTAATAAGTATCCTGATCTATGGCATTTCAATCACATGGTGGATCCGCGCGCGGTCACGCCGAATTCAATTATGCCGAATTACCCGTGGTTGGTTGTGAAAAAAACAGATTTTGTTGTACTTAGAAAAGAACTTTCTGTCTTAAAAATGCTGGGTGTTCCCTATGACGATAAAGTCGTCGCTAACGCCGACATTGATGCGCAAAAGCAGGCGCAAAGGATCGCGCAAGAATTAGAAAAGTCAGGCGCCGGTCAAGATTTAGCTAATAAAGAAATCGTTGCCTTGATCAGCTACTTGCAAGCACTCGGTCTTAAAAATAAATCAGCACCAGGGTCCACTGAAGTGACTCAAAAACAATAGTACTGCGCATTTGAGCAGATGGAGGAACTATGAAACAAGAAGGACTCAGTTTTTTTACAGATACTTATTTAACAGTCATTGCGTTAGTCATCTTTTTTGCGTTTTTTGGATTTGTAGTCATTCGTGCTTACATTTTAAAAAAAGACGAAATCAAAAAATTTGAAAACATGCCGTTGCAGGACGATTTACATATTAAAAAATTAGAACTGGTCGACGGAGGTCGCAATGTCTGATGAAAAGTTTCACGAATACGACGGCATCGTCGAGCATAACAATCCCATGCCGACATGGTGGTCTTGGTCGTTTGTTTTTACTGTTATTTTTGCATTTTTGTATTATCTGCATTACGAAATTGCTGGTGGACCAACACTGCAGGACGAATTAACTCTATCCATGAAAGAATTAGAAAAAATCCAACAGACCGCAGCCTCGCAGTTTCCGAATTTAGACGAAAATCAATTATTAGAAAAATTTAATTCCGCAACTATGTCGGACTTAGCTCAAACGACTTTAAAAAATCGCTGCACCGTTTGCCACGGTGAAAAACTCGAAGGAAAAATTGGTCCTAACCTTCTGGATGCAGTTTGGACGAGCGGTCATGGCACCGGACCCGAAATTGTGCAGCTGATTCGCACAGGGGTTCCAGCTAAAGGAATGCCGCCTTGGGAAGGCATTCTTAAAAAAGAAGAAATCTTTGCGCTGGCGGCCTACTTAATTTCTAACAAAACCAAATAATGGAATGACCGTGAAACCTCCACTGTCCACCGAACATATCACAAGCTTAAATCCAGATGGATCTCGGCGTGATTTATTAGTCGCCGAAGTTAAAGGATTTTGGCGGACACAACGGACTCGGGTGCAAGTGGTTCTGTTGGCGCTATTTTTAATCACGCCTTGGACATCGCTCAGCGGTCGACAAACACTTTTAATAAACATTATTGATCGCGAGTTTTCATTTTTTGGGTTTTTCTTACGGGCACATAATACACCACTTTTGTTTTTTCTAATTGGCGGAGGCGTGCTAACTCTGGCTGGAATCACATCTATATGGGGGCGCGCTTGGTGCGGTTGGGCCTGTCCGCAAACTGTATTCATTGATTCGGTATTCAGAAAAATTGAACTCTTAATCGAAGGTAATTATTTACAACGAATGGCTTTATCCAAGGCGGATCTTACTTTGAGTAAAGTCTTTAAAAAAGCTCTGAAATGGTTCCTATTTACAATTGCGGCAACGCTCATTGCACACAGTTTTATGGCGTACTTTGTTGGTTCATATCGCTTTATTGAAATCGTTCAAAACGGTCCCGCAGCCCATCAGACAATTTTTAATTTTGTTATTTTTTTTACGGCCCTGTTCTTATTTGATTTTGGTTGGTTTCGGGAACAGTTTTGTACGATCATGTGCCCTTATGGACGGATTCAGGGGCTACTCTTAGAAAAAAATAGTCTGGTCATTGAGTTTGATCAGCAGCGAAAAACAGACTGCGTTCAGTGTCAGCGCTGTGTTGGCGTTTGTCCGGTTGGAATTGATATTCGTAATGGCTTACAAATGGAATGTATCGCGTGCACGGCTTGTGTGGATGCGTGTGACGATATCATGCGTAAAATTAAAAAGCCTGAAAAGCTCATTCAATACACCACACTCAATCACAAAAAATTAAAATTCACACGTCCACGGCGTTTGGCTTACATAGCAGGAATTTCAATTTGCGTATTTGGTTTTATTTTTAGTTTGCTTCATCTAAAACCAGTTGAACTCTTCATTTTACGAGGTTTAGAAACCCCGTACAGAACTGTCGTGACTGAGACTGGTCATAAAAAAGTAATCAACCACTTTAGATTACAAATTGTTAATCAAGCTTTTGATGAAGAGAAATACAGCTTAAATTTAGAATCGAAGGCTTCGGCTCAATTAATTACTTCAACTCCGGAATTTACGGTGAAGCCTAAAGAGCAAAAAGAAATTCATTTTTTTATTGAAGGCCCTGCTACCAGCGAATTTGTAAATCAAAATATTCTGCTTAAAGTTACAGATTCCAAAAAGATCGAACCTTTTACCCAAACGTTTTCGCTAAAGATTTTAGGTCCACGGGACTATAACTAATTCATCGGACAGTGATATTCTAAATCTAAACTGCGGCCCGCAGATATCGATGGCGTAAAAACTAACGTATTCGAGTTATTGCGAATGCTTGCTGTTACGTTCCCCATGGACGGCCTCACTGTGATTTTAACTTCCCCGACTGGTGCACACTCTAACGGAACCGAAGCCAACGAACTCACGATGCGATCTTTAAACAGATTTAAATTCGACTTGTAATCAGCATCACAAATACTTCCGACGTGCCCACCGGTTGCTTTTGAAAGTTCATCATATTTATAACCATAGTGTGATTTTGCATCTTCGGCATCTTGGGCCGCCATACAAGCTGTGTCGTTTGGTTTTACAATGATCGAGTTAAAAGTAAATCGTTTGTCTGCACCCAAAGTTTGTTTCACTTTATTAATGAACGTCTGTGGTAAATCTTCTGGATCTAATGGTTTACCGTAGTCTCCAGGATAGTGGGCTAAAGTTTCATTGCCACCTATAGAACGCTCATCTTCGTCTGAAATTAAAATCACAGAAAGTGAGGCCTCTGGTCGATTACAGAAACTGTAATCTTTTAGAACTCCAGTTACTGGATCTGGGAAACTTGTGAAACCAACGTGTTCGTGGGCCGCATAAATTCCGCGCTCGTCGTCTGAACCAAGAATTCCGGCTCCGATGTCTCTGATTGTTCTTACGAATATTTCATTCGTAGTAGATCCATTTGGTTTTAGAATCCATTTAGGAACTACGGTTAATCCTGACCAAAGAATTGAAGCCCCCCAATAATTATTTTCTTTTTTACGAGTGATCGTTGTACAAACTTGCCAGTCAATATTTAGATCCGTCAGGTTATTTACAAATTCATTCATTCGAGACGCTAGCCGTTCGTTATCGGCCAACATTGAATTTGAATCATCGATAACCATCAAGATATCGACCTTATTGTCTGAAACTTGAATATTTTTAGTATAGGTCACTTTACGAGTCGGCGCCATAACAGGAGCCACAGTAACTTCCAATGGTGAAGGACTCACATAAGAGTTATAACCGTTTTGTGTTGCTGTTAAATAAATTAAATAGGTACCTAGTCCCGCTTGTGCAAATTGGGGAACCGAACTTGGACCATTTAATCCACTGATGTTCACACGTTGTCCGCCACGAGTTACAACCCACTGATGACTTACACTCGATGGCATACAGCCCGAAGTTACGCTTGGATTTGGACCCGAAGTTAATATCGTCAACGCGACTGATTGACCATTCAAACGCGGCGTACATTGAATCGTTAAACCGCCACCTTTCGCATCAACTGTGATGACCAAAGGTTTCGATGAATTCCACGGCTTCATTCCTGATTTAGCCGCATTTAATGTAATGATATATGTTCCGTTTCCTAAACTTGCAAAGTCTGGATTCGAGTTTGCTCCTGCCAATCCAGAATTTGTTACTGTAGTTCCGCCTTTAGTCACAGACCATGTGTAAATTAAATCAGATGGATTACAGTTTGCGCTGATTAAAGGTTTTGGAGACATCGATGTTAACGTTAATTCCGTTAATGATCCATTAATACGCGGAGTACACTCAACAGCAGGTAGATTTGTAGGAGTTCCGCGAACCGTAACAACTAATGGTGATGTACTTCTCCAGGCGCCTGAGTTTGGTAGTGTCGCATAAAGCGTAACTTTGTATTCGCCTTCACCTAAACTTTTAAAATCTGGAGTTTGCGATTCAGTACTTAACCCAGGCACTTGCACTGGAGTAGCTACACCCGTTTTCATGACGGTCCAAAGATACATCGCAGCTTGTGGATTACAATTACCTTTGAGGTTCGGATTCGGATCGTTTTCTTTAATTTCGATACTTGTAAATGTTTGATTTAATTTTGGATCACAAACTAAACTATTTCCAACTCCGGGGCCGGGTACAATAAATTCAAGTGGAATCGTGGCAATAAAGGGAGTGCTTGCACCCGATGCCGAACGCGCTTCAAAAAATACGTAATAGGCACCACTTCCTAATCCTTGAAAATTGACGTTAACTGGATCTGCGATTTGATCCAATCCGGGCACGTTAGCAGATATAACCGTTGCATCAGATTTTTTTGCAATCCATTGATACGTTAAATCTTTAGTGTTACAAACCGAAGTAATTGAAGGTAATGATCCACCACTCGAATACGTAAAGGTATCCAACGACCCATTAATTTTTGGATTACAAATGACGTTGTTACCAGATGGGTTCACATTTGGATCTACAGTAATATTGTTAGACCTTGCAAACTTCACGGGGGCGCAAGAATAACAAACCAACGACGCCAATAACAGAATGAAAAATTTCATAGTACCTCACGGATTTAGAATAGCTAAAAACCGCCCCAGATAACATCTACCAAAGGTCTGGATCTTATAGGGAATCGCACTATTTCTGAGACCCCGACTTGAGAGTATTTCTAGTTACCCGTAAAATAAACTTTGAGGTAAACGTATGAGTTCAACGTGGTTGTTAGTCTTAACGGTTTTTAATTTAGTGGTATTGAGCGTTCTGACGATTCAGGTGTTTCTAAAACTTAAAGAAAAAAAAGAAGACCTTCGTTTAGCTAAAGGCCTTCAATTGTTACAAAACAAAATTTCAATTTTACAGGACCTTTCAGATAAAACGGATCATCAGGTCCATAAGATCGTTCAGGTTATCGATAAAAAGTCGGGCGACATTCAATCTAACATGGCGCTGGTGGATTCAAAAATTGCCAACGTCGAGGGAATGTTAATTCGTGCGACTGAAATCAGTAAAGCGTTTGCCCAGCAAACTCCGCCACAAAATATTGCAGACATGCAAAAAACCAGTCTACATGTGCAGGCTGCAAAGCTCGCGAATCAAGGATTTACCAAAGAACAGATCGGCGACAAAGTTGATTTAAATCCGGCCGAGATTGATCTCATTTTTAAAGTGAACAAAGACCAATTGCAATTTGCCGAAGACCAGTTACCTGAATGGGTTGGTGGCATGAGAGTCGATAACTCGGAATTATCAGCGTTTGGAAATTTAATTAAAGCACAAAAACAAACCTCGGTTAGAACGACTAATGCTGCAGTTGCGACTCAAGCGGCAGCGACCGCACAAGCCGCTGCATTGACACAGGCGACTTTGGTCTCAAATGTGACGTCCACGAACACGATGACTCACTTGGGTTTAGGAATGCCTGGATTGGTCGAGCTGACCGCGAAAACAACTCAAGGATTCGGTACTATTATTAATGCGTCTTCCATTGCCAATGCAAATGGGACTTCAGCCAACAACAAAGCATCGATTACACCTTACGTTTTCAAAAAAATTGAGCCGCAAAAAGTTTAGTTGCGGCGTCTAAGAACTTTCACCTGTCGCAAGACAGGTGACTTTCGTGATTCTAATTATTAAAATAAATTAAAACACTTCATTTTCAGAGAAGCCATTATTGAGTTTGTCGGAAAAAGATGTGCGACAGATCAAAGAACGACTGTATTGTATGAATGTCGATTTTTTTGATTTAGATAACGCACAAAACTAATTTTTCGAATGAAGATTTGCTTGCGCATAAAGTCCCGATGTTTACCGTTGGTATAGCGAGTCAACCTTGAATTCTAAAGCACAGTTAAAAACCCAGTTAAATTTTTAAAATTAAATTCAGAACAAATTTGGCTGTCGCAAGACAGGTGACTCAACATACCAACGGTAAACATTGGGACTTTAACAGATTGAAAAGTTCTTGGTAACAGGTAGGACTAAGTTAACAATATTGCTGTATTACTGCGTTAAAGGCATAATGGGCTCTAAAAACTCTTCTGGGACTTCGACCGCGACTGAGGTAAAGACTTTGGTTTTTTCTAAAGCGGCTTGATATTTCTTAAGGTTTTCTTTTCCACCCGGCGGTGGAATCAAAAGTGTTACTTGAGGTATTTTCTCTTCGGAAAACGAAATCAAGACACCCGCCTTTTTTAAGGCCTGGTTGACTTGGGCCACCGTGGCTTTTGAATCGATAACGGCATTGAGTAATCGATTGTAATAAGGTTGAGTCTTGCCGTCATTAACAACAACAACAATTTCGTCCTCAGACAAATCAATAATTTGGTCGAATAAATTGGCGATCGCATTTTCTTTATCTTTGCCGGCGACTAAAAAGCCTCTTGTGGGCTGAACCATTTTTTGGACCGAATATTTTTTTGCCGTTTTGGTTTTCTTTTTTGGCGGTGTTGTTTTACAAGCGCTTACAGTTAAGCACAATAAAAATAACGAAAAATATTTTATTAAACTTGTTTTCACCAATTAGTTCATCACCTTAATCAACTGTACCATACGTTGCAAAGCTTCAGACATTTTTGCGGAATCAATCGCAAAGCTCAGGCGCATAAATCCTGGATGACCAAATTCTTCTCCGGGAACAGTTGCCACGAAATAGTCGTTTAATAAAATTTCGCAGAACTGCGCTGATGACGTTATCGCTTTGTCTTTATATTTTTTGCCTAACGCTTTTTGCACATTCACCCAAAGGTAAAAGGCACCGTCTGGCTTGTAGGCTTCGAATTCTTTGATTTTAGATACTTCGCTCAGAGCCGTTTCTAAACGATTCGCAAGTAAGGTATTTGTATTTGTAATGTCAGCTTCGCAATTCAGTAATGCTTTTTCTGCGGCTTTCTGCGCAATACTTGAAGGCGCACCTGTTGCTTGAGACGCATAGTCACCAACCGCTTTTATAACCGTGGCAGGACCGCAGGCCCAACCGATTCTCCAGCCCGTCATTGAATACGCCTTTGATCCTCCGTTAATAACAATGGTGCGATCTTTTAATTCAGGCGCTGCATGTAAAATATGTGAAGCCGTTTTAACCTTGTTAAATAAAAGTCGATTATACATGTCGTCTGAAATAATGCACACCCGTGGATATTCTTTTAATACTTGGGCCAGTGCTTTTAGTTCCGCTTCGGTGTAACAAAAGCCCGTTGGATTTGACGGCGAACAAAATAAAAATACTTTTGTTTTTTCGTTAATATTTTTACGTAATAATTCAGGAGTTAATTTAAATCTAACCGACTCATCACAAATAACTATTCGCGGAGTTGCATCAGCAAGTTCTGCCATGGCTGGGTAGCTGACCCAGTAGGGTGATGGAATAATGACTTCATCCCCTTTATCGCAAAGAACTTGTAAACACGCAAAAATTGCAAATTTTGCACCACTTGTGACTGCAATTTCAGATGCTGGATTGTAAGTTAAACCTAAATCTTCTTGGGTGCGTTGAGCAATCGCTTTGCGAAGTTCAATGGTCCCATTCGCTGCGGTGTATTTTGTAAAACCAGTTTTAATCGCGTTGATACCTTCTTCAGCGGCAACGGCGTACGTGGCCCAGTCCGGCTCACCTACCGTTAAAGAAATCACCGGGTGACCTTTCGCTGTCAGCTCTTTGGCTTTGGCAACAAGGGCCAATGTTGGCGAACTTTTCAAATTTTTAGCTCTTGTTGATAACATCGGAAGTCCTTTCAGGAAATCACTTCATTTTTTTTTGAAGTTCAGGAATTACAAAATCAGGCACTAATCCTTTTAATGACGCACCATCAGGACTGTTGCGAGCAATCTCTTTTACTCCGCGTGACGAAATAAAATAATATTCAGGTTTAGAAAAAATCATAAACGTTTCAATATCTGGACTTAAACGCTTGTTCATGTTGGCTAACGTGCCCTCGTATTCAAAATCGGCGACAGCTCGCAATCCTCGAACAATCACATCTGCTTTTTTCTTTTTCATGTAATTGGTCGTTAAACCATTAAAAGAATCTACAGTAATATTATCAGATTTTAAAACGCCGCTTGAAACTGCTTTTCTTAAAAAGGCAACTCGTTCACGCGTAGTAAACATGTATGCTTTGTCGTTGGAATCAGAGACCAGCACAATCACTTGGTCAAAAACCTTGGAAACCCGCTCGATAATATCCAGATGTCCAATAGTGATTGGATCAAAACTACCCGGGTAGACGGCAATTTTTTTCGCCTGGCTTGTTTTTTTACTCATTGACTAAATAGTATCTTTTTTTCGAAATAAAGAAAGACTTTTGTCTCCGTAATTCTGCCTGTCAAAACAGATCAGCGGGCCATATTCGTCACCAATAATTTCCTGCTTAATCGCTTCTATGGCGATAATAGTGGTATCAAGAAAAAGTGTTGATTGACTCAATGCAGACATTACTTCGTCCGCCATCTTTTCGGTAAAAGGTGGGTCAATCAGAATCAGATCAAATGTTTGCTTATTTTCAGCTCGCAAATACTTAAGAACATCTTTTTTTACAATTGTGGCTTCAGACTTTGCAATTTTTAATAGGTCCAGATTCTGACTGATGATCTGAATCGATTTAGGATGCACTTCCACGAATGTGACATGAGCCGCATCACGCGACAGGGCTTCAATCCCCAAGTTACCGGTTCCCGAAAATAGATCTAATACTCTAGCCCCATCGACGTGGTGAACGAGTTTATTAAAAAGCGTTTCTTTGATTCGATCCATAGTCGGCCGAATGTGGTCTGCTTTAAATGAGGCGAGTTGGCGCCCCTTATATTTTCCGGATATGATTCGCATAAAGTTCTTCTACCTTTAGCAGGAGCCCTTCTAATTGCGCAAAAGTTTTTTTGATAATCCCAATAACATTTGGATAATCTTTGGAATTAAAATTTTCAATGGAGTCCCCGGAGTACGCTGTCATGATAATAATTGGGCAATTAGGCCTTGCCTCAGCCATAAATTCGAAGCCGTTTTTAACTGGCATCATTAAGTCTAAAAGCACGAGCTCTGGCTTAAGCTGCCGGCATAATTCAATGCCTTCGTTGCCGTTGCTGGCCACAGCGATTTCGTGCTGTCGCAGACTCAAAGCCCGCTGCAAAGTTTTTCGAATGAGATCTTCATCTTCAACAATTAATATCCTCATTTTTTAAAACCTAACTTAAAGCGGGTTCCATTTTTAAAATTTGGATCATAAGAAAAATCGATGTTCATTTTTTTGCAAGACTCATAAGAAATATACAGTCCTAGGCCGGTACCGCCTTTGCTTTCGCGAGTGCTTACAAAAGGCTTAAATAAATTTGACTTAACAATTTCAGGCAAACCGGGGCCGTCATCTTCGATCATTAAATTGTAAATGTCGCCAGACTCCGACGAATAAATTTTTACTGTGCCTTTGAAGTTTAAGGCCTCACACGAGTTTTTGATCAAATTATAAAGAGTTTGTTGCAGTAGCCCAGGATTAACTCGCACCGAAAATT
>JAYVHE010000123.1:0-2726 GCA_043771495.1 Bdellovibrio sp. | reverse complement strand
CTGCATGGCGGCCGTGGAAATTGCCGACAAGTTGGCGCTGAATTATTTAATTTGGATGAAGCACTTCCCATGTGCGACGAAATTACCGCTGAAGCTTTGGAATTATTAACCGCAGAAAACTGTCCAACAGATACTTGCGATCTTATTTTAGCTCCGGATCAAATGCTTTTGCAAATCCATGAATCCATTGGCCATCCATTAGAAATTGATCGCATTCTTGGTGATGAAAGAAATTTTGCAGGATGGAGTTTTGTTCAGCCGTCTGATTTTGGCAAATTACAGTATGGAAGCCCAATGATGAACGTGGTTTTTGACCCGGGACTTAAAGGCGAAATGGCCAGCTACGCTTTCGACGAGGTTGGAAATAAAGCCGAAAAAAAATATTTGATTAAAAACGGCATATTACAAGCTGGTCTTGGCAGTTTAGAAAGCCAGTTTCGTTCGAAATTATCGGGAGTAGCGAATTCCCGTTCGAGTTCTTGGAATCGTGCGCCAATTGATCGGATGGCAAACGTCAATTTAGAACACGGCAATATCACTTTAGACGAAATGATCAGCAGTGTGAAAAATGGCGTTATCATGTTTGCCAATCGTTCGTGGTCGATTGACGATTACCGTCGAAAATTTCAATTCGGCTGTGAATACGGTAAAAAAATTGAAAACGGAAAATTAACAAAGACCATTAAAAATCCAAACTACCGTGGCGTTACTGTGCCGTTTTGGAATAGTTTGGTTGGCTTAACAAAAGCAGACACTGTTGAAATGTATGGTTCACCTTATTGTGGAAAAGGTGAACCGAGCCAGATCATTCGCGTTGGACATTCGTCGCCCTACGCACTTTTTAAAAATATTGAAATCTTTGGAGGCTAAGTTTTGAATTCGCACATTGAAACCTACATTAAAAATTTGAGTGGTCAGTTATTCAACGATTTGAAATCCGACGAAGATTTGTCGCTGAGTTTGCATTCAGAGCAAAGTCAATTTTACCGCTTTAATCAATCCAAAGTTCGGCAAAATACGTCTGTTGACCAGCATGAAGTATATTTGATGCTCAATAAAAATAAAAAAACCTTACATGCGAAATTCAATTTAACTTTGAATTCCGACTACGATTTTAATAAAGCGCAGTCGTTGCTACAGATGCTGCGAACTGAGTCGCTGCAAGTTGACGAAAATCCGCAGTATGTCGATATGAAAAATAATGGTCAATCAAGTTCGATCTATAATTGCGACCGCCCGTCAGATCCAGAAATTTTGGGATTAATTACTGACCAATTGAAAACCGATGATTGCGCCGGGTTTTGGACCTCAGGCCCTGTTCGTAAAGCGTCGTTCAACTCAAAAGGCCAAGCCCATTTTTTCGAATCAGATCATTTCTTTTTTGATTATTCATTCTATAACGGACCAAAAGCGGCCAAAGGATTTTATTCGCAAAAAAACTGGGCTGAAAACGAATTTAAAAATCAAGTTGCGTCAACTCGTCAGAAATTAAGTTTGTTGAGCAAACCGGTACAAAATGTAGCCAAGGGAAAATACCGTGTGTTCCTTGAACCAATGGCCGTGGCTGAAATTGTTGGGCTGCTGGCGTGGGGTGCTTTTAGTTTGAATACGCACAACCAGGGACGCGCACCCTTTAAAAAATTAAAAGATCGTGAGCAGTTATTGAATAAGAAGTTTTCAATGATAGAAAATTTAGATTTAGGTTATGTTCCTGCGTTTAATACTTTGGGAGAACTCGCCGAAAAACAATTGCCGTTGATTGAAAACGGCGAACTAAAAAACATGTTAGTCAGTACCGCCAGCAGTCAAGAATACAAAGTTCCATCAAACTTTGCGGAACCTCAGGAATCATTTAAATCCGTTGAAATTAGAGCTGGCACTCTAGAGAAATCGAATGTCTTAAAAGAGTTAGGAACGGGACTTTACCTGTCAAATTTACATTATATTAACTGGAGTGATGTCCCAACAGCACGAATGACAGGAATGACTCGGTTTGCGTGCTTCTGGGTCGAAAATGGAGAGATTGCAGGGCCTATTCAGGACCTCCGCTTCGACGAGACGATCTATAATCTATTTGGCACTAACTTAGTTGAACTCACTAAATATCAAGAAAACTTCACAAGTACTGAAACTTACAGTCGACGATCCTTGGGAGGATTAAAAACTCCTGGGGCTTTGATCGATTCTTTTAATTTTACATTGTGATTTCTGGCATTTTCATTTACTTTGATGATCGAATAAACAAACTAATAGAGAGAGGTTGTCATGGCTTTAGAGAAAATTCAGTCTATTATTAAAAAGATTTCTAGCTCTGGTCGATTAAAACGAGTTATTGCTGACGTTCAAGCAGTAAAAAGTGATTTACAAACGCAAGTTAAAAAATTAACGACTGACGAAGCGGTTCGCCAATATAAAACAATGATGAAAAAAGTTGTTGAAAAAGAAAAAGCATTACAAAGCGAAATTTCGGACGTTGTTGCGACTGTAAAAAAATCGGCTCATGATGTTGAGAAAAATTTCAAAGCTTACAAAACCAAAGCGCAAGCGCAACGTTCTAAGCTTGAAAAAATGATCAAATCAGAATTAAGCAAAGTAAAAGCAAACGCAAACGCAAAAAAAGCGGCTCCTGCTAAGAAATCAAAAACAAAGAAAAAAGCAACAGTTACAAAACGTAAATAGTTTTGCTTCCCGAAAGTGAATCAATAATTTCTTCGGAATTATTGATT
>JAYVHE010000122.1:0-5120 GCA_043771495.1 Bdellovibrio sp. | reverse complement strand
TTAGCCACACCGGGACGTTGTTCTCGAGCGTTCTCAACTGAATCTGAGTGATACGCGTGATTGCGATCAATCTCTAACGGTTTAGAAATTAATTTTTCGATACCTCGAACAAACGAACGTTCTTCGCCGTCGCACAATGAAAGCGCAACGCCGCTCATTCCTGCGCGGCCAGTACGACCAATACGGTGAACATAACTTTCGGCTTCGTTTGGAATATCAAAATTAATAACATGGGTAATTTGATCAATATCAATTCCCCGGGCAACGATATCTGTCGCCACCAACACTCGCATGCGGCCTGAACGTAAACTTTCTAAAGCGGCCACACGAGCATTCTGAGATTTATTGCCGTGAATCGCCGATGTTTCAATGCGATTTTTCTGTAAAACTTCGGCCAATTTGTTGGCGCCGTGTTTAGTTCGCGTAAAAATAATGACTTTATCAAGCTCTTTACTTTTTAAAAGGTCCAAAAGAAGGGATTTTTTATTAGCGCGATCGACATAAAGGATTTTTTGCAAAATAGTTCCGGCTGATGAAGACACAGGGTCGGCCTTAACCATCAGCGGAGAAACTAAAAATGAATCCGCTAATTGTTTAATGGCGGTTGGCATCGTTGCAGAGAAAAATAGATTTTGGCGTTTTTTAGGTAATAAATTAATGATGCGTTTAACATCTGGTAAAAAGCCCATATCCAGCATGCGATCGGCTTCATCTAAAACAAACATTTCAATTTGGTCTAAAGCAACTTTGCGTTGTGAAATCAAATCTAATAATCGACCCGGAGTTGCGATCAAAATTTCACTCCCAGCCGCAATATCACGGATTTGTTGGTTTTGGCTAACGCCACCAAAAATAACCGTTGATTTAAGCTGCATGTATTTACCGTAAGATTTAAAACTTTCATGAATTTGCAAAGCCAGTTCACGCGTTGGACTCACGATTAAAGCGCGAGGCTTCTTAGCCGGGGACCAGGCTTTGCGCTCATAGAGCATTTGAAGAATCGGAAGCGCAAAGGCCGCGGTCTTGCCGGTTCCAGTCTGTGCGGCACCAATTAAATCATGTCCTTTTAAAATAATCGGAATACTTTGCAATTGAATTGGAGTTGGATTTTTGTAATCGAGCTCTGTTAAGGATTTTAAAAGGTGAGGGTGAACGGCTAACTCTGAAAAACCGGTCGTCGTCAGTGCTGCAGGTATAATAGGAGCCATAGTTGAAGGTGTGTCTGGAAGATTTTTTTGCATAGAATTCGATACGCTATTATTGCTGAGAAAGCTTTAATTTTGTCGTCATCGAACACTAAAATGTAATAATTATCTAGAGTTAAAGGGGGTGCTTGTGCAGATTTTTTGATAGGGGTGCCTTGGCACCAGTTCCAGCTTGGATAATTAAATAAGTTCTAGCTTGGAACCGCCACTTTTTTTCAAGCGTTAAAAAAATGAAACCAGATGTCATTTAATGTGCCCTCACAATAAATGCTTCTAAAAAACAACAGTGAGTTCTGCATTTTCTTCATTAAAAAATGTGGCCCGCTAATTGATATACAAAGCTTCGACAGCAATAAATAAATCAACAATTAAATTTTTCGGGGGAAAAATGAAATCATTAGTTTTGGCTACGCTATTATCTTTAGTTGCAACATCTGCAACCGGAACATCAATTTTAATTCCACAACGCGATACCCGCGTTATCGAATATTCTGTGTTAACACAAAATGCAAAAATGTCTTCAAAGCACATTAAGCAACTAGGTGCTGGATCTGTAGAAGTTAATCATTTCACTCAAACGGTCAGTTTATCATTATATGAAATGAGTGTTTGTCCGGCTGGATTAGCTTGTACACAAGAAGTTCAAGGTGTCTTTGCAAACTTGCCAATCGTTGAGCGCAAAACAGGGGCGTGCAATATTTTAACAATTACAGCGAAACGTGATGATCGCCCTGCTGATGGAATCCTTGAATTAATAACCATCGAAGACTACAGCAACACAACTTGCCGATTCTATGTTCCTTACACGGCCAGCGCAACTTATGTAACGTCATTTTACAATCGCATGACTGGCAAAAAGCAAACTCACCGTTCATCGTTTTCAGTTCAAATGACTAACATTCGTTCTGCAATTGATACTGAAACTAAATTTGAATTAACAGGTGGCGAATACATCAAAGGCTTTTATGGATTAGCCATGATGAACGGATCTTTAAAAATTTCCGCGGACTCTGTTAAAATGCTAGTTAAAAACATTGCGTTCTGCCCGCCAGAAGCTAAAGCTTGTAAAGCTGGACCGGCGCCATCATTTGAACTTAATTTGCCGATCATTTCTCGAGAAAAAAATGCTTGTGGTGACTATATTACTGCGCAGCAAATGTTACCGAGTGGTGACGTTGAAACTTTATCAATCATTGATTACTCAAACAGCGTCTGTGATATGGTTGTCAGAAATATTATCAATGCACGTTATGAATTAGTTAATCCGTACTCTTTTCAGCCAGTACAAGAAGCGGTGTTTTACTTCGATCCCGCGAACGTCGTGTACTAGTTCTATCTCAAATTTCTTGCGCAATTTAAAATTTGCGATCTCAAAAGGCGATGTCAACATCGCCTTTTTCTTTTTATGTCATTCAAGGGTCGAGGTATTTTTTCCTCGGATTTCTAATGGGCCGTCCAAAAAAATCTTAAAAATTTTGTCGACAATCAATAAGGCCGCAAAGCAATCTGGACTATTCATTGCACAGGTATTTAACATATTGTTAAGTAATTTTGATTACTTGAAGGAGAAGTTTTGTGAAAAATGAAGGTGTTGTTATTATGTTTCTTTTTGCTTTAAATCAAATGAGTTGTCAAAGTTCAAATGTTGAATCTGATCGTCAAGCGATCGTGCCGTCGAAGCCCACTTTATTTCAGACCTCTGATCAAAGTGATTCAAGTCAAGGAAACGCAATGCCTGCGGAGCCTATTGAAAAGGATCCAACAAATCCAACAGCTGAAATGACGGCCGCTCAGCAAAAAAAATCTTCGTATAAATTAAGAATGAATCGACCACGCTCGGTGAATCCCGAAACAACCCCAGCGATGGAGTCGAATTCGCGCTTTTAGGTGAACTATTTTGAAGTCTCAGAAAAATTTGTAAAGCCTTCCGAACGGGAATTGAAGGCGTTACTGTTAAATGAAAACAAACCAGCAAAGATAAATGCGACCACAAAGATGTAGCGGATGATGTGAGTGTGTTGAATTTGTTTGTCCATGTTTATAGTGCCCCTGGTGTGATACTAATTAGCAAAGCACGACGTGTGCCGAGGTCAGCTGGCTGTTAATTAGATTTCAGCGTTTCAAAAAAAATCGGGTGTTTTTAAACTGACGACACCTGTAAATGAGTTGTGCAAAAATTGTTCGATTCAAATTGAGACAAAAGCTGAACAAATGTGACGATGATTAGTGAAATCCTAAATCTATTTGTCGTTGTGGAGTGGATCCCACTATCATTTCTAAAGTCACTCCTTCAGGAGGCGGTTTTTTTTGTACTGGATTTCATTGAGAAATTCAAGGCTGTCTCTATTTAATTTTTTTGAGTTGGTACGGAGTAAACCCGTCAGTTTGGCAGCTAGCGGATCCTGTCGCGCTTTTGCAATATCCGTTTCCAGCGACAAATCCCCACGTCAGTTCATTTTTTTCAAGGAACAATTTAATCGCATTTGCCGATGTTAATTCAGTATCCCCAAGTTTTTCGACGAAATGTCGCCAAAAACTAAAGTGGCTTGTTTTAGATTCACGATTAGATAGCGTAAAAATTTCGCTCGTTTTTGTGGCCAAATTTGTAAGTTTAAGAAAGTAGACCGCTTCATTATCAAGTGCACTTTCGTTTTTGCTAATTTCGAATTGATAATTAAAATTTTCGCCGCCCTCGATGATATCAAGTTGACCTGATTGTAAAACCCACGGTGTCTTTTTATCAAATGTATTAAAGACCATATCTGCTTTCCAAATTCCTTTTACTTCGCCATGCCATTTTCCGACAAGGCTCTCAAAAAAAACTTCGGCCGAGCTGCCTGAAAAGCAAAATCCTGGTAACGAAATAAGAACTGCAAGAAAAAAATGTTTCATTTTATTGTCCCCTTTGGTTTATGTACTGTCTTCGTATAAATGTTAACTGTAAAGCTTTAAATAATGTGAAATCCACAGGTCAGCTCGGCGACCTTATCTCCATCTGGCGACTCAATTTGTGTAGTAAACTTATCAAAAAGATCAGCTAACTCCTGCTTTAACTGCGGCATTTTTGCACTGCTTACAGAAACAGATATTGTATAAAAAAGCGCGTTGTTTGATGTAAAATTTTTTTGAGACTTTTGTTGAATGTTAAAAATGGATTTTAAAAAATATTGTCTAAAAAAACCTGATGCACCTAGATTTTGAAAAAAAGCCGAATTTGAAGTTGCTATAAACCGATCATTTTCTCTAATCGCTAGTTTTTCAGAAACTAAAAAATCTAAAATTTTGTCTATGGTTTTGTAGTCAAGACTAGTTCTGTTTTGAATTTCTATGGCGGAAGCACCTCTTTGAGGATTCCCTAGTGCCGCATAAACATAAGGCCATTGTTGATGAGCAAAGTACTTATCTACAGACTTTTCAGATACCAAGCTTTTTAGGTTTAATATCCGTTCCTTCAATCTAATATTTTCTTTAATCAATTTTTCTTGTTCATTATTGTTTTGTGTCTTTTCGATAAGAACAAGATTTAAAAAATAATCTCCCCATATCCGAGGCAATGATAATCCTATTATAAATTTATGAGCAGAATCAACAGAGATGTTTTTTTTAGAGTCGATAACGTCTTTAACAAAACCCTTCGAAGAAAATCCACATTGCTTAGCAATATACGTGTAAGAGAACTGTGAATTTTTTGATTTGTTTGTTTTGTAAAGAACGCTCAAAAAGCACCGGTAATCCGGCGCTTCAAGCAGCTCGTGCCCTGCGAATACGATCTTCAAAACTAATTCATCCCGCCGGCTTTAGGTTGACCTTCGGCAGTGTATGTACACTCTAAATTGTATTTTGATTTTTTAATTTTATATTTTTTCATAAGCAATTTTACGGAATCTACTGTGATTTGGTTGACGGTTTCATTAT
>JAYVHE010000121.1:0-3033 GCA_043771495.1 Bdellovibrio sp. | reverse complement strand
GCGCCCGATCGCACTCAAGTGAATTTAGACATCAAGAATGTCACAGTCCTTGATGATCAAGTGCAGCTAGAGGGCTATGCAAATTCACCTCGCGAAGTCACCGTGCTGGTGAACAAATTAAATTCGGTCGCGCAATCCGCACGATCTGCCGATTCCATGTTACCGCAAATACCAAATCGAATTGCTTTTAAAGTTGAGTTATCAATGGATCGTGGATTAACAAATCGTAAAACAGCAAAAACCGAAACAGCAGGAACAACTGAATGAGTCGTTTAGAAGAATTATCAAATTCCTTAAAAGCTCGAGCAGAACAAATTGCTGGTCGCATACAGGATACCGAAGCTTACCAAAAACTGGCTGAGCGCTATCAAGGTTTAACTCCACAAGGTCAACGAATTGCAACTCTGGCGGTTATAGGGACGATTGCATTTGTTGTTTTATTTTCGCCAATGACGTCCTACTTTTCATCTGAAGACCAAATAACGTCTTTTGAAACTCAACGTGATCTTATTAAAGATCTTTTTAAAACTTATCGCGAAGCCAACAAAGATGCCGGCGTTTCAGCTCCCCCACCGGCCGATATGTTGATGAGTCAAATCACGACTCAGTTGCAATCGAATCAATTGTTACCAGAACAAATTGTTAACGTCAGTCGTGCTGCTTCCGAAGGGAAACTTATTCCCGATAAATTCGTGCGTGATGTTGTTCACGTGAGCCTGGCTAAATTAAATTTGCGTCAGATTGTAGATATCGGAAATGTTTTAAATCGCTTGTCTGAAGCCGTAAAAATGAAAGACTTAGTGATTGCCGCACGGGCGGATATGACTGGCTATTTTGACGTAACTTATAAACTTTATGCGCTCAATATTCCTGATGTTCAAATAGCTCCTATAGCCGAACCTGAAGAGTCTTCCGGTGGCTCAAAGCGCCGAAACAAAGATGATTCTGGGAGCAGCGACGAATGATGAATTCAATCATCCTGACTCTTAAATTTATCGGTCGCAATTTTGGCAAACTAGGACTCGTTGTTTTTGCAATTGGCGCCTTTTTCATTTTATTATTTCCACTCGGAGACTTGAGTGATTTTGTTTCGACTAAGGTTTTGCAAAATACTCGTAACTCCGTTTACGTGCAATTTAAAGATTTGTCTTTTAACCCAGTGACAATGACGTTAAAACTTGAAGACGTGGAAATTGATTCTCCTGTCGCCCAAGAAATGAAAGTTGGCGTTTTAACAGCCTCGCCTTCGATCATTGATTTAATTAGTAAAAAACCAAGTGGGACCATTGTGGCCGAAAGTTTTCTTGGGGGCACAACCCGCCTAGAAATTAAATCGCAAAATGCTTTTACAGAAAGCCCCATGGTGAGTAACGTCTCGTTAAGCATGGATCAAGTTTCACTTGAAGACATTCACAAACTCTTGCAAACCTCGGTCGCCTTAAGCGGCCAGCTGCAAGTACAAACGCAAGTTTCCGTCGAGTTAGAAAACGTGGCGCCCGCTGATCAGCCTCCACAGTTTGCGCTCAAAGGTTTCCAAGACGGCGACTTGTTGATATCCATTAAAAAATTTAAAATGCCGGCAACAACAATTACTGTCCCGCAAATGGGACGCTTAGGTTTACCTTTGGTTGAACTCAATAACGTCGAATTAAAAGCCAAAATGCAGCAAGGCAAAATTACGATTGAATCTGGTAAATTTGGTTCGCCGTCCGATGAAATGTTTGGAACTATTAAGGGTGATCTTTCTATTGTAAACCCAATCCCGCCTGGTTTACCTTTGCAAATGATGTTTCAGAGTTATAATATTACGCTTGAAATTACAGCAAAACAGGCATTCAAAGAACGTGCTGCACTTTTTCTAGCGTTCCTTAAAGAAGTTGATAAAGATCCTTCTGGTTTATCGCGCTATCAACAGACTTTCAGCTATTCCGGAATGGGGCTTCCGCCAAACCGCTAACCGTCGCCACTTAGCAATCAGAATAAATTTGACCGGTCATTTAAAGTGTCAGATGCTTTGCTGATCCGATTATCAGGCCTTTAGTCGTGATGGACTGAAGCTCTACACATAACAAGAACGCTCGGGGATTCCCGGGTTAACAGGAGGATTTTATGGCTGGAATTAACAAAGTAATCATCGTTGGACGTTTAGGACAAGACCCTGAAATGAAAACTTTGGCACAAGGTTCAGTGGTTACACGCTTGAACGTTGCGACAAGTGAAACATGGATGGATAAAAACGGTCAAAAACAAGAACGTACTGAATGGCACCGTATTTCAGTATGGGGTAAATTAGCAGAGCTTTGCGGAAAATACTTAGCAAAAGGCCGCCAAGTTTACGTTGAAGGTAAATTACAAACGCGCTCGTGGGAAGAAAACGGCAACAAACGTTATGCGACTGAAATCACGGCTCAAACAGTTCAATTTTTAGGTGGTGGAGCAAGTGCCTCGGCCGGTCAAGGTGCAGGTTACACTGGAGCGTCGACTGAAGGTGGCGGTTTCAACCAATCATCTCCGGATAACACCAGCAACTTTAACGATTTTGGCCCGGAACCAACATTTGATCAGTCTGAAGAGATTCCGTTTTAATAACGAATTTTATATTCAATTACAGAGTCTTGAAAAAACCGCTGTATAGGCGGTTTTTTCGTCTTGGCAACCCCTGTACCAAAGGCTTAATTACATTGAGTTTTGCCTTAACATTTTATTAATTCCTCTTCACAATAGACTTAGTGCACAAAAACACCATAGCTTTCATTCTTTTAGTTCTTAGTCTGCAGTCTTGTCAGGTCTATAAATCACCTGAACGAAAAGAATTTGAATCTGAAAGCCCCCAGTTTCGAGTTCAAAATTTACAAAAAACAACATCCTGCTCGACGACGTCCAAGGCCTCAATCGCTCAAGACTCAAAAGTTGTTTACGAATCCGAATCTGAACGCGTCACTGAATTTATAATTTTTAATGAATCGATCTTTGAGTCAGAAAATTTACAAGGAGAATACTGTGTATTGTCTTACAGCCATGAATAAAATCATC
>JAYVHE010000120.1:0-26215 GCA_043771495.1 Bdellovibrio sp. | reverse complement strand
GGTCGTGATCATTTAGATTGTGGATCGGTTGCAAGTCCAAATCGCGAAACAGAGGCGATGAAAGACGGAAGCGACGCAGTTAGTGACTGGCCGATGCTTAGTGCTATGTCGTTGGTGGCCAGTGGCGCAACGTGGGTGGCGCTTCATCATGGGGGTGGAGTTGGAATGGGTTATTCACAACATAGCGGTCAGGTGATTGTGGCCGATGGAACTCCGGCCGCAGCCGCACGATTGCAAAGAGTATTAACCACAGACCCAGCGATGGGAATATTCCGACACTTAGACGCAGGCTACGAACTGGCCCGCGAAATCGCCATCGAACGCAAAGTCAAAAGCGTCTGGATTTAGGTGCCAGGCCTGGCACCTAATTTAGTTGATGACGCCGATGAACGAGGCTGAAATTACTTTTGAATTTTTGTCGTAGTTGCACGTTAATTCTAAACGTGGGACTTCTTTTTTCTCGGTTTCACTGACAAAAATTTCGACTTTTTCGTCGCTGTTGATGTTCGGCCATTTGTTACATAATTTTTCTAACAGAATCGGAGTCGTAATTTCGACTCCAAGTACGTTGGCTTTTTTGCCTTCGCCGCGATAGATTTTAATTTCTGGCAACGTTAGTGCTGGGTTAACAACTAATTTACAAGTTGAATTCGTAATGCCGGAAGTATCTAAAACCGAGTGGCGATTTTGACAAATTATTTGGACCGACGGCGATAACACAAATTGGTCTTCGGAAATTTGTTCCATTTTATTTTTTGGATTTTCGAATTTTTTGTTAAACGTTTTTAGATCGCGGGTTAAACACGCTAAATCCACGCAGGGTCCAAATGTTCCGATAGACAAAAATTCTTGAACTTCAACCGTAATTAATCCTGCAGTAATCGGTAAATTTGGTTCTGGTTCAATAACTACGTCTGAAATTTCTGTAGCGACAACAGCAAATTCAAATAAAAGCATTTCGCAATTGAATGAGTTATCGATTGAGATCGTTAAACTTAATTCTTGGTTAGGATTAACTTCAGTCAACAATAAGTCACCGTATTTGGCTGAAGTTTCTTTATCGCCAATTTTTACGAGGGCAGTCACTTCAGGTTGGCCAGTTGTAGAGTCACATTGAGAGCGGCCAATGTTTTCCCAACCCTTAAAATTTAATGAGGTTTTTTTATTAGGTTTGTAAGTGAATTTTTTCTGAAGCTTGGCTATTCCTTTTAATTGTTTGCGTTCCATTTTATTTAAAACGACTTGTGTCCCGAACTTGGTTGGCAATAGTTCAGACGATACAAGTGCAACTTCTGAAGTCGTTGTTACAACCGGTTCAGTAGCGACTGGATTTGTCGGCGGTGCTGTGGGTGGAACTTTATTTGGACCTGGACTTGGTGCTGGCGTCGGATTTTTAACCTTAATTTCAGACACAGCTTTAGAACATGAAAAAGCTAAGGTCGCCAAAGATGTTACTAGTACGATTTGTAAAATAATTTTCACAACAACTCCCACCACTAAATTTTTAGTAAGTGGGTCATTATGCCATAAGACAATGAACGACCACAGTGCTAGGATTTTTGACAGTTAATTATTACATGAGTTTGCGTCTATTCTAATTTAACACTATAACAAGCACTATGAAGCAGACGACAAAAAACTCAAAAATGTTTGGTACGCTCGCAGAGGCCCAGCAATTTCAGAAATCCCAAAAACTTTCGCAGCTGGAAAATTTGGGACCAGTCCTTGAAAAATTATTAAATAATATTGGGATTTACACCATGGACGATTTAAAGCGGGTCGGATGGCAGCTGGTGGTTGCCAATCTTATGAAGAAAGGCCCACGATTTTTGTTGCCGTTTTATTCTTATATTTTGATTGGAGCGCTTGCCAACCAGGTGTGGACGAATATTTCAGAGCAAGACAAAGCAAAGGCTAAGAAATATGTTCTGGGTCTTACAGAAAAAATTAGACCCAAAAAAAAGAAAATCACCACACGAAAAAAACCCGTTCAAAAGAAGCGGGTTTAATCCAAATCAAATGGCATTAAATCAACATCCATTTTTTGGCCGAATATTTTCTTAAGATCACTCACAGTCGATAAATCAGTTTCTTTACCACTGCAAATAATTTGCAACTGGCTTTGTGCCGATGTCATCGTCACTGTTGCTTTTTTATTTTCATCAACGGTATATGCAAAACCAGTTGTTACGATTGATTTATAAACAGCGTCTTTCTTTTCAAAAACGGTTTCTGTTGTTGTTGGCGATATTTTTTTCAACACGCATGAAGGTAATTCAGAAAGTACTGCCTTTAGGGCTTCGATCAAAGCCGTATCTTGAACAACTACTTCAGTGCTCAGTTTTGCCATTTGCACTAAGTACTTATTAAGATCTTCTTTGAAACGGATTTTTAATTTTTCTGTATAATCAGACAATTTCTTTTTTGGATCATTCATAGCGACACGCATCGTGTATTTGATGAACCCTAAAGTAATAAATTGGCATTTTTTAGTTGTTCCAACGCTTGAAATTGTTAGTTTGTCTTGGGTGTGAACGCACGAGATCGCTTTTTCGCCCAAAGCTTCGGACGGCATTGACGAACACGCCGAGCTGGCACTCAAGAATTCGCTTTCAGTCGTGTAGCGATCAACCGATAATTTCCGGATCTGATCGTATTTTTGTTGAAACGAATCTGAACAGTAATTCACTGTAGGTGGATTGTTTTGAGTTTGAGTTTGCGCAACAATGCGATCTGCCTGAGTGCAAGTTGCATCCAGTGAATTACGATTAATGTCTTTAGTAACTCCACTATCATCCGCCTTACACGTGTTGCTGCCAATAAAACTTTTAAAGCTGTTACATGTGTTCTGTAATTTTTGAATTGTAGCTAGTGTTGAGTACTGAGTTATCGAGCGCGCCATGTAGACAACATCGTTGTAGGCGTTAACAGTCTCTGTTGTGCAATAGCCATCTTTAACAACTTTGTTATCTGAATTTTTTGCACAGCCTGCGAAAGTTAAAATTGAAAAAATGCTGAAAGCGAACATTCTATTGTTCATAGTTAGACCTCAAATCGTTTGATCGAGGAAGAATACGATAGAACCAATAGTTAATAAGGTGTTATTTTTTTGACAGGTATATTTTTCTAAAACTTACCGCAAAACTTCTAATCGAGTTTCGAAGTAGGGCGTTTTTGCCATACCTAAACTTTGTAAATGAATACTGAAACCACGCTGCGTATTTCTTTGAATCGCTTCAGATTGAATAACCATAAAATTAAATTCGGTGCACAATAACTCAGGTACGCGGAGTGTATTAGCCCAACCCTTGTTTTCTCCTCCTAAAAAGGAATGCATCGAGCTTGAAGTAATTTCGTAAGTTGGAAACCCAACCAAGTCCGTTGGGATTTGCATCACTTCCGATAAATGCACGTCTCCCGAAGCAAACACCATTGGCGTATTTAATAATTTAATCGCTTCACAGAAATTTTTGTGTTCCAACGGATGATTGTAAGCCAATGATTCAACGAACGTAACATCAGTTCCACGGAAAAATTGGTTGCCGTTAAAAATCCATGTTGGTGTTGTGTCTGCGGCTAAATTTGCAATCAACCATTTGTGTTGGTCTTCGCCCCACTGGCCGTAAGGTTCTTGTTCGGTTTGATTTTTATTGGGTTGGCGGAAACTGCGATCGTCGAGCAAAATAAATTTCTGACCAAAGGCTTTGATCACAGCCGTGGTGCCTTGTGGGCCCATCGTCCATGTGTCTTGGATATTGTCTGCAAAAAATAAGGCATGAAATAAACGATTTGCATTTTCGCGACCAATAAAATCACGATCGCCGTCGTTGGTTCCGTAATCGTGGTCATCCCAGGTTGCAAAAATAGGCTTTAACGTTGTCCAGTGGTAGACGGGAATGCGACGGAAACTATCGATGTAGCGTTGCCAAATATCAAATTCAGTGGCCTTTAGTCTTTCAACAGTTTCGAATGAATCAACGTAAACCAGATCGCCTGTTAAAAATAAAAAATCGACATTTTGCTCTTGAAGCCGGTTCCACATCGGATCAATCACATCATCAAAACGGATGTCATCAGCCATGCAGGATACAAATCCAAATCGCGGTTGAGTTTTTTGGGTATTTAAAGATTGGAAAAAGCGTTGGTCTAATAAGGCGCCTTTTGCACCTGAACGACTGACATCATAAACATTTAATGTATATTTTACTTCTGGTGTTAGCCCCACAATTTTAAGCTTAGCGACATGAAAATGAGTCGGGCCGGTTACGCGTTTGTAAACTTCAACCGGATACTGCGTGCCTGAGGCGTCGACGACTTCATAAATGTATTTTTTAAGTTTCGGTACGAACATATTGATATTAACAATTGTATCTGAGCTTGGGCCTTGAATGATCGACAAATAACCAGACTTAAAAACTTTAGCATTGCTAAAATCCAAAGATGACGGAGTTAACTTAGGTTCTGGCAGAAGCTGAAGATTTTCACCCATGCGAGGGCTGCAAGCTGAAAGTGCACCGATTGTTGGCGCTGCAATAGAGATAGCTCCCAAAGATTTTAATAGCTGGCGACGTTGAATTTTCATAGACGTTGACCCCTCTCGTTTTTGAAAAATATTTGTCAGATTGTGTAGCTTTAATAGCGCATGCGATTTGCCAGTGTCATTAAATTCCCGAGTGAAATTTTAATTTGTCGTCGCGCATTACGTGCCACCATTTTCCAACGTTGACACCCTGGCCACGAGAGGGCAGTTTTGTAGACTATGCATCTAGTTGAATACTCGATAAACAAAGTTGTTTTAGTCTTAGCCTTGTTGTTTTCTTTCAGCTATTTAGCTGGTCAAAAATCACATGCGCTGGCCGATGTGACCTGTTGGGACGATGACTGTTTGAAAAATGGTTGGACTTGGTACGACTATCGTACGGGTTCAAAAACAGATTTAGCCTGCTACCGCGATGGCTGCGAAACTTCGGGCTGGATTGCGCAAAGTAGTGAACAAAATCGTCAGCAAAAATACTACACTCAGTGCAAAGACCAGGGTTGTTTCAAAGACGGTTGGTACCGCATTGATCAAAACTCGCAAACACTGCAGCAAAATAGTGTCTGCCGTTCTGCGGATTCAGTATCGACGCAAACAGATTGTTTTAAGCATGGATGGGTCATTTATAGTTCGCAAGGGCAAGAGGCCGTCATCAGTTGTTTTTATGGCGACTGTCGCAATGAAGGCTGGCTGGTTCAAACATCCTATGAAATAATTCGTGTAAATTGTAAAGCGGGTGGCTGTTGGCAAAAAGGCTGGATCGAAAACTAATATTTTATTTTTTTGCGATACTGGTTTTTTTAATCGTAGCCGGGATGACCTATTCGTCGATTAATTTTGAGCTCGCGCAGTTTAGGGACCATCTTAAATTTAATTTGTCGCGTGTACGTGGCGTTTTAAATATCCAAGTCGGCATCTATGTCTATGGTTTGCAAGGAGGACGTGGTGTAATGATGGCCGATGGCAATCGTTATGACCCAAAGCTATTTAAAGATTATTCGAAAAGTCGCGACAATTACAGTAATTTTACGGGTCTGATTGGTTACGGATTTATTCGTCGTGTGCCTTCGAAAAACATCGATAAATACCTTATTGGTAAAAAATTTAATTTTCAAAAGACTCCCAATAAAACCACCGATTACTTGATGGTTGAAACTTTTGAACCCCAAGCGGAAAGTCCAGATCTTATCGGGCAAGATCTTTCTGACGATACATTTTTAAAAAATATCGTGTGGCAGGCCTCGTTAAAAAATAGTGCAATGTTAACGGACCTAACGATCGTTAAAAGAAAAAATGAAACGTTTCCTGGGTTTATTTATGTTCTACCTGTTTATAACAACGTCGAAGTCTATAAATCCAATGAAGAGGATCGATTGAAAAATACCGTTGGTTGGATTTTTGGTCCTATGATTTTGCCTGAACTCTTAAAGATATTTGAGAGCCCTGTATTTAGTGATTTTCAATTGCGAGTGAAAATCGGACAGTCGGATTATCAGTTCGATACAGGTCCCGAGTTCGCCCAGGAAGAAACAATTAATAACTATGAAGATGCTGTAATTACAATTTTTGGAAATGACTGGAAGGTTCGACTTTTTCAGTCAACTTCGGAAATAAAACGTAAAATCGAAGCGATTGTGGTCGGCAACTCGATTTTTTATTTAGTCTGCCTGGTGTGTATTTATTTATTAGTTCGACTTTACGATCGACAAAGTCGATCGATCGAAGAAAAAGAAAATTGGTTGAATGCTATCATGGCAAACTCGGCGCACTCAATAATTGCCGTTGATACCAACGGAATTATTCGTACATTCAGTCCTGCCTCTGAACGGCTGTTGGGCTATAAAGGTTTTGAGGTCATCGGTCGACAAACACCGTTGATTTTTCATGATCAAAACGTCGTTAAAAAGCGCGCAGCAGAGCTTACAGTTGAACTCGGTAAAAAAGTAGAAGCTGGTTTTGAAGTCTTTGTTGCAAAGGCCAAACTTGGGTTTGCCGACACCAATGAGTGGCCTTTTGTCCGCAAAGACGGGGGCCGAGTTCAGGTGAAATGTACGGTAACATCGATTAAAGATTCCGATGATAATATTATTGGATTTTTGGGAGTCTCCGAAGATTTGACGGACTACAATAAAATGCGCCATCGCCTTTCTAGCAAACAGGCAAAACTTGTAAACGCGTCAAAATTTTCGGTGCTTGGTGAAATGGCTGGGGGAATTGCGCACGAAATTAATACGCCGCTGGCCATCATTGTCGGGAAAGCCAATACGCTCAAAGAAAAAATTAAGTTGGGATTACCCAGCGAGGATATTGTCGTAGAGCTTGTGAAAATTTCTCAGACGGCAACACGCATTGGTCGAATTACAAAGAGTCTGCTGACTTATGCGAGGTCGTCTGAAAAAGATGAGCCAATTGTTCAGCCCGTCAGTGAAATTGTTCAAACCACGTTAGATCTGTGCTCGGACAAAATTAAAGCCACGGGCATTCAATTAATGCTGGACTACGCGACCCCAATGTTTATTCAAGTTCGACCGGGCGAGGTCGTTCAAATTATTACGAATTTGATTAGTAATGCGATAGATGCTGTAAAAAATCAGAACAATTCGTGGATCGAAGTTAAAACGATTTCTAAAAACGGATTTTGCGAGATTTGGGTCACTGATAGTGGCTTGGGAATCGACGTCAACATCCAAGATAAGATTTTAAATCCTTTTTTCACGACAAAACCCGTCGGTGCCGGTACGGGCCTAGGCTTAAGCGTCTCTAAGAGCCTTACTGAGGGGTTAAAGGGTGATTTGATCTTGGATACGCAAAGCAAAAATACTCGCTTTATTGTGCGATTTACTTTAATCTCGGCATAGGAGTCGGTTCATGAGAGTATTAAATGGAGTATTAAATGGAAATCGCATTTTGATTGTTGATGATGATGATATGCTTCGCGAAATGTTGAATGAGGTTTTTACACTTTCTGGCGCCGTAGTTGAAGAAGCTGAAAACGGACGTCGCGCTTTAGAAAAAATTAAATCATCGATTTTCGACGCTGTTATTTCAGACATTCGTATGCCTGGTGGCGACGGAATCGAACTCGCTGCTAATATTCAAAATCTACAATTTGATTCACGTCCAATTGTATACGTTTGCTCGGGATACAACGACATGTCGCAAGACATGGTCAAAAAACTCGACATCAAACGCGTTTTCGAAAAACCATTCGACATCGAATCTATGGTGCAAACTGTAGCTGTTGGTCTACGCTAAAAAATAAATTTAAAATTTAGACGACATCGTCGGATTCTAGGGCGCATTTGTGGTGGTCGTCGTTGCCTAATTCGATTTGGATTGTGGTGTGGCCGATGTTGAATTTTGTTTTTAGGTCTTCAGCAAGATGGTGTAGGAAGCCGTCGCCTGGGTGGCCGTTGGGGATGATCAGGTGGGCGGTCAATGCGTTCTCGGTCGTGCTCATTCCCCAGATGTGAAGGTCGTGGACGGCGGTTACGTTTTTTCTGGTTTTTAGAAAATCGAATACGGCTTGGCGATTAATTCCTGATGGGACTGCGTTCAATGCAAGTTGAACTGATTCTTTGAGCAGGGACCACGTGCCCTTAAAAATAATTGCACAAACAATAATACTGACCAGCGGATCCATCCAGTTCCAACCTGTATACATCATAACTAATGCGGCGGCAGCAACTCCAACAGAAACCAAAGCATCGGATAGCATATGTAAGTACGCGCCTTTAATATTTAAATCTTCTTTGTGTCCGCGATGAAATAAATACGCCGTAAATCCATTGATCACAACGCCAACCAGTGCGACGCCAATAACTATTTGATTGGCGACGGGCGTTTGGTTTTGAAAACGATCGATGGCTTCCCAAATAATTGCAGCGATCGTAACTAGTAAAAATAAGGCGTTGCCTAATGCGGCTAAGATGGAACTGCTTTTTAATCCAAATGTAAATTGATGATTTGGTTTTCGGCGTGAAAGTGTAATTGCAAACCAGGCGATGATTAATCCTAAAACGTCACTCAAGTTGTGGCCAGCGTCTGCTAGCAGTGCCAAAGAATTTGAAAAAAATCCAAAAGTTGCTTCAATGGCAACAAAAGAAATATTCAAAATTATACCTATAAGAAATGCACGATCAAAATTCTGCGGCGTGTGATGATGATGAGAATGTGTATGTCCGTGATCGTGATTTCCTGCCATTTAAAACCGTCCTCCTCTTTATTTTAATAGGACTGTGGGAAAATGGTCACTCTAAAAGTTTGACAGTTTTAAGCCACACTGCGTGTTAGTTAATTGTCACAGTGTGGGTGATCCGCAACTGGAAAAGTTTCAATTTGAAATACTCATTGCAAAGTAAACTCTAAATAGGCTTCTACGTGACTTACTCAGTCACGGGCAACAATTCGAATGCAGCGGTTTGCCGTGCGCGATTACAAGTAGGCGGGGCTACGGGAACATATTTAGATTTGAATGCCGGCGATACATTAACCTGTGAGGGACTAACTATGTCACGCAGTGAGTTTGCAGGTATGGTGACCTATTCAGTGAACGTTCCTTACGTCGTTGGCAAAACCTATACAGTTGTTTTATCTCGACCCGGAGAAGGCGACTACTCTTCAACTGTGGAATTACCATCAGCCATCGCAGGCAATGTTCCAATTGCGTTAACGAGTTATCAAAAGGGGTCCACAATTTCTCCAACTTGGACACCGAGTGCCAACGGCTCAGATGCCATGTACATCGACTTATCTTATAATTACACAAATGGCTCACGCATGACTTTAAAATCTGATGCGGCACCAGAAAATGGTAACGGAATTGTTTTTGATGCGACAGATACTCAAGTTTCGCCGCCGGGGCCTGCAGGAAACTGGGCCGGAACCATGACATTTACGCGCTCGCGCAGCGGCACCATGAGTGGTTCATTGAGTGGGGTGATTAGTGCTTCACAAAGTGTTGCCGTCACGATTGAATTGCGTGATTAGTTCTTATTGAATGACCTTTTTCTGTTCGCGGCCTTCCAAATTTATAAGACTGATCGAGTTTTCGATACCGGGCTTTAAATCATTAGTCCGGTTTCGAACAGCTGACCAGAAGGCTTTAGATCCATCAATATTCCACTCATTATTTTTCTTTTCGAATTCTAAATGAGTGGCAATTTTTTTAGTTTCATTGTTTTTCAAAAACCAATAGCCCACGGCTGATAATATTTCGTAACCAAAATGTTTAAACGAAGTAAATTGTTGGCGGGGGGCTATGATATCGCCGTCTTTTAAAAACAAATTGACGTAGCCGTCGACTTGGCCACCAGACATGGTGATTTCACCGTAGGCGTTCATGACACCTTTCGTAATATCGATAGGAACATAAGCCATTAACAATGAATTAAGTTTTTTAAATTCAAAATCATTGAATTGATAGTCAATGTCGGCGCGAGGCTCTTCGGCCAAGGCATCATAGCGCCCTTTAATCTTGATGGGGGCATGCTTTTGGAAAATAGCTTCACCGTAGATAGGACTCAATGTTGATATTTCCCCGCTGGGACGAGTTCTTAAGTTTTCGGCGGTGAATTGAATGCTTTCAAGCTGCACGGGAATAGGTTTTGCCAAATTAACATTGGTAAAATAAACCGCCGAGTCACGAACAATTAAACTTTCGATACGCATGGGGATAACGACGTTTAAAGTCTTTTTCCACGCGGGAGGTTCGCCTTGAGCCAGCGGTTTTTCTTCAACCATAGTTAATTGTTTTTTGTCGGGCTCTTTACTGTCGACGAGATGAATTCGGCCTTTATCCAAAATAACGTGCGCCGCGATTTCTTTTTTAAAAAGCGGACGCCACGCAATTTGCAAATCCACCTGTTCAGCCTCCAAAATTGGGGGAACGTTGCCGTGTTTTTTTCGAATCTGCAGATTTTGCAACTGATACGAGCCACGATACAATTCTAAGTCTAGATCTTCAACGTGACCCGTATAGGATCCCAATTTGTTTTCAAGGGCCCAATTGACCGCACGCAAAGCCATCGAAGGCAAGAAGCCCCGAATGATTAACAATATTAAAATAAAGATCGTAGTTTTAGGGTAGCGAAATATATATTTTTTCATGGTGTCGTGGCCAGTGTGTTGGGCTGGCTTTTCCTTTCACGGGATAGAGTTGCAGCGATTTGTGCGCCCACAAGAAATATCATTGACGAATAAAAAACCCAAATGAGAAGCACGCCTAAAGAACCCATGGCTCCATAAGCCGAACCAACGGAATCATAAACTAAATATATTCCGATGAGGACTTTTCCAACCATAAATAAAAAGGATGTTAGAAAGCCACCCTGAATAGCCGCCTTCCAAGGTACACGGCGATCTGGCATCCAATGGAATATTATTGAAAACAGAACGGCATAGACGGCTAAATTTCCTAAAGTTTGAATAATCTTAAAAAAAGTTTTTTGATCGCCACTGAAAAAAACTGTCAAAAATCCCGAAATAATTAATGAGACAATCGAAATAAAAATAACTGTTAAAACCATTCCAAAACAAATAACTCGACGACTAATAAATTGCAGAACGAAAACTTTGATTGTCGTTTTTACTTCGCTGACCTGTTCAGATTCAAAAATTAAATTTAACGACGATTGCAATTGCGCAAAGATAACACTTGCCGAGACCCCAAGAACCAAAAAGCCCCAAAGCGTTACTGAATCGGAAGATTGTTTTGAGCTTTCGATGATCGTTTCTAAAACTTTTGCGGCATCGTTACCCATAAGGCCCCGCACTTCTTCGATCATCGGCTCCTGTAAACTCAGCTTGAGTGTAGTTAAAAATTTCAACAACAAAATCACTAACGGAGGCATAGCGAACACGGTATAAAGTGCGAGCGCTGCCCCTTGCGTGAAAATATCATGGCTGAAAAGTTTTTTCTTAAAATAGTCGAATGATTCTATGGCTTGTGCTTTCACTCTTTGATGAAAAGCAAGTTAGAGGCCATGTTTGCGAGGCAAGAAAACAATGTCCATTTTTTGCTCAAGCGTTAAATTATTTAGATAGCGTATATATTTGATTTAATGCTCGCTTTCTTGAATAGTTAAACGATGAAGCAAATTGGTATGGTCACGTGTGAACTCTTTCCGCAATTAATTACAGATGATCTTTTAGCGATTCCGCATTTAGCACAGAGAAGTATTAATACAAACGTGGTTATATGGGACGAAACTCATATTTCAAAAATTAAAAATTTCGACGCGTTGATTTTTCGCTCATGTTGGAATTACCACGAAAAATACCAACAATTCTTAGATTTTTTAAGCCAAGTTGAATCCTTAAAAATCCCAGTGTTTAATTCGATAGAGGCAATTCGCTGGAATTTAAATAAAAAACATATCATCGAATTCGAAGGACACGTTTCTGTACCTAAAACACATTTTTTGCAAGCCGGACAAATGTTTTCGCAGCAGATTCTAAAAATGTTTTTGCGTGATTGGCCGTCAAATTATGTCGTTGTTAAGCCAGCTGTATCATTAAATGGCTATGATACCTATTTAATCGAAGTTGCTGAATTCAAAAAAATTGAATCAACAGTACAAGCTATTTTAAAAACAAGAGATGTCCTTATTCAAGAATACATCCCAGAAATAAAAACGAGCGGTGAAGTATCGTTGGTGTATTTCAATAAAAAATTCAGTCACGCTGTTAGAAAACGTGCGGCTCACGGTGAATTCAGAATCCACGCCGAATACGGTGGGACCCGCGAAAAATTAAACCCATCGGCAGAAACATTAAAGTACGGTGACGAAGTATTAAAACTTGTTAAAGACGATTTGTTATATGCACGAGTGGACTTAGTGGAATCAAAAGATGGCCCCAAATTAATTGAATTAGAAATAACCGATCCCATGCTCTATTTACAAAACAACGATCAAGCCCCCAAGACTTGGGCCAATGCCATCGCCCAAATTCTGAAGTAATATTCTGAAGTAAAATTATTTTTCGATAATAGCGCAAACGCCCATGCCGCCGGCCGTACAGATTGAAATAAGTCCGCGACCAGATGATTTTTGATTTAATAGTTTGGCCAAGGTGGCAACGATTCTGCCACCTGTTGCTGCGAAGGGGTGACCTAACGCTAAACTGCTGCCATTGACATTTAATTTACTGCGATCGATGCTGCCCATGGCGCTATCTCGTCCTAAGACGCGTTTACAATAATCAGCCGATTCCCAGGCTTTTAATGTGCAAAGAACTTGGCCTGCGAAAGCTTCATGGATCTCAAAGAAATCAAAATCCTGGAGTTTTAAATTGTTTCTTTTTAATAGTTCTGAAACGGCGATGGTCGGCGCCATCAAAAGGCCTTCGCCTTTTACAAAATTCACTGCGGCCGATTGATAATCGACGAAGTAGGCCAGAATTGGTAAATTGTTTTTTTTAGCATAATCTTCGCTGGCTAATAATACGACAGAAGCTCCATCTGTTAATGCTGTTGAGTTGCCAGCTGTTAATGTTCCTTTGCCAGAAAAATCAAATGCAGGTTTTAATTTTTTTAGTTTTTCTAAAGTTGTATCGGGTCTTAAAATTGAATCTTTTTTCAAACCATTAAATTCCACGACTAAATCATCGTAAAATCCGGCGTCATAGGCCTTTGCACCTTTTTGATGACTTTCAAAAGCTAATTGATCCTGTTCCCCTTGCGAAATGTTCCACTCTTGCACCATTAATTCGGTGTGATCACCCATTGATTTTCCGGTGCGAGGTTCCTTAACAACCGGGAACTGAGGCTTTAAATAACTAGGGCGCATTTTTAAAAATGCCATCATTCTTGCGGGGAGTGAGTTGGCTCTCTGAGCCTCTAATAGCGTCCAAGTAAACTCATGAGGCAGGGTGGCTTGAATGTCGCTGTTTGTATCGACGCCACCACCAATGCCGACGTCCATTTGACCGGCCGCAATTTTTAATGCAATTTGCGAAATGGTCTCCATTCCAGTTCCGCAAGCGCGCTGAACATCATAGCCTGGAGTTTGTGGATGCAGCCCACTTTGTAAAACTGTTTCGCGTGATAAATTCCAATCTTCCGCATTTTTCATAACTGCGCCCAGGGCAACGTCGCCTAAAATTTTATTTTCTAAATTAAATTTTTTAACCAATTCGCGAAGGGCCGCGGTCACCAAATCTTTGTTCGATTTTCCACTGTAGTGACTCATTGATTTAACGAATGGTGTTCTGACTCCGCCAACGATTGCGACTTTTCTCATGATGCCTCATATTCTGTTTTGCTAACTTGCTTAGCTCCGTTTTTTACACGTGAACGTTCTTTTAATATCCAATTTTTTTTATTTTTCCGTCAAATGAAATATGGTGCAGTTAAATTATGGTCCTGCGTTTTGCTATTTAAATTACGTACATTTTATAAAAACTGGTTTTTAACAACAACAAAAGGAGCACTACATGCAACCACAAGATCAACAAGGAAAACAACAACAGAAACCTTCAACGGGGCAGCCGCAGCAGACTAACGTTAACAAATGGGCTAGGCAGGGTGATTCTGGACAATCGCAAGCCGGAGCAATCCCACAACCACAACCACAACCACAAGCTCCAGCAATTGAAGAACCTCAGGATAAAACTCAACCAGAACGTTCACAGGCCGTGCAAGGTCAACACGACCAATGGCAATCTACACCACGAAATTCTCAAGTGAACCAACCAAAAGAAGCTCAAGAAGACCGTTCTAAAAGTTTTGGTGAAAGCCAAGTTGGACGTGAATCTGCACAGCAACCCGGCGAAGGTCAACAACACGGTGAAACAGGAATTATTCCAAAAGAAAATTCATTTCCAAATTATAAAGAAGATCGTCCAGTTCAAGACGAAACACCTGAAGACTACAAACACTAATTACGAATAAAAAGGAGAAAATAAATGAAAACATTATTTACAAAAACAGCGGCTCTTTCAATGGGGTGCTTACTTGCGATTGGTTTAGTTGCAGGATGCGCAAACAAAGATAAAACAGCAACAATCGGCACAGATGGATCATCAGCTCCACGTACAAGTTACACTGAAGAAGCTGAAAGCCAAGCGATCAGTCGTGCAGCCGCTCGTGAAGCCGACGCTCATCGTTTTACTGAAATCCAATTTGAACAAGGCAGTGCTGCTTTAACAGTTGGTGCCATGGAGAATTTACGAAATACTTTATTAACATCAAACTCAGAAGGTAATTTAGATGAAGTTATCGTGATGGCTTGGTCTGATGAAGAATTACCTGCGGCTAACGCACAAACTTTGCCTAAAGCGCAACGTGATTTAGCTAAAGAACGCGCTCGCAGTATCGAACGTTTTGTTAAACAAATCAAATCTGTAGATGTTGATACTTACAATATGGCCGAAAAATCTGGTGCTGTTGCAAAATTATTTAATACTCGTGATAGCCGTTTGAAAAAGACTTTAGTAGCCGCTGGTTTGCCAACGACGTCTGACAGTTTACAATATCCTAGCAAAGCGTCGCACGCTGTTGTTATGGTAAAAATTGATTAGTAATTAGTTTATTAACGCACTCAAAAGAAAGGACTGACATGGAAAACGATTTTAATCGAAACGAGGGCGAGGTTTACAAACCTTCCAAAGATTTTGCTCGAGCTAATAAGTCTTCACAAGAAGTTGAGGCTTTAGATTATTTAAACAAAATTTTACGCGGCGAAATTTCGGCGGTTGAAGTTTATGCAAAAGCCATCGAGAAATTTCCTCAAGATGCAGCTCGATTTGAACTCGCTTCATTTCGACAAGATCATCAACATAATGTCGATGAGTTGACCCGCTTGCTTAAAGTACAAGGTGAAGAACCTTCAACGGCGTCGGGGGCTTGGGGAACAACAGTTGGAGGCCTAATGAGTATTGCAACATTCTTAGGTGACAAATCAGCTGTTGGACTATTGATCGAAGGTGAAGAGCACGGACTGAACCAATACAGTGACGTTTTAAATTACCCAGTTCCAGATAGCATTCGTACAAAAATTTCCGAAACGTTCTTGCCACAATCAAGAATTAACATCGGAAAACTTCGTGGCATTGCTAACGTTATTTAGTCACTATTAGCCACAATGGACAAATTGAACCGCTCTTTGAATCTGCCTCTTCTTGTATTTTACGGAACAGGCATGATTCTAGGGGCGGGAATTTATTCAATTATTGGCAAGGCCGCAGCAACGGCGCAAGACACTTTATGGATTGGTTTTATCTTAGCGGCGATTGCCGCTTTTTTTACGGCATTGTCTTACGCGGAATTAGCCACATTATTTCCAAAGACCGGCGCCGAATATATCTACTTAAAAAATGCGCTTCCAAAATTTAAATGGATCTCGATTTCGACAGGACTGTTGATGGCATTTTCTGGAGCGGCAACAGCAGCCACGGTTGCGGTCGCATTCTCAGGATACTTAAATAGTTTCATGCCGATTCCTCTAGCTGCCGTCTCAATTGGTATTCTTATTTTATTTTCTATCGTCAACATTATCGGTATTCAGCAATCGAGTTGGATCAATGCGATATTTACAATTATTGAAATCGTCGGATTAATTATATTTATATATTTAGGTTGGCAAAGTCCTGAATTTGGAAAAGTCCTAAGTGCAAAACCTAACATGGGAACTCTAGCTAGTTCAGCATTAATTATTTTTGCCTATTTTGGTTTCGAGAACATAGTTAGTTTGGTTGAAGAAACTAAAAAACCAGAAACCAATGTTCCGCGAGCGATCATAATCAGTTTAAGTGTTGCCACTTTGCTTTATATTTTAGTGGCGTTCGCAGCGCTGGCATTAATGAGTCCTGATGAATTGGCCTCAAGCAATGCAGTGTTAACAGATGCGGCCAAACAGTCTTCGCCAAAGACAGCGAGTGTATTAGGTGCAATCGCTTTGTTTGCAACGGCCAACACGGCATTGATTGCTTTGGTAACGACAAGCCGAATTTTATATGGAATGGCTGTAGATCGAGCCCTTCCAGCTTTATTAGCCAAAGTCCTGCCTAAATCCAAGACTCCGTGGGTGGCCGCACTCGTTGTGTTAGGTGCGGCATTAATTTTAGTCCCTTTGGGCGAAGTCGAAGTTTTAGCGGGCGTGTCTTCATTAGCGACCATGATCAGTTTTATCGCGATCAATTTAGCGCTGATATTTTTAAGGTACTCTCATCCAAATTCAAAACGTCCATTCAAAGTTCCACTCAGTATTAGAACCATGCCGATCCTGCCGTTGTTAGGAATTATTATTTGCTTGGTTTTTTTATTTCAATTTGAACAAATAGTTTATCAGGTTGGAATTCCCGTCTTAATTGTTGTTCTGATCGTCGGGTTTTTAATGCGAAAAGCAGTATAAAATTAACAGTTTACAAAAACTTAAACGAATCGATTGACGAAAATGTGTTCAGCATTTATATTTTTAGTCAGTGGCATGTCGTCATGCAGTTTATAGGAGGTCATTATGGATAATGTAGTTTGTGTTTTGGCCTTCTTGCCGTACGTTTAGTTTTATTACTTATTTTAATTTAATTTTTAGGAGTTTATTGCATGCAGAATTCTGATAAAGAATTTTTATTATCTTTTGGTTGGGATGACTTTTTTGAAAAACAAATCCCGAATGATACTTCCTCTGGAGTCTCTGGTTTAGTCCCGGCTCGAGTGATTGGTGAAGAACGACAATTGTACCGGATTCAGTTTCAAAAGGACAACGTTGTCCTTGCGATGGTTACGGGGAAATTTCAATTCGCAACAACGTCGCGATTGCAATATCCAACCGTTGGAGATTGGGTGTTGGTTGATTTGAAGTCGGACTCAGAACGAGCTTTAATCAATCAAGTGCTTGTACGCAAAACGCTGATGCACCGAAAACAAATTGGTTTGGGAAGTGATGGTCAGTCATTGGCATCAAACGTCGATTATATTTTTATAACGTCGTCTGTAAATGATGATCTGAATTTTCGAAGGATCGAGCGTTATCTGGCGATTGCGTATGAATCAAAAGCCACACCAGTCGTTTTATTATCAAAGTCCGATATTCAACCAGAAACGATTGCCATCGTGGTCAAAGGTATCAAAGATAATTTTCCAAATGTTGATGTCCACGCGATTTCGCAAAACAATTTTGATCAGACCGAATTTTTTAAACACTATTTACAGCCAGGAAAAACGGCGGTGGTTATTGGTTCGTCAGGTGTTGGTAAGTCCACATTAATAAATTATTTAATTGGAGCAACAAATGCCAGTGATCGAATTAAAACGCAGGACATCCGTGACGATGACGGCAAAGGGCGCCATACAACCACGTCTAGAAATTTATACGTGAGTCGTTATGGTGGGTTAATTATCGACACACCAGGAATGCGCGAACTGCAATTGTCAGATCACGGAGAAGGACTCAGTCAGCAGTTTGAAGACATCGAAAGTATTTTTCAGCAGTGTCGTTTTAGTGATTGCAAACATCAGAAGGAGCCGGGCTGTGCGGTGCTAGCCGCTTTTGAAACGGGAGCGATCACGGCCGAGCGTTGGCAGAGTTATTTAAAACTTCAAGCTGAAGTTCGTCATAGTGTTCAACGCCAAGACAAACAAGTTGCCGCAGTTGAAAAAAAACGATGGAAGAAGCTAACTACGGAGGCCAAACAGCGCGGGCGAGTTAAGCGCGGCGATTATTAATTACTTTTGCGCGCAATAATAACTACTGTTGCGCGCAATAATAACTACTGTTGCGCGCAATAAATTGTGCCGGCTGTTACGCAGGTGGGAATTGAAATTGAATAAAAATTACTTCCTGAGCCATTGCCGGATCCAACAATTCCAGACCCCGATGTGCTTATGAAATTAGAACAATTGGAGGCTGAACTTCCCCACGCAACATTAAAACCCGTGTAGGTGTTTGTTGTTGCTGTGGATAGCGTATTGGGATTCGACACTGTGATCAGGCCAATTGTATTCGTGGTTCCAATTCGCGTTTCATAATCGGAAGTGCAATACGTCGTCGAGTTTGTTAGAGGCCAGTCGGTTCGCCCAGTTGTGACCGCGGAGCAATTGTCGTTGCCACTAATAAAACATGAACGGCGGTTCGTTCCGTCGGTCATTAGCGCTTTAAATGTCGATGCTGCAAAGCCAGCGGGTTTATTGCCGTTACAGGTTATGTCTGCACCGGATGCGCCACCAAGATTTCCGCTGGCGACATTCGCTAAAAACATAATTTTTCCAGAGCATAAAGTGTTGGCTGAACCGGAACTAATCGCTATGTGGCCTTCGGAGTCGCGCACCATAATGCTCACGTAATATCGGGTCGCCATACTCATTGATGTAAAATTTTGAGTTAATAAATTCGCTGTCCACGAGGTCATGACAGTTCCGTTCAATAGTGCAGTATCAATTGTAGAAATATTATCAAGTGCCGAATAGATCACTTGGTATTCCAACGCTGCAGACGAAGTGGCGGCATCAGTGGCGGCCCAGCTCACAGTGAATGTTGTGGATGTTCGTGCAGAAAAAGTTACAGGGGTTGAAAATGTTGGTGAGTCCGGATCAATGCCTGGTGCAATCCCATCTTTCTTTTCGCAGGCTGAAAAAAACAAAAAATAGACAGCAATTAATGACCACAACTTCATTGAAACTCCTTGTGAAACGACTTTGTTAGCCTAGTGCTGTTTTTCAAGGAGCGATAGTCCTGATGTTAACGGGGAAAAAAAATGGGAACCAGCGCACTTCTAAAACTACTTTAAACTCCACAACACAATTCTGTTTTGTAATGTATCGTCAGTTTCATTTTTAAGGTCAAAACTTGTTGAGGCCGCAGATTTTAATTTTTTACCATCGCCCCTGAATAATTTTAATAACAGTTTGCCTTGACCTTTTTTGCTGCCATCGTGAGAAATCACATATTTAACGGCGTTGTGATCTTTTTTTTGCAAAGCTAATTTTTTATCATCAACAAAAGTTACAAATGTACTACAAACTACGTCAGCCCCGGCTTCAATCGTGAAGCTCACATTAGATTTATCATTGTACGACCAACACTGATTTGGTGCCGTTAAATGTTGAACCACGCGGTCAACCATTGGCTTTAGTGACTCCGGCCAGTTGGTCACTTCGATATGGTAAGTAATAACTTTTTCCTTAGAAACTCGGGCAATGGCAAAAGGTGTTAATAATAAAACAACAAGTGAGGCGATAACTAACTTCATAGAAAGCTCCTTCTTAAGAGTATTTAAATGCGCTTTGTGAAATAAGCATAGGTGAAATCTGAAATAGGGGCGAGGATAATTGACCACCCCCTGGACCAATATCAAGACCAAAATCTGAGCAGGGTATCGGGCTGTTTTAAATCTCAGGCCTGTCTAATCGCATAAAGTCGTTCTGAAGTGCTTCAAAATAAAATTTTTGATAGTCGAACAAATTGATTTGGTGTATAGTAGGGCTGTAATTTCGTCGTCTTTGAGTAATTGGCATAGGGCTTTTTTCTTCTTTAGCGGCATTCAGTTCCTAAGGAGGAATCATGAACAATAAATTATTCGTTGGAAATCTATCATTTAACATGGACGAGCAAACTTTAGGTGACTTGTTTGCACAAGTTGGCCAAGTGTCTTCAGTAAAAATCATTACTGATCGTGAAACTGGTCGCGCAAAAGGTTTTGCCTTTGTTGAAATGGGATCAGATTCTGAAGCAAACACAGCAATTGAAAAATTAAACGGATCTGAGCAAATGCAACGCGCGATGGTTGTTAGTATCGCGAAACCGATGGCACCTAAAACAGGTGGCGGCGGACGTGGTGGCTTCGGTGGCGGTGGCGGCGGATCACGCGGTCGTTACTAATAAATTAGGTTGAATTGAGAAATCATCAACAGAGCTTAATTGAATTATTATTAAAAACCGACCCTGATTTCCATCAGGGTGTTCTCGATCAGCTGATCCGACTCGATACAGTCGGGTTAGCTCACATGTATGTGGATACTGCATTTGTTGTTACAGCGATGCAGTTCATCCAAGAACAATACTGGATCTTAAGTAAAGAAAAAGAAACCCCACTAAATTTTCAGGGGTTTTCCAAAAAACTTTTTAAAGTTGAGTTAGCACCGATCTTATTTTTACATTCTGAAATTGAGCATTCCTCAGTTGAAGAAATGGAAAAAATAAAAATCAATGCCATTAGTATTTTAGAACTTGTTGTTAAGTACGTTAAAACTTTAGGTACACCAGAAAATAAAATCTTTGCGACAAATGCAGTTAAATTAATTTCTGAACTTGTTGAATACGAACATCAAATTGTTGCCGATAAAAAAGATAAAAATTTATTGTTAGGTTATTCATTGGATCGCACCTTTGATGATCTTGATCAGATTCTTGGAATCGATTACAAAGTTGATAAAAACATTCAACCGGCTCAAAAGACCGAATTTGGTGAAGAGCGAATTTTCGAGGGCAGTGGCATCGGAGTTCAATCAACTTATTCGACCGTACTTCTAGCTCTTCGGTATTTAAGAATCCCGATGGGCGCTCGTTTTGTTGACCTTGGAGCTGGATTCGGACGAGTTGGTTTCATCGTAGGCCTTATGCGCCCCGATGTTTTATTTACCGGCTACGAAATTGTTGCTGAACGAGTTCAAAATGTTAACGCCGCTTTAAAATACTTTGATCTTGAAAAGAATGTTAAATTTCATACTCAAGATTTAGGTTCTACGGATTTTTTAATTCCAGAAGCCGATGTGTATTACATGTTTGATCCATTTACGGATAAAACCTACAGTCACGTTCTTACTCAGCTGAGCTCCGTAGCGACTAAAAAGAAAATCAATATCATTACCAGTGGAAAAGCTCGTCACGTTATGCAGGAACTTTCGCAACGTGGTCGTTGGAGTGCTCCGCAAATTTTTGAAACTGGAAATTTTTGTTTATTCCGTTCGTTTTAATACGGACAGTGTCTGCAACCGCTATTGCAGCACAAACCACGATCTAAATGATACTTTGACGTAAAAACCATAAGTCCTTTTTCAAAATAAAAATCTTTTCCTTCGATAAGCTCATTTGAATTATCAATGGCCTTGCTTGTGAAAATTTTTAAACAGTTTTCGCAAAGACAATCATTGTATTGTTTTGGAATAGATTCCGCCGAATTTAAATTCATGCACCAACACGCGGAATCTGTTTTAGCGCCGCAACCGAATTGGGCGCCACAACGTTCACAAACTTTTGCTTTGAAATTTACGCTCAAATTCCTGAACCGAGCCCGTACTTTTGAGGTGCGTTTTGATAAATAACTTGAGCTTCGCTCATCTGACGATTTAATTCACCAATGCGCGTTTGCCCTGATGGATGCGTTGATAAAAATTCAGGCCCTTTGCCGCCGCCGGCCGCTTCCATGCGCTCCCAAAGTTTAACGGCCTCGGTCGGCTCGTAACCGGCTTGCGCCATATAGCGAAGTCCAACTTTATCGGCCTCTGTTTCATCACCGCGAGAATATTTTAAACTGAAGTAAGTAATTCCAAATCCAACGGCCATTCCGCCCATAGCCACCATTTTTTTACAATCATCAGAGTTACAAAGATATTGTCCTGCGACGGCTGTTCCTAAGCCGGCAAGGACTCCCATGTATTGGTCCTTAACAGCGCGTGTGTAGCTTTCTTTACCATGGCGTTGAGTTGCATGCGCAACTTCGTGTCCCATGACGGCAGCTAAGGCAGCTTCTGTTTTTACAACGGGTAGAATTCCAGTGTAAACCGCCATTTTTCCACCGGGCATACACCACGCATTGGCTTGTTTGTCTTCAATAAGCATAACTTCCCATTTAAAGTTTTCGCCAGAAGCTGCAGCGATTCGTTTTGATACTCGTTGAACCATTGCATTCCACTCAGCATTTGTCGAAAGTTTAGATTTAGCTTTGATTTCGGCGTAGGCTTTTTCGGCTTCGGCGTTAATTTGTTCGTCGGTGACTTCGGTTCCCGGGGCGCTGGCGCATCCACTACTCATTAAAACGGAAGCTGTTGCTAGGATGGAAATGATTAGAATTCTAAATTGAGTTTTCATATGTAAAACATGAAGTTTTCGCAACTCATAGTCAATTTCAAAATTATGAAAGAAAATTGAAATTTCAGTCTGTCGCAAAAGTTTGCATCAACGTTTTATGGGACAAATTCGAACGCATTATAATGAATTTATTCGGCACATTATTCGCATAATCCCTAGTAATAGGGGGAACTATGACGACACCAAAAGACCGTTTGCCATTTGAGCCTGTCGAGAATCAACGAGACGAAACGCAAATTATTAAAGACCAGGATATGACCCTAGAAAGGGATATCAGCGACATCGACGAAACCATGGGTGCTAAAAGCTCTTCGCTGGATGATATCGAAAACGGACCCGAAGAATTCATTCAAGGTGAAATCGACGTTAAAGAACAAATGGATCGAACAACACGCGCCATGGAAGCCGCCATTGAACGCTCTTCTGGAAAGCGCTCACACGAAAAATTAGATATTTATCAAAAATAGGAAATCACTCTATGCCAAGCATGAATAATTCCCCAAAAAATTCTAAACAAGTTGCGCGACGCTCTGATCATAATAAAAAAGATATCAGCAAAATGATGAGACCCGCAAAGCCACGCGACGATTTACACGGTGCCTTTGCTGGAGAACAAAATAAAAATGAAGCGGCCAGCACCAACGTTAAAAGTCGCAAAACCGAAAAAAGTAAATCACGCACGCCGGTGATGTAGCTATTCTACCAGCGACCACGGGCATTTTTTTGGCGGCGGCATGGTCATCATTTGAATATGGTAAAACGACCCTTGAGAGATGCGCATTCTGGGATCATCCGGGTTATCGAAAGCAATTTTAAAGTATTGGTAGGTTTTGCCTTTGGTGCCTTTGATTTTAATTGTGTGTTTGGCTTTGGGATCCAAATTATCAATTAATAATCCTTTGTCTTTTGGTAATGCATGTGAAGTTCCGTTATTAACTTGAACGGTCAGGTTGCCATCAAAAACAAGTTCGCTATTTTTTAAACCGTCGATATTTTTTTTGCGCTGCTCTTCGGTTTGCGAATGATCCACTTGATAAGCCACTTTGTAATCTACTTCAGAAAATCTTTTAGGTTGTGGAGTATCAAAACAAATCTTTCCAAGTTTGCCGGGCCATGAATTCGCTTTAGCCAAAGAACTGTGAGCCATCATTAGTAACGCTAATGAAGCCAATAAGACTTTTTTCTTCATTCTTCTATTTTAGTTAACACTTATTGTTTGTCACCTCGAAAAAAATTCAAACTGTGCTACTTAAAAGATTTCTAGACGGATTGTAGTCGAAGGCATGAACTTTTAGTTCGGGCTTTGCAATTGCACCCTTAATTCCTATGGTACGTCGTTCTGTGATTGCTGCATTCTTTTTGATTTGCGTGATTTTAGCTGCTGGTGGTTTTGCCGAGGCTAATCAGTGTTTACAATTGTTTCGATCAAACCATTTAGCCTCCGATTTGCCACAAATGATTCCCCATGTCGATGAGGGGCCAGGCTTTATAGCTCCGAACGAACGACAAATCGGAATCGTCAGAAAAGAATTTGAAAAAGTCCCCGCCGGAGTTTACGTCACGGTGGGCACTGAACGTGGTTTTATGGGAGCGGCCATGCAGGGTGGACGGGCCAAAGGTTTGGTGCTGATTGATCGCGATCAAAAAGTAAATTTATATAATTTGATTAATCGCTCACTTTTGGCGGTCGCTAAAAATCGCGAGCATTATTTGCAGCTGCGCTTAAAATCGAATTTTGCCGACATTCTAAAAATGATTCAAAGCTCACCAGAACTCTCTGTAGAAAATAAAAAAATTCTAGCCAACGAAAAAGCGTGGCAGTGGTGGCAATTTCATGTTCAAGAGTCTTTAGAATGGACGCGTTTTCACCAGTCGCCAGAAAAAAATTCTGATCGCGCCTATGAAAATGCGAATTACTTGTTTGATGATCAGCTGTTTGGGCACATTAGTCAGCTCGCCAAGAAAAATAGAATTTATATTGTCCACGACAATCTGGGGTCGGCAACATTTCAAGCACGCATAGCAGATATAGTTGAAGCGTTAGATTCGTCGGTATCGATGCTGGACTTTAGTAATGCATGGCAAACCGGTTATTTAGGCCATCCAGCAACGATTAGTTTGATTCAAAAACTGGCCAGTTTAATGGATCCATCGTCGCGTATTGTATTCACGTATTTAACTCGAACGTCTGCAAACTCCATTGAGTCAACATTTGGATATAAAATTTTATCGCATGATGATCAGCTGAGCGTAAATCTGCTGATGAGTTTATTGGGGCAAATGGAAAGGTCCGAGCCCAGTCGCAACGATTACCGCCGAACTCGCCTCGAGCGCGACTGATTTTAAGTTATTGTGGTGCCGGAAAAATAACGCGAAATCCAGGTTCCAAAATTTGGCCGCGTGGATTTTTAGAAATCTCAGCGTTAAAAACATCAATTCGATTCTTAATTAATTTTTTAAATAATTGAGCCTGTCCGTCAGCAGTTTTCAATAACGCCCCAGTTTTTTCTAAATGGACTTTGGCTTTCTGAGTGTGAAAACTTTTTGTTTTTTCTGGATCAGTTAAATTTTCAAGTAAGTCTTTTGCGCCAGGTAAAGTGGACACTTTGAGTCGCTCAGCAAATTTTGTTAGTCCATCAGCATGTACCAGTTGAACCAGCTTACACCGTTTAGACGACAACAGAGGATTTTCAAAATCCACAGCTAAAACATCAGCTACAAATTCTTCGGTCACGACACCATTCTTGATTAAACTTTGAATCGCAGTTAAATCTGAGTAGCCTTTGACCGGTGTTAACCAAGCGTGGTCGGCATCCCTATTTGTTGTTTCTGGAAATTGCATTTTGAATGAATTTAATAATTGTAAGTACGCCGGCAACGCTAAAGTCAATGAGCCTTCGGCCAACAGCGGATTTACAATGGATGCGGCTGGGATTTGAACTGATGTTGCTACTAAATCCAGTGGAGTTGTGTCGGATTCTAAATTGATCTCAGTTTCGCAAAATAATGGTCTTAATGGCACCTTATCGAAAATGATTCACGTTTAGAAATAATCGATCCCAAAAAAACATTAAAGATGCCGGTCTATTTGCAGTACTTTATTCAACCCTATTATCGTATGGCACACTCGCAATTTATCGAAGATGTTCAAATATTTTTTAGAGAACACCTTACTCAAAAATAACCTCAAGTGGCGACCAAAAGTGGCGTATAGATAAAACCTAATTAGCGGATTGCACGAGTCATTCAAATATGATGATCGGCACTGGACAAGCCCGCATGCGCCGGGTGTGTCCAAAGCCGTCAACGACACTGAATCAGTAACTATCTTGTCCAGGGCCGGTTCTTAAATTATGCATACATTCTAAATCCGTCGAAGAACAATCAGTTATTGTTCTATAATTTCGAGTATTAATATTTCTGTTAGAACGATACAGCGCTGAATTTGGATTAGCAGAGTCATAACTTTGATCGGTTATTGGCATTTCATGAGCCGGATCTGCATACTCTGTTGAGTTATCACTTCCACTTGAATCAGCTAGGGCCAAACCACCAGCAAAAATAATTAGAAAAACGGAAACGCTAATTAACACATTTAATTTTTTCATTTTGAGCTCCTTGTCATTGTAATAATGTAATGCAAGTGGTGATC
>JAYVHE010000119.1:0-7890 GCA_043771495.1 Bdellovibrio sp. | reverse complement strand
CGTTTTAATTTTTGCTTTCCTGTAAAACAAAACTGACAAGCCATATTGCAGCCAATTTCCGACGAAACACACAAAGTTAACCGGTCATCTGATGGAATTAATACAGCTTCAATACTATTTCCATCACGCACATCAAATAAAAACTTTTGAGTTCCATCAACGCTGATCAAATGTTTAAGCACAGGAGGTAAGGTAAAATCAATTAGGCCGTTAATTTCTTCGCGCAAGGACTTTGACAAGTTACTCATTAGAGCCACGTCAGTTACTCGCTCGGTATAGACCCATTTAAAAATTTGTTGAGCGCGAAATTTTTCTTTGCCGTATTTTCTTAAAAAATCTTGCAGTCCTTCTAATGTGAATGAATAAAAATTAACGGGAGCTGATTTTTCTAAGGATTTGTGGGGGGGGGGTGGTGCAGGGTTCTCGGCGTGCTCGGATTGAATCGTATCTGCGTACGCACTGAAATGTTGGGTCGATTTAATCGTCACAGTACTGTTATTAGCAATGCTGTCGACATTAGCGTTAAGAGGCGTCATGGCCACTCCTTTTTGCGGTTATTACACCATTAAATTTTTTTCGAAAATCGTAAAAGTTTTAGCCTGCTTTCACCTTAAAATCAGCTACTATTTTTACGATTTGTAGAGATTCTAAACCCTATGTCTCATATATAGACTTTTAATGGTTGTATTTAACACGCACCTATAACCTTTCTGAGAAAGTTGACGATAAGCTTTATATGCCAGTCATGCCTCAGAAAATTAACCCGAAATTAAATCGGAAGCGACGATTTCGCCGAATGAAATCAAACCTTTGGGTTTCAATAGCCGTATTGATGGCGGGAATGGTTTTATTTTTCCAAAACTGCGCACGCGATCGATTTCAAACAGGCCTTGTCGAAAAACCTAAAGTAACTTATTCCGATGATGTTTATGCGCAAACACAAGAGATCATTGATTCTGCAAAACAAAAAACAGTCGTAGTGACGGGGGTCAATGGCGAGGACACCGCAGATCTGACTCAAACTGTGCTAAAAGCCGCCGAGCAAACCGAGATCGATGCGCTGAAGGAATCCAATGCCTGTGATTTGCGAACTAAACCATTAGCGATCGAATACGCAAAATGTCCGCACACAAATGATTATCAAAATCGTCGTGATTACAAAGTTTTTTGTGGCGCCAATGGCGTGTGGACACGCGTTTTAGTTGGAACAGATATTTCGTCGTGTATGGCACCTTACTGTGATCCGTCAACCAAACCAGCAGAGAGGGAAAAAGTATCATGTCCTGCACCAACCAAACATTTAAAGTGGGCGACTCAAAGTTATTTGTTGAATTGTGTTGGTTCAACTTGGTCTCGAACTAAATCAACTTATGATGGTGGTAAGTGTCCGTTAACAAAACCAAAACTCAAGTACACTTTGAACTTAGCTTACCCACGCGCCAATGGCGAACAACAAGGCTTCGATCTCTATTACCCTTCAGATTACCAAGTTAGAAAATATCCAATATTCGTATGGATTCATGGTGGCAACTGGCGCGCCGGTGACAAATCAAAAGATTCATACATTGCTAAAGCCGTCGCTGAATTGGGATACATCGTTTTTAATATAAACTACACGCTGGTCCGCCCAGCGATGTCGTCAACAAATTTTCCGGCAGGCCCAGATGATATTAACGCATTCTTTTTGTATCTTAATAAAAATTTATCGTCGGTGAATGCCGATAAAAATACGGCGATTACCATTGGTGGATCTGCAGCAGGTGCCCATTTAGCGATGTCGCAAGCTGTGCGCACACCGGCTCCAGTTAATTTTAAGTGTGTCGTTGATATTTCTGGCCCGGTTGATCTGACGCCAGAATCCAATTATTGGGTTTTAAGTACGATTGAGGGAACTTTTAATTATTTCTTTAACGGTGATCATCGCCAACTAGCTTCACTCACGCAACGAAGCGAAGGTTCTCCTCTAGCGCGAATCAATTCATTTACTGCTAAAGATATTCTCATTGCACATGCTTACAATGATAATATCGTTCCGTTCGATCAAGTGTCGCGACTACAAACCGCACTTAAAAAGAAAGGTGGCGTGCGAGTGCAAACCACCTTTTGGAACGACGGAACCCAGCCCGTTTTTGAAATGAGTCAGGCGTCTCACAATATCAACGAACAGCAAATGGTTTCGACACTTCGAAATTATTTGTCCAATTCTCGTTGCCGTTAATCTCAAAGATTAATTCGGGCAAAATTTAACAATATAGATACCGTTAACTTCCGAAATGGCACTTGGATCATCAGAACCTTTTGCAAAAAACGAAATAGACATATCTACAGAGTTAATTGCATTCACAACTATCCGTGTCTTTTCAGCAAAAATATTTTTGTCTGCGGCTTGTAAATTGATGAATACGGCTGCATCATTACCGTTTGGCGCATTGATATCAGTGCGGTAATCGTCAGTCGTAAAATTCTCTGGCAAAACGTAACTAACAAACGGCTTTGTTGCTACAAACGTTTTTGAACACGGATTAGCAGGAACTTCAGAATACATAATGATTTCTTTTTTGGGACCGTTTCCAAAAAGTCTAACAACACCAGATTGAATGGACCAAGGTTGACCGTAGACAGTTCCTTGAATGTCTTGAAACAAAAATTTTGGATAAGAAGTATCCTCTTGAGGGGTTTGAAAACCTAAATTCGGTGCACTGACATCGGCTTTACAGCCCATCAAAATTGCTACCATAGCGATTAAGACAAATACGTTTAATTTCATAAAATCTCCTTTTGGTTGTTTGCAAAAAACTAATTTCGAAATAAGCACCGGTCATTTAATTTCAATAAACCAAACGTACAAAGTGTACTGTGCTGACCGTTCCGACAAAAAATAGAAAAATTACCACCGTACGACATGTACGTTCGTGTACGTTGGTTTTAGATGTGACTTTCAGGTCCATTTCAAATACATCAACTGCATGGCTGAATTATTTTTTAAAGATCCAACAGAGTATATTAAATTGGAATATCACTTGCGAAAGAATCGCCGTCCGCAGTACTCCATGCGAGCCTTTGCCAGAGATCTGTCATTTAGCGCGTCCAGCTTAAACGATTTTATGAAAGGCCGTGTTGGAATGAGTGATGACCGCATTTTGAATTTGTCTCAAAAGCTAGATTGGTCTTCGGACCGCGCGCTTCACTTTACTCACTTGATTAAGGCCAAGTTTGATAAAGACGTTGCGAAAAGACAAACGGCACAGATGCAAGTAAAAATTAAGCTGCGAGACAAATCTTCGTATTTTGATATCAATGAGTTTAAAGTGATTAGTGATTGGTTTAATCTTGTTATTGTCGAGATCTGTCATATTGAAAATAATATTACTGCAGAATCATTGGTTAAAGCATTAGGCATCAGTTCTGCCCAGGTCAAAACGGCTTTAAAAAATTTAAAACAACTCGGCATTCTGCAAGAAACATCTCAGGGACTAAAACCTTTGCGCTCAACACACCAATTCGGCGATGAGGCTCCATCAGACGCCATTAAAAATTTTCATTCGCAGATTTTGCAATTAGCTCAACGCATGGTCTTTGAAAGAAATTTTAAGGATCGCGAAAGTCATTCTTTGGTCTTTACGGTTCCTTCGGAAAAAATTAATGAAATGAATAAAGAAATTCGTAAGTCCTTGTATGATATTGCCAATAAATATTCGGTCGAAGCTAATTTAAACGCCGTTCAAATCATTTCTTTGCAATCATTCCCAATTTATAAAGCGACTTCTTCAGGAGAACAGTTATGATCCATTTATTTATATCAGTTTTATTTTTAACTTTGTCGACTAACGCCGGCGTTAGTTCCGTCGGACACGGCGGCGGTTTTGCCGAAATGAAAATCTTCGAAATCAACCTGCAGCTTTCTGATTTGGCACAGCTTTGCTTGAACCACAGCGAATGTAAAAAATCGAACTTAGAAATTTCTGCGTTACAAAAGATTGCGCAGTCCCGTGAAAGTTCATTCGCAGTCAACACAACGTGCAACTCACCGCTTGTTCATCATACATCCATTGATACCACTATTGATTCGTGTTTGCTTTACGGAATTTCTTTGTTACCAAAATCCTATTCTGAACTTTTAGAAATTGCCATGTATCGCCGACTTCTTCGCACGGGCCTTAATGATTTCGACGCTTTTTTACAGCAATGGAAATCATTTACGTTAGATTCATTAGACGAAGAGCAAGCCACAACACCATTCTGGATCAAATCTAAATTTGAACAGGCCCACGTGACTCAAGTAAAAATAAATGGCGTTATCGTTTCCCAAAAATTTTATATCGAGACTCAGACAAAGACTTATGACATTACCTTACACGTCACCAAAGAATTTAATTGTAAATCGCTAATATTCATTGAGCTACCGTACTATGAAATCATCGGGCAAAGCCAAAATTCAGTTTCTTTACGAAGTGATGTCAATGTAGTTTGCAATAGTCAATCAGTTCACAAAAGACTCTATTTAGATTTTAAGTTGTCTCAAGATGAAACGCTTAAAACCAATATTAGCGCTCTGAATCTTTAATTCTGACTCACCAGTTGCAAACCTTTAAGGTATGCAACTGGTGTTGTTCGTCATCCTATTTTTATCTAGCCATTTAGCCTCTGCGCAAGTTGATCGTACAGCACTTGTGGACGCAGGCTATCGCCAAATCGAACAGCTCCTCAGTTTTGCAGCCGACGATAAAAAATTTATAGCGACTTTAAATGCGGCTGAAAAAGTGCAGCTTGAAAGTATTCTCGATGTTGTTCGAAAGACGGCTCACCTGGCTTTTTCGCCATCGGGTTTTAACGGAATGCCTGTGATTGATCAGTTTATAGATCCTCACGAGTACACCGGAAAACCACCCAAGATCGAATATTCGAGCGATTCAAATTCATTTATCCTCAATCCCGGCGAGTCGCCGCGAAGTGCACGCACCCAATCGGAATTTGAAGCGCCCATTGTATTCAATTTAAATATTTTGAATTCTCTAGAGACAAAACCAAGTTATTTAGATATTTTGCAAATTCTTGTGCACGAGTTCGGCCACAAAGTTACTTACGGTAAAGACCAAACAGCCATTGATGGTGTGGCTGCAAAATTTAAAGCTTATCTCCAAAAATACTATGTCCAAGTTAAAACGGGCCATGTGACTGTCGAAGCGGTCTCAATTCCTATGGAAATCAAGTATCAATCGGACGATCCGTTTTATCGTCAAAAAAATGTACCAGTAATTATCGATAACAATGGTATGGCGAACTACAGCTATATGAGCTTTTACCAAATGCGCCAGGGCAGCATGCAATTTCAAAAAGTTTCCGGAAACATGGATGAAATTATTTCCGTACGTCTGACACGCATTCGCTATACCGAGCCGCAGCCTCCGCATCCTCAAAATCTTTCTATAGGATTTGAATTTGATTTTCAGATTAAATCCGATGTGATGTATGTAGATCCTAATGTTGGCCTGAAAGATTCAGGCGGCGGAATGTTTTCCCCAATTTACAGATATATTCCGTTGCTTTCGAAATCACAATTTCAAACGCGAACCTACACCGATGTGCGGATGGGCCTGCGCAAATTTTTTGATGATGCCTTTGCCAGCCCCTTGTCGATGCATTCGTACACAACCTCGTCTCTTGCGGATCGCACGGTGGACTATAATTTAATTTCACAAAAAAAATTAGGCGATCGCTTACAGTTTACTTTTGCTCAATCGGCCGCGCCAGAAAAAGTGACGGCAATAATAGAAAATGCCAATGGCGAAATGCTCGTTGAAACGATTCCGGTATTCAGAAACGAAAAAGTCGTGAGTTACATTTTAAAATTGCCACAGTCATCGAACTTTTCTATTAAACGCCTGATGATCAACGATGAAGATTCTGTAACTTTATCGAAAGCGATTGTAATTGGGGCGGCTGTTCCTGCTGAAAAGAAAAAACGCACCCGGATTGAGGATGTTAAAATATTTGTTGCAGAAACTAATAAATGGATTAAGTTTGACCCCGCTCAGATGGTTTTATGGAACGATCCAGAAATGCGCTTTCGAATCGTGGTCGACAAAAATTTTAATCCCGAGCAGTTGCAATTACATTGGACGGTTGGCCAGCGGCTTTTCGTAAAGAGCCATGAACGAACTTTGGGAATTTTAGGAACTGCGCATACAGAAATCATAAAAGGATTCACAGTTGTCGCAAGCGATGCTGAAAGTAAAACTATCGAGTTTACTGCGCAGCCATTTACAAATATAGTGCCGGCAAAAGCAAGGCCGCTAAAAAGCCTTCAAGTTGATGATTCGGGCCATCGCTTTTTAAAAGAAATTGAAGCTGTCGATAGCTCCCACACTGTAGTTACTGCACTTTTTCGCGAGCGCAACAACAACTTCCCCTTCACCGGTGAAGGATTTAAAATAAATAATATTTTTGATATCTTGAATGCAATTCCAGGCAGCTGCAAAGGCCTGTTTTAGGTGCCAGGTCCTATTTCTGTATGCACTGCATACAGAAATAGGACCTGGCACCTTTTAAGATTCTTTGATGGCCGTCGTTAATTCATTAACCTCGCAAGGCACACAGCCAACCTTGGCTACTACGATTCCGGCGGCGTAGTTTGCAAGAACGCAAGCTTCGGCTAAAGACAAACCCGTTGTTACTCCCAGTGCTAATGCGGCAATAACGGTATCGCCAGCTCCAGTGACATCAAATACTTTTCGAGCAAACGTTGGAACTTTAACAACTTCGTTTGAATCTGTGAATATGGCCATGCCGTCTTTACCTAATGTAACAACAACGTCTTTGGCACCCGTTGTTTTTTGCAATGCACGCCCGACCGCCAAGACACGAGAGTTTTGATCTTCGAAATCTTCTTCATGTATTTTTGTTAACGCTAAAGCTTCGTTGTAATTTGGTTTAATTAAATCAACGCCCTTGTAAAATTCAGCGAATTTTGTTTGATGCGGATCGACCATTAAGTACTTTCCCGATTTTTTTGCAAGAGTTACAATTTTTTCGACGAGCGCTACCGAAAAAATTCCTTTGGCGTAATCTTCCATAAGAATGACATCACATTCAGAAATTTTTTCGCTGATTTTTTTAAAAACTTTTTCTTCAGTTTGAGCAGATAGTGGCCGCACAACTTCATGATCCACGCGCACCAAATGATGGTGCCCGGTCATCACACGCATTTTGCGTGTTGTTGGACGTTGTTCATCAACGACTAATGAATCAATCCCAACATTTGATTTTACTAATAAATTTTTTAAAATTTCGGCGCCTTGATCTGCACCAATGACCGAGACTAATTGAACTTTTCCACCAAGACTGACCACATTTTGCGCCACATTAGCAGCTAATCCAATGCGACTGTCTTCTCCGGTTACTTCTAAGACCGGCACCGGGGCTTCGGGACTAATGCGTCGAACGTTCCCCATGACGTACTCATCCACTCCCACATCGCCAACCACCAATATCTTTTTGTTTTTAAATTGAGTAATTTTTTCAAGCAATTTGGCTTTAACCTGTGGATTTACGGAAAATTCGATCTGAGTTGATTGTGTCATTCGGGAAATTCCTTTAATTTAGATTCTTAGCTTAATCTTTAATTTTAACTTATGAATATGCTTATGACTCAATCACACTCCTTCCAAAAGCTCAATCTGATTTATCAAGATAAAGGGATTTCTCCGAGCGAAAAAAAAGAAATTTTGAGTTATCTTTCAACGCTGCATCCTATTTGGGAGGAACGTTATTCTAAAAGTAATCCTCCCCCGGCTGGTGAAAATAATCGTTCGTTATTACGACCGGTTTACTGGCTTGGAAATTGGCAATTCGCATGTTTGAATTATTATCACCCTCCAAAAGGAATCCAGT
>JAYVHE010000118.1:0-6136 GCA_043771495.1 Bdellovibrio sp. | reverse complement strand
AACAGTGCCGAGGCAATGTAGCTTAGACTGAATATTATAACCCGTTTTGAACAAAGATCCATATTCACTAATGACTGCAAGCTTTTGGCCGCTCAAAAGCCACTGATTAATTTTGAGAATTGCTTTATTAAAATAGCAAAATTTGTTTTACAGGCTTAAATGATTTAAGCGTAACTTTCTCAAATTGAGACGATTCAGAACCAGAAACCAAAGCGAAAAAAATGAATCAGAGGCAATTCGCATGTCGACATACTGGGAAAATCGCAAATTCCACATTATTATGTGGAATTTGCTTGAAAAAATTAACATATGTTGTTATTTTTGTTAAATGATTGAAATAACTAGATTTTTAAGTCTACCGAAGTCCAGCTTTATGGTTTTGGGGCCACGAGGCACTGGAAAAAGCACCTTGATTAAGAAATTGATCACGTTTGATTTAGAAATTGATTTATTAATTTCTAGAAATTTTTTATCGCTGCATTCTGATCCTTCAAAACTGATCGCCATGACAAAAAATTTAAAGGCAGGGTCTTGGGTCTTAATCGATGAAGTTCAAAAAATTCCAGCGTTATTGGATGAAGTTCATTACTTAATCGAAAGTAAAAAAATTAATTTTGCTTTAAGCGGCTCTAGTGCTAGAAAATTACGACGCCATGGTGCTAACTTGCTAGCCGGACGCGCGCTATCCATTCAACTCTTTCCTATGGCCTATGTTGAATATAAAGATTATTTTAAAATAGAAGACGCCATTAAATGGGGTTCTCTACCAAAAACAATAAACGACCGTCACAGTCGTTCTGATTATTTATCCTCATATGTTGAAACATATTTACGTGAAGAACTAATTGAAGAAGGTGTTCTTAGAAAATTAGCTCCGTTCTCTAGATTTTTAAACGTCTGCGGACTGTATCATGCTCAAATTTTAAATATCGACCATGTGGCTAGGGAATCTTTTGTTCCCAGATCTACAATTGAAACCTATTTTAATATTCTAGAAGAAACTTTAATCGGATTTAAATTAAATAGTCTGCAGTGCAAATTTAACAAAAAAGAAGTGAAACACCCCAAATTTTATATGTTTGACAACGGAGTTAGTCGCGCCTGCGCCAATCTTGTAAACGAAGAAGTAGATTCAGTTTGGATGGGACACGCTTTCGAGTCTTTGATTATTAATGAAGTTAAAACTTTCAATCGCTATCTTAAAAAAAATCGTGACCTCTTTTATTATAAATACGCTGAAGGGTACGAAATCGATCTGATTATCGAAACAAGAAAAAAAACTCTTTCACAAACACAGCAGTTGACGGCTATCGAAATCAAATCTTCGAAAAAATGGGACAATCGCTGGAATAATTCATTATTAGATTTAAAAGAAAAATCAAAGAATAAAATCACACGTTTAATCGGAATTTACCGTGGTCAGGAAATAATTAATATAAATGGCTTAGAAATTTACCCCGCTGAAGACTTTTTAACACTGTTAGCCGAAGGAAAAATTTTAGGTTAAGTGTAAAATGTAGCAAAATGTAAGTCCCGTAGTTGTGTTAATTGAGATGTTACTCAAACAATCCAATCGATACGCGATAACTTTATAGTCTTAGCTTGCGTCAATAATAAGCATCACCGACTAAGACGATCATCTGATTTTCTGACTTCCCTCTTGCCGCCCACCCCGGCCTATGTTAACTCTGTTCTCCACTATAACACACGAAGTTGTATCAACTGGTCCCACCAAAAATGTGGGTCTTCCTGAGAATTTCGCGAAACTTCAAAAATTCGCGTCCGACTCGGGCTCTGCGCTTCGGAGGAACTTCTTCAGAAAATATTTTATTTAAAATGTTGGATGGAAAAGTTATTAACCAGAAAAGGAAATGCACATGGCACAAGTTACCATGAAAGAGATGCTTGACGCTGGAGTTCACTTCGGACACCAAACTCAACGCTGGAACCCAAAAATGAAACCGTACGTTTACACAGCTCGCGGCGGAATTCATATCATCGATCTACAAAAAACTGTTATCCGCGCTAATCAAGCTGCAGAATTCGTTAAAGAAATTGCTGCCTCTGGCGGTTCAATGATTTTTGTTGGAACAAAAAAACAAGCCATTGAGCCTGTTCAAGAAGCCGCAAAAAAATGCGGTCAATATTTCGTCACTAAACGTTGGTTAGGCGGAATGTTAACTAATTTCGAAACGATCAAACAATCGATCGATCGTTTACGCAAAATCGATAAAATGAAAGAAAACGGCGACTTCAATTTATTAACTAAAAAAGAACGCGCTGGTCTTGATAACGAATACGAACGTTTAACTGAATACTTAGAAGGTATCCGCGACATGAAAGCGTTACCACGCGTAATGTTCGTTGTTGATGCTCCTAAAGAACACATTGCGGTTTTAGAAGCTCGTAAACTTGGAATCAAAGTTGTTGCGATTGCTGATACAAACTGTGATCCAGAAATTTTAGATTATCCAATTCCAGGAAACGACGATGCAATTCGTTCAATCAAACTTTTCACAAACCTAGTAGCTGATGCTTTCATGGAAGGCGCTAAAGATTGGGAATCGAAATTACGTTCTTCGACTGATAAAGGTTCTGATATGGCTCGTGAAAAAGCGGCAGCACCTACTGCAGCTGCTGGCGACAGACGTCCACCAGCTCGTGCTGGTGCCGGTGGTGGTCGCGGACCAAAACCAGACGATAGAAAAGCTCCAGCAGCAGCTGGACCTACAGTTGTTAAGGCGAATAAATCTCGTAAGCTCGTTGCGGCTGGTACAGCTGAATTAGTTGAGATCGAAGCCGAACTTAACGAAGACAAAAAAGAAGAAACAGCAGAGTAGTATTCTGTGCGTTTACATTCAGATATCTTGATATCGGGTATCCCGTTATCTGATATCTGAATTGTCCTGATCTAATTTAAATTTAAAAAATTATCTCAAAGGAGAATCTCGATGAGTATCTCAGCTACAATGGTTAAAGAATTGCGCGAAAAAACAAGCGCGGGAATGATGGATTGCAAAAAAGCTTTAGAAGAATCTAAAGGCGATTTCGAAGCAGCCGTTGAATGGTTACGCGTTAAAGGATTATCTGCAGCTTCTAAAAAAGCTGATCGCGTTGCCGCAGAAGGTTTAGTCAACGCAGTTAACAATGGAAAAACAGGCGCGGTCGTTGAAGTTAACTCTGAAACTGACTTTGCTTCTCGTAACGACAAATTTAAAGAACTAGTAAATACAATTACTCAACACGTTCTTACCTCTCCTTCAGTTGATAAAACAAAAACAGACGAAATGATTAAGCAAGCCGTTGCGACAATCGGTGAAAACATGGTTTTCCGTCGTTCAGAAAAATACACGGCTCAAGGTGAAGGCTTAGTTCAAACTTACGTTCACGGCGAAGGTAAAATCGGCGTAATGATCGAAGTCACAGCGGCGAATGCTGGTGCTGCAGCTTCTGCAGATGCTCGTACATTTGCATCTGATGTTTGTCTTCATATCGCAGCGATGAACCCAATGGCGTTATCATCTTCTGAGATGAGCCCTGAAACTGTGGCGAAAGAAAAAGACATTTTAAAACAAAAAAACTTAGAATCAGGCAAAAAACCTGAGATGGTTGATAAAATCGTTGAAGGTCAAATCCGTAAATTTTTGGCTGAGAATTGTTTAGTCGACCAACCGTTTGTTAAAAATCCAGATTTAACTATTTCTGCGTATGGTAAAGAGGCTTCTAAAAAAGCCGGTGGCGATTTAACAATTAAACGTTTCGTACGTTTTGAATTAGGCGCGGGTATCGAGAAAAAAGTTGTCGATTTCGCAGCCGAAGTTGCCGCACAAACAAAAGGACACTAAACCCAATGCCAGCAGGAAAACCCAAATATAAACGAATTTTACTCAAGCTCAGTGGTGAAATGCTGGCTGGCCCTAAAAGAACGGGTATCGATGCCGAAACAATTGCGCAAATCGCGCAAGAAGTAAAAATCGCTTATGACACTGGTGTTGAAATCGGTTTAGTCATTGGTGGCGGAAACATCTTTCGTGGTGTTGCCGCTTCTGCTGAAGGTATGGATCGCGCCAGTTCCGATTACATGGGAATGCTCGCGACTTGTATCAACGCTTTAGCTTTACAAGACGCTTTAGAAAAAGCCAAAGTTCCCACTCGCGTGCAATCAGCCATTGAAATGGCCGAAATCGCAGAACCTTACATTCGACGTCGCGCGATCCGCCACTTAGAAAAACATCGTATTGTAATCTTTGCAGCTGGTACAGGAAACCCTTACTTTACGACGGATACAGCGGCTTCTCTTCGTGCGATGGAAATCAACGCCGAAATTTTAATGAAGGCGACAAAGGTCGATGCAATCTACGATAAAGACCCAACGAAGCATTCAGATGCTAAAAAATATGACAAAATTAGTTATATCGATGTATTGAACCAAGGCTTACAAGTTATGGACTCTACAGCCATCAGTCTTTGCATGGATAATAAGCTTCCAATTTTAACTTTTGACCTCGCCAAACCAGGTAATATTCTAAAAGCTGTATTAGGCGAAACTATTGGAACATTAGTCCATTAACTATTACACTAACGCCAAAAATAGGAGGATAGCCCATGTCTATTGAGCAAGCCAAAACTGGCGCAAAATCTAAAATGGAAAAAACCGTTGTTTCCTTAATGGAAGACTTCAAAAAAGTTCGAACTGGCAAAGCCCAAGTTTCGATGTTGGATTCTATTCGAGTTAATTATTACGGCCAGATGGCGCCATTAAATCAAGTGGCTTCAGTTTCTACTCCTGACGCAAAAACATTTGTGATTTCACCTTGGGAATCTTCAATTTTAAAAGAAATCGAAACTTCGATTGTTAAATCTGATATCGGTATGGCTCCAATTAATGACGGTAAAGTTATTCGTTTAAAAGTCCCTGATTTAACAGAAGAACGTCGTAAAGATTTAGCGAAACAAGTTAAAAAAATCGCTGAAGATGCACGTGTCGCTGTTCGCTTGGCTCGTCGCGATGCTAACGAAGAAGTTAAAAAATTATCTAAGGATAAATTAATTAGCGAAGACGAAGGCAAAAAAGGCGAAACCGATGTTCAAAAAATCACTGACGATTACATCAAAAAAGTTGATCAGTTAGCTGACGAAAAAGAAAAATCAATTTTAACAATCTGATTTTTATACCTATAGTTAATGAATAATTTGCAACACTTAGCTTTAATCATGGATGGAAACGGACGCTGGGCGCAGCTCCGCCATCGTCCACGTATTCACGGACATGTTCGTGGAACTCGCGTTGCAAAGAATATTATTTTACACGCTAACAAAACGGGAATTAAATTTCTAACCCTGTACGCATTCAGCACTGAAAATTGGTTTCGACCCGAAGCCGAAGTCACGTTTTTAATGAAGTTATTAGAGCGTTACTTAAAAAAAGAAACAGACAACTTGGTTAAAGAAAACATCCAGTTTGATACAATTGGCGACATCGAAAAAGTTCCTGAAGCTGTTCAAGAACAAATTCGCCAAGCAAAAATAAAAACCAAAAACTGTACTGGTTTAAAAGTTATTTTTGCGTTGAGCTACGGTTCCCGAGAAGAAATGACTTCTTGTATTCGTCGAATCGCAGCTGAATGTAAAAATGGTTTAACCACGATTGATCAAATTACACCTGATTTTGTGTCTGAAAAACTAATGACTGCCCAAATTCCTGACCCAGATTTAATTATTCGAACAAGTGGCGAACAAAGACTTTCAAACTTTTTATTATGGCAATCTGCGTACAGCGAATTTTATTTTATTGATAAGCTGTGGCCTGATTTCACTCAAAAAGATTTCGACACGGCTATTCAAAACTTTTCATTAAGGTCTAGACGTTTTGGTCGCACGACATCTGAGGTGTCGGAAGTAAGTGATGAAAAACAACCTAACCTTTAGAATTTTCTCTGCAACTGTTGCCTTAATTATATTATTTTTGGCTATTTATTACGGACGTGAAACGGGGATTTTTATTGTCGCTTTGTTTTGCGTATTTCGCGGCTCGTTTGAAATCGCACGATTATTTTTTCAAGACAAGTATCCCAAGTTTGCGAAACCATTTTTTGTAGGACTGTGCCTGTCGGTTTTTTCAATTATTACCTTTGAT
>JAYVHE010000117.1:0-13933 GCA_043771495.1 Bdellovibrio sp. | reverse complement strand
GATGCAATTCGGTGACTGGAGTTCAGACGTGTGCTCTCCGATCTAAAAAATAAATGACATATTTTTTCTTAGCTTTTAATTAGCTATTCGTTTCCAGTTGTAGGTCCAACCTGAGTTGTCTGCGATCACCAAGTACTAAAAAAAACCAAGTTGATCCGAGTTCTCAGCAGAGTTAGCTACAGACGAATCTTCTGCAGATTTTTCGCTTTTTAAATGACAACCTAGACCAATTAAACGAATGGGTTCAGCACGTCTATCCCAGACGGCCTGAATCAATTTTTTAAAATCGTTCATTTCTGGAAAAGATTTTAATGTGACCTCATGAGTTGTAATTTTAAAATCGTGATAGCGCATTTTAACGGAAATATTTTTAATTTTGTCGTGCGCATTGTTACGTTCGACTCGGCGGATCCAGTCCTCAAATAATTCAGGGACTTCTTTAAGGCAGTCTTCAAGGCTTTCACGATCTTTGTTGTAAGTTTGCTCGACAGAAATTGATTTTAACTCGACATGGGTCCGCACGGGCCTGTGATCTATGCCACGAGACATATTATAAAGATCTTCGCCACGCTTTCCAAACCATTCGCTCAGTTGGCAGAGGGATTGTTTTTGAATATCTAAACACGTTTTTAATCCCAGCTGATGCATTCGTAGGGCCGTGACTTTGCCGACACCATAAATTTTTTCAACGGCGAGGACACGAACAAAATCATCAATTTCATTGGGGCGAATAACAAATTGGCCATTCGGTTTTTTCCAATCACTGGCAATCTTTGCTAAAAATTTGTTAGGCGCAATTCCCGCGGATGCAGTTAAATTTAATTCTTGAAAAATCATTTTACGAATTTCAAAAGCGATCAGCGTTGCACTGCCATTAAAAAAATCTGAATTCGTCACATCTAGATAAGCTTCGTCTAAAGATAACGGCTGAATCAGTGGAGTAAAACGTTCAAATATTTTTCGAACGGCGCGGCTTTCGCGTTTGTAAGCTTCAAAGTCCGGAGGAATTAAAATCAATTGCGGACAAAGTCGAACCGCTTGAGACGATGGCATCGCGGCCCGCACTCCAAATTTACGCGCTTCATAGCTGGCTGTACAAAGCACGCTTCTAGATTGTGGTGGGCCGCCAATCCCGATTGGTTTGCCGCGGAGTTCTGGATTTTTTTTAACTTCGACGGCGGCGTAAAAGCAATCCATGTCGACGTGGATGATTTTTCTCATTTACATATATTTTACACATACCTAATTTTGACAAGCAACAGTTTTTTATGCGAAGACCCTTTTCAGGCCGAAGTTCGTTTGATTTGGAGCGGTTGAATTTTTAAACGTGTTAATGCGTTATTGTACCGTTTTTCACCCACCGAAAAGATTTAACTCAATTTAAAAAAGTCCTCGTGTTTCTCTGCGAGGCTTTCAGTGAGGCTTTCAATTTGCAAAAGCAAGCGCATGGAGGATTTTTTATGGATGCTAGAAAGTTTGCGTTATTTGGTGGGAGTGTCATGTTAGCAATGGGCTTACTTGCGTTAATTCCAAGTTTTGTTGGATCGTCGTATGGCCTTCCTTTGTTAACGTTAGACACAAGCTACGGACTATTTTTAGGATACTTTCCGATGAATATCGTCAATAAATCAGCATTGATCGGGTTTGGTGTAGCCGGGCTGATCATTGCAAGTTCCGACGTGAATTCAGTTTCACGTTCGATCTCGTATTCAAGAGCGGTATTTATTGTAATGGGTCTTGGTGCTGTCTTAGGACTTATTCCACAAACAGCTACTTTTTTTGGATATTGGCCACTGTTTGGCGCTGAAATCTTAGTCCACGCCATCTTTGCTTTGCTGGGCGCGTACTTTGGTTACGCGGCGGGTTCTAGAGTTCACCGAGAAATGTACACGTAGCTGTAACACAGTCTTTGACCCGGTTTGAATTTTAAAAGTATAAGTTTGGTTCATGCAAACCAAAATGCAATTGAACCAAATTTATACGATTTCATACTCGCAGCCTGAATCGTACCGATTTTCTTTGGACTCAATTTTCTTAGCTCAACGGATCAACAAGTGGTTGCTTGAAAATAAATATAACCCTTTGAAAATCGCCGATTTATGTGCGGGTTGTGGAGTCGTAGGTCTTGAGCTTTTATTTCATTTGCATCAGCGCTCTGCTCTAGAAATTTCACAAATTGATTTTATTGAAGTGCAATCCGACTATGAAACGCATTTTGAAAAGAACAAACAAGCCATGCAAGAATTGTTGAAGTCCACAACGAACTTAAATCTAACTTTAGACAACTATCAAAATTTAATTGGCCAATATGGGCAAAATAATTTTTATGATTTAATTGTTTGTAACCCTCCTTATTTCCATTTTGGTCAGGGTAAGCTATCGCCATCCACTTTTAAAAATCGTTGCCGGTATTTTTTGGATTCGGATTTTATTAATTTATTAAAGTGGATTCAGTTCGCACTTTCAAAAAACGGTTCTGCGTTCCTATTAGTTCGTGATTTAAACCCACAAGACTTTGCAACTATCGGACTAAAATACGACGACTTACCAGACGTGCGCGGAACGCAGTTCATCCGTCTATTTCATTAATTAAATTCACCGCCTTGACATCTGTATGCGCAGCATCATGTTTAAGTGATGGACGCCGTACATACCAACATTCAACCCACTGAAATGATCGAAGAAAAACGGTTAGTGAGTACGTTGATTACGGGTGTGCCGAAGGCCTCTTCGTTTTTTGTTGCGGGCATGACTGTGTTGTTTGTGATCCTGACAACTCTTTTGTATTGGCTGGCGCCACTTTCGACGGCGGAACTAATGCCGGCTGCTAAAAATTCTGTTTTTCAAGAACATCAATGGTGGCGTTTATTTACCGCGGTGTTTATTCATTCTGATTTGGAGCATCTGCTGTCGAATATGTTGATGCTAGGAATTTTTAGTTTTTTTATTTATGGATATTTTGGATTTACAATTTTTCCGATGATTAGTTTGTTATTAGCAGCTGCAGTTAACGCTTTGACGATTGCGAGTTATAATCCCGAAACGTCGTTGCTAGGAGCCTCTGGTTTAGTTTATGTGCTTGGTGGTTTTTGGTTAAGTATGTATTTTTTAATTCAACGGCAATATCTTCCAATGAATCGACTGATTCGCGTGGTCGGCGTTGCGTTGATGCTTTTTGCGCCAACCACGTTTGTACCAACGACGAGTTATATGGCTCACGGGATAGGGTTTTTGTTTGGCGTTAGTGCCGCCACCATTTATTTTTTCATCAATAAAAAAAATATTCGTCAACATGAAGTCTATCATGTTGCATCGTCGCAGTATCTTGGCTAAAATTATCTCTTTAGAGGTCATTCATGTCTGATGCTGCAAAACCCGAAAATAGATATTCTCCACCAACGGATGTTAAGTCCGCACTGGCGCAATTTAAAAAACCTAAAAAAGTTGTGGTGACGGCAGGAATGCCTTATGCGAATGGTCCGTTGCACTTAGGTCACTTGGCCGGCGCCCATGTACCCGCAGATATTTACGCACGTTGGATGCGAATGTTGATTGGTGCAGAAAATGTTTTATTTGTAAATGGTAACGATGATCACGGCTCGACCAGTGAAGTGGCCGCAGTTAAAGCCGGTAAACCTATTCGCGAATTTATTGACACGATTCACGAGCAACAAAAATTAACTTTAAAAAATTATTCGATTCAAACCGATGTTTTTACGGGAACATCGCGACCTGAAACTTTCGAAAAACATAAAGCTTTTTCAAGAGATTTTTTGCTAAAACTTCATAGAAATGAAATGTTACAAACCCGCGCGACCATGCAGTGGTACGACCCCGAGATGAAGCGATTTCTACAAGATCGATTTGTACGTGGGACTTGTCCGAATTGTCAAAGTACTGAGGCCTACTCAGACGAGTGCGATGCTTGCGGCGCAAAATTCGAACCGAGCACGCTGAAGGACCCACGAAGCCAGTTAAGCAACGCGACTCCTGAATTACGTAGCACAACTCATTGGTGGCTCGATATGTGGAAAGTGGCAGATCCACTTAAAGCCTGGATTGAGACCAAACAAAAAGCCTGGCGATCAGCCGTCGTGCAAGAAGTTATTAACACAGTTTTGATTGGTTGCCGTTTTGAAAATGTTCACGAAGAAAAATATAAAGAAATCAAAGACACATTGCCAAAGCATAAATCACGTTATGTTCCAGGAAAAAAAGTGGAATGTCTTTTTGATAATAAAAGTGATCTTGAAAAAGCTCAAGGAGTCTTAGAAAAAGCTGGAATAGCATCTGTAATTACAGACAACTGGGGATATCGTCCCATTACGCGCGACGTTTCATGGGGGATTCCAGTTCCTTTTGAAAATATTGATCTGAACATGGCCAATAAAACTCTTTATGTTTGGCCCGATTCCTTGATTGCTCCAATTGTTTTTACACAAGTGGCTCTAGAGCAGTCTGGTCGAAATCCTGAACAATATAAAGACTTCTGGTGTGATCCGGAAGCTACAGCCGTCCAATTTTTGGGACAAGATAACGTTTTCTTTTATGTGATCATGCAAGGTGCTATGTGGCTTGGGCATAAAAATAACCCACAGCAATTGCCTATAATGGGTGATTTACAAATGACTGAAATTTTAAGTGTGTATCACTTAATGGTTAACGGCGAAAAAATGAGTAAATCAACCGGCAACTTTTATACGGGTGATCAACTATTAGAAATGGGTTACTCGCAAGATCAAGTTCGTTATTTTTTAGCGATGTTAAGTCTACCAGTTAAAGCCTCTAATTTTGATTTTACGCATTTTGCAGAACGTAATAAATTTTTAGCCGGTCCTTTGAATGCGTCGTTTGAAAAACCAATTTCCGCGTGTCATTCAAAATATGGTGGTCAAGTTCCAGAGGGAAAACTAATTGGTAAAGCCGAAGCCGAAACTTTAAAACTCGTGCAAATGTATTTACGCTCTATGCAAAAAGGCGATTATTCAACGCTGTTAGGCCAAGTTGAAAATTACGCCCGTCAGATTAATTCGTTGTTTTCGCAATTTAAACCGCACGATGACCGTGCCCCAGAAACCGAGCGTAAAGATGCACTCTATACTTGTTTTTATGTTTTGAAAAATTTGATGATTATGCTAGCGCCGTTTGTTCCACATACCATGAATGAACTTCGTCAATCATTGAACTTGCCAGAAAGTGTTTTGCGCGCCGACGAACTAGGTACAGCGATTCCTGCTGGACACGTCATTAAAGAAAAAGGCGTCTACTTCCCAGCAGTTGCAGGCGCGGAATCCGAGACTCAGCATGTTTGAAAATATTTCTTCTTTTTTCGTCGCGACTAATAGTTCTTTGATCGATAGTGCTCTTTTAATTCTAAGAGTCTTTATCGGTCTTTGTTTCGTCGTCCATGGCTTAGGCAAATTGGGGCTCGTCGGAACGGGCAGTATGGCTGGATTTGTTGGCTGGTTAAAAAGTATGAATATTCCGTTTGCTGATGCGCAAGCACGAATTGCAATGGCCAGTGAAATTGTCGGCGGAGTCCTTATCACTTTGGGATTATTTCATCGCGTCGGTTGTGTTTTGCTTTTTGTAATGATGATTGCAGCTACGATTATTGGACACAGAGGAGCCGGATATTTAATTACAAACACGCCGCCAGGAAATGAATACACCGTTAATTTAGCTGCGATTACACTAGCCTTATTCTTAACGGGGCCAGGACGATTTTCTTTAGATATGATGATTTTCGCTGGGATGTAAGCCCCTGCAGCGTCTTAATATGAGAAAACCAAGCCATTGTTCAGAGGGGGGTGTTAGCAATTCTTGTCGCTCTTCGATTGAATGAGTATATAGGCCCACCGTCCTGTTCTGAGAAATTTGAAATTCGAAAGCTTTTTCAAGGTGTTACTGCAAACAAAGGATTTGGCGTTCAACTTGCTTTTAGAGTTAGTTATAAGAGGTAACTTATGAAACAGTTAATCAAGATCCTTGGTCTATCACTATTTTTGTTTGCACTAACGAATTGTAATAATAAAAGTACAACCGAACAAGCCACATCGTATCGATGGCAAAACGGACTTTGTTATAATAATTTGAATCGTCAGGTTGATAATACGAATTGCGGTAGTCAACTCAATACCAATTATTACCTTGCAGCCAACGGTCAATGTATCGATCGTACGACGAGCTATCCAGTGCAAACAACATTGTGCCAAACGACGACTGGCGTCGGTGGATCACAACAATGTATTGGTCAGTATAAGTTCTATCAAGCAGGCACGGGCCAATATGTTGACGTAACCTGTGGAGCTTACAATCCACCGGCTTCATGGGACTGCAGAGGACAAACATTGATGTCGTTGTCTGGTCAACAAGTCACTTGCATCTAATTATTAGATAAAATCGAATACTTCCTAAGGCTCATTGACAGGTCAACTTAATGAGCCTTTTTATTTTCTGTTAGATCATTGCGTACCGGCAGATACCGATAAAAATTAATTACCGACAACTAATTTCTACAAAACTATACATTGAACGTGAAGGACCTGCGCTGCTCATAAAAATACTGCTGTTAGCACCGACGCCAAAACCAGTTCCTAAGCCAGCCCGTTGACTGGATTCATCCAAAGCTTGATATTCTTTGGTCACGTTAAAATCACCACCCCAAAAACCACGGGCTTCTTGAAAAACTTTGTCGCGGTATTTGGATTCTTGTTCTGTGTTGGAAGGCGGTGAATGGCGCAGAATCGCTTGTTTCTGAGGATTGGTCTCTTTACGCACGAATTCAACCGTTGTACAGCTTGTGATTAGTATTAAAAACCCAACTAAAAATATTTGCTTCATAAAAAGTCCATTTTTTGACCGCAGAATAATTTTTGCAGTCTTTAAGTGCTATTGAAGCAAATCAGGTTCCAGATATTAATCCGGAGTTTCTTCAAAAGCTTGGTTTAAGGCGTCGGTCAAGGCCCCTTCAACTTGGTCCGCGTGAACTAATTTGAAGGTATGGGCAAATTTTGTTTTCGTCGATGGCCTGACGGTGCTAAAGCCATCGCGTAGTTTTTTATCTGATAAAAATACAACTGTTTCTAAAAACGTTTTTTTAGGTCGTACGAAAAAATAACAAACTTTTTTTGAAAACATAATAGCACGACCAGAGGCATAGATTTTTTTTGGTCCTTGGGCTTCACCAAACTCGCGGATTTTGAACCAGGCTTCTTGCAAATCGGGAGCTTTATTATCGATCAGAAAAATTTCGCTCCGATTGTAATGATCCGGATGATGAGTATATGTTTTTTTAACAGGCTTGCGCGTTTTTGATTTAGATTTTTTAGTGACCGCGCGTTTTTTCATGACTGTATTATGACAAAATAATTTTATGCATCAAGGTATATTTATTGCTTAAAAATATATGAAGGACATTGAAAAAACATTTAAGGAGTTAAAAATGAAAGCAATTATAGTTATCGCTCTATTTTTTTGGATTTTGGAACCAAAATCGCATGCGCAAACAACAGCTTCAACCAGTTTAAGCGAAGCTGAGGTGGCTCATATTGTAAAAACCGCAAATGACACCGAGATCAATATTGCCAAGCTGGCTAAACGCAAAGCCAATAATACCCATGTTAAAGGTTATGCTGATTTAATGGAGGCCGCGCATAGGGTCAATAATGAAGAACACAAGGCTGTCATGAGAGACGCACAAATCAAGCCTGAAAATAATAGCGTTAGTAAAATACTTCGCAAAGACAGTTTCAACAAGACGCGCGTTTCAAGGCTTACTTAGAAAAAACGCGCGATCATGTTAAAAGTCATTATGATCAGGCTCTTGAACTTCAAGCCAAGATTGACGAATAACTGATTAGTACGACTGAGCAAGGATTTCGTTAACAAGGTTAATATCGAGTTCTGGGTTCCAACTTTTTTGTTGAAGTTTGGTTTTATCAGTTAGAGTAAAAGTAAAATCCGGATGATCGTTTCTGGAATCAGCACCGCTTGGTCCTTTAACCCAATATCCTGAAGTGACGACTAAATTTCCAACGTCGTCGCGTTTACCGTGAAGAACATAGTTATATTCGCGAACCGCTTGTTTAGTTCCGACAAAATTCTTTTCGCTGACTAACGTTGATTCAGCCGAATACACATACATGGTGACCATGACAGAATCAGGTTTGTCCGGAATAAGATCCATGGTGTAGTTGGCGCGAAACACAGGAATATTCCAAACTTCAACACCCGGGTCATGATCCATAACAAAGGGTTGTTGCTTTTGCATGATTTGCACTTCAATAAAACGATGAAACTGTTCTGGAAATATATCTGGAAAAATCCATCCCGAAATATCACCTGTAAATTTTTGTCCATAATATTTAATGTGAGTACTTTCGACAGCCTCGTAAGTCTTTAGCATAAGGGCTTTCAAATCAGCGATAGTAAATACAACCGAACGACGAGTTCCATCTGAAAGCACCATTTTAACAGGGCGCTTAGGTTCTGGTTTTGCAACCGAGGCAATAGCCCAAGCATCGCAAAGTCCTTCCCAAGCTTGTGAAAGTGGCGAGTGACGACGGCGTTCGTAGTCTGCGGCCGAGCCAGCGCTGGGAAATCGACTCCGACGTAAAAGATCAAATTTTGTTAACGGAGACTGCATTTGATTTTCTTCAGAGTCTTGAAACATAAAGGTTTCTTTTTTAGGGTACCACCATGACGACCACGGTACGGTGGTGGCGGCCACAGGTTCAACTTTAACTGGAAATTTTTTATGCGAAATCACAGATGGTCCAAATTCGCGAGTAACTGAATAGAGCGCGGGATCTCGGAGTAGTCCAAGATAGTCCTCACGTAAAATATCTCCATAAATTCCAGCGTCAATCAATGGATCGCCGGTGATCGGCGGAATAATCGGACTAAATGGATTTTGCGTCGTCGTTGACGAGCCCTCATCTTTGTTACAACCAAAAAACGTGAATGAAGTTAAAAGGAGAGCAACAGCTAAAGAAATTGTATTTTTAATTTTCATAAATTTTTCCTGTTAAAAAAAAGAGGCCGGGCCTCGCAGAGACCCGACCAAACTTGAATCTAGCTGTAAAAGCTAACATCAAGTTATTTTCCAGTCGCACCGGCAGATGCTGGACACATACTTACAGTACGTCCTGTATCCGCTATAACAATTGCTGAAGCATTATTTGCTCGCATTGTTGCTGCGGCTGAACTACAAAAATCAGTAGCAGAACCAGTATAAGCGACCATTTCATCACATGAAGATGAACGAACTAATTCAAGTGATTCAGAAACTTGCTTGTACTGAGCGCAAGCAACAACTTGGGCTGCTGAGTCTACCGTAGCTGAAACTGGAGCTACATGATATTTATCAGACATAACCGATGTTGTTACAGCGTGCGCTGTAGGCAAAGCGACTGTTGCATCGCCAGCTGGGACCCATTTTAATTGCACGTCTCGACAAGACACTTGAATATTTGTCGGAGCAACTTGGTTTTGAAAGCGTGCTGGATTTAAGCAAGCTGCTTTAACTTCGTCAAAGCCGATCGTTTGTACTGGTTCTGCAGCTATTACTAAAGCTGATGCTAAAGATACTGCGAGGGCGGTGATTAGATTTCTCATGGTCTTTTCCTTTTGTTGGTGTTGTTGGTTTTTTAAAGTTTTTTGCAAAACTTTGTTCTTCGTAATCTTTCCATACCTGCACATTCAGCAAGAGGTAGACCGATAAAAATAACTTAAAAAAATTCTTAAGTACTTTCGCTAACAAAGCGAATTGGTTGTGAAAAACAAAAAATCATCAAAATATTGAAGGAGAAAAAAATAACATGAATGGCGAGGAGGAATTCCTCTAAGTGGAAATTTTAACTCACTGAATTGTTCGTTGATTGACTAATTGATAGACTCACCGAACTTTATTGCATTGCCATAAACGTCATCAGTATCAGAAGCCGTCATATGATGCATCCTTAATAAGGGTCGTAGGTTTGAACTTGTTTCTTGAGTTGATCTTCAAAACTTTGTTCGTAATTGTTTTTTAAAGAAATATGCTGGTCTGAAGAGAGTTCTCCATAAAAACTGGTCTTTTTAAACATTTCCCAAAAGACTCGGCGATTGTAAAATGTTTCGCAGTCGGCTTGCGCTGAAAAGTTTGTTGGAAAGCGATCTTCGTAATAGATGCGTTCTTCATCATTAAGCGGTGCTTCCAAGGTTTCGATTTCTTTGACATGAGTCGAGATAATTTCGACCAACTTGGTGTCGTCTGATTTTGAAAGAAGGCTATCGATGTTGTTTGTTATCCCACCTGTGTGACCAGCCAAATCAAAGGTTTTTATTTCGTTTGAAAAATGAGCTAGGCGTTCAAACTGTTCCGGACAGGTATAAAGGGCCTGTAGTCGCACGTCGGTATTTCGAAATAGAATCCGAGTTAATTGTTTCCCAGTATTTGTATAGGCTAACAACGAAAGCGCGAATACTAGGAAAATTGAAAGTCCTACAGAAATGGTTTTTAAGTTAAACATGAAGTCTGTAAATAAAAGACCTGAATCATAAATTCAAGTCCTTTAATCGCGAAAATAGATTTCTACGGAAAATTAATTAGTCTTTAACACAGTCGAACGACGGAGACGCTTGTCCACCGATGCGAACGTAATGTCCACGGCCAGACAAAGAACCGCTTGTAAAAGTAGTGACAACTTTACGGCCGTCATCAAGAGAGTATTTTGATTGAATCTGTACTGGAAATGATTCTAAAAACAAAACATCAGTTTTAACGATTAAGTAATTCAATTGTTCGCCAGCTGTCGTATCGATTTGAACAGTTTGTGCTTCCGGAGAAATTGTTAAAGTTGAACCGGTGTGTGTTGTGCAAGACACGTTAGCTTCGTCGTTTGTCGAGGCTTTTTCGTCAGTCATTTCTGGTAAGAAAACAGTGACAGAGTCATCACCTAATAGACCAGCTAATTCAGATTCCACAGTTAAAGAACCATTTGAAAAATAAGAACCCTTGATTCCATTTTCAGCCAAATTCAAAGTGATCGTTTTGCTGATCAATGCTTCACAAAAATCATTTGTTTCGTGAATTAGTTTTGCAGAACACTGAACTGGAAGTGATTCAGCACATCCATTGAGTGATAACGAAAAATTGTGCTTTCCACAACCGCCAGAATAACTGACGTCTAATAATAAGTTCTTACCTGTCGAATCTAAACGACCTGCTTTAATAGTTGCTGCATTTGAAGCGAGTGCCGCAAATACAATAGATAATACGATTGAAATTGCTTTCATGAATCCCCCATTAGCTTTTTCAGCTAGTAAAATGTTTGTGTCGGTTGACGGGCGAGAGTTAGCACAGAATTGTTTTTTGTGAGCCTGTTAGATTTTTGACATGTAATAGAAGCTCTGTAATTTCTCCAAAAAATCGTAAGTAAGATTTAAAAAAGATCTGGCGTTTTCGGCAAGCAAATTGCCTCTGTCTATTTTACATAACGATTCATCACCAAAAAGGGGGAAAAATGAAACGTATTCTAATTGCATTAATTTTGATGCTTGGCTTTACGACTTATGCGGCTGACGAAGCGGCGCTGGAATCGAACCAATCATTTGATCTAAATGCCAACATTAATAGTAACGAAGACCCACCACCATATTACGACTATATATATGGTCCGGGACGCACACGACGGTGGTACGATAGTGGAACAAATCGAATTCCAAAAATTCTGTCTGAAAGCACTGTCATCGAGACCAATGGACGCCTCGTGAATGAGGTTGTCATACGGGCTCTAGGAAACCGAATCAACGTTCAGTCCGTTGTCGCTGTATTGATCGATGGTCGACGACTGGATCTTTGGAATTTAACTGGTACAATTCGTGAAAATCGTCAACTGCGAGCACGTCTTGACCGTTATTATTCGGTCCGCGTAGAACGTCTAGAAATTCAGGCAACATCTCCGAACCTGATCGGTTCTCGTGGTAGCGTGCAAGTGCTCCTGGGATTAGCTGACTAAATTCTTCGCTAAAATTTCAATCAAAAAAAAGACCAAAATTTTCCATTTTGGTCTTTTTTTTACTCAGGTCTAAACTCACTGTTTCATTGTTAATTCCTTTTGCATTTTAAATTTTAGTCTTTTACTGTTTGGCCTGAAATTTTACGATCAATTTTTCAGGCAAAGTTAATGCCCATTACAAGAGGACTCCGAATGAATTTCGAGATTCTAAATGCATACCCCGAACCTAATTCTGACCATGATTTAATAAGCCAAAAAAGTCTAAGAGCCGTCGAGATGGCCTTAAAAAATCATGCGCAGTTAGCCCAGGCGCTATTAGCTGGATTTAGTCAAAGTCGTGACATCCAACAAAAATTAGAAAAATTTAAATCGCAATTTACAAAATTCGTCGTGGTCGGCATCGGCGGAAGTAGTTTAGGTATTCAAGTTTTACAGGAGTATTTCGCTAAAAAAGATTTTATTTTCATTGATAACGTTGACGCTTACGAATTTGATTTTCAATTATCACAATTGACGGATTATAAAAAAACGCTTTGGCTGTTTGTTTCAAAGTCCGGCGAAACGATCGAGACATTATCAACCCTTGAACTTATACATCAGTTTTACTCTGAAAAAGGCCTCAATTTAGGTCTAAACTCCATTGTCATTACTGAAAATAAAGAAAGTTCTTTAAACGAATGGGCTCAAAAAAATGCCGTCCTTAGTTTTGAAATTCCACTGGTTGTTGGCGGTCGATATTCCATTTTGAGTCCAGTGGGATTAGTTCCGGCCGCGCTGATGAATTTAGATTTATCCGCGCTTGAAAAAGGCGCCCGCAGTGCGATGGCTCAACCTCAATTAATTGCGCAGTTTGTGGCTGAAGTTTTAAAAAGTTTTGATCGTAAAGAATATATTACCGTTCTTTGGAGCTATAGTTCACGGCTTAAGAAATTTGGTTTTTGGTGGCAGCAGCTTTGGGCCGAATCTTTGGGGAAAAAACTCAATCTAAAAGGAGAGGCCGCTCGACGTGCCAGCACGCCGTTGCCATTGATTGGAGCAACTGATCAACATAGCGTGTTGCAACAAATTGCAGAAGGCAGCAAAGATAAGTTCGTGATTTTTCTGAGAAGCCAAATGGCCGAGTCCGGCCAACAGCAAATTAAGAGTCCCATTTTTAAAACGAGCTCGGATTTAAAGTCAAAAACCTTGGGACATTTGCTGCGTGCAGAAGCAGATGCGACTCAAATGAGTTTAGACGTGCTGAAAGTTTCCAATTTGACTCTGAAGTCGGACCATCACGATGAAGAAAATTTGGGCTTTTTATTTATGTTTTTTCAAATCGCCGTTCTAGCGATTGGACACGAATTAGAAATTAATCCTGTCGATCAACCAGGTGTTGAACATGGCAAAAAACTGTGTAACCAACTACTGGCTGATCGTCGTAACTAGAATCAAACGTTAAGCCAAAACGATCCTGAGGGGGCATCAATGAGAACTATAGTTTATAAATTTTTAATCCTATCAATTTTATTTGTTGTGGGAACGCAAGCTCTTGCACTGAACACGGTTATTGTCACAAAAAATTTACTGACTGTAGATGACTGGCTGAAAATCCAATTACCAATTGCTCATGAGCGGTTATTTAAAAATATTAATCCATCGGGAACAGCATCTGGTGTGGTTGTGGCCTCGCCACAAACAGAGAACCCGAATTATTTTCGTCACTGGACACGAGACGCGGCGTTAGTGATGGATGTTGTTTTTCAAAAACAACAAAAAGCAACCACCTACCAGGAACTTAAATACTTAAATAATAGCATTTTACAATACATGTATTTTTCAATCGAAAACCAAGGCCGAGCTAGCCTAGGCGAACCGATTTTTGATGTCTCTGGTCAACCTTTCGTTGGTCCGTGGGGCCGTCCGCAAAATGACGGACCGGCACTGCGTGC
>JAYVHE010000116.1:0-33591 GCA_043771495.1 Bdellovibrio sp. | reverse complement strand
AAAAAGGAAACTCCCCACGGGCAACTTTGACTTGCGTTTTACGACTTCCTTTTTTGGCATCGGCCGCGCCATAAATCGTGCTTGGATTAACACAAACAGCGTTTAGTTTTTTTGAAGCTACGGCATCTAGGACAATTTTCTCGGCTAAATGTTTTGTTTCATAATAGCCTAAGTTTAAACGTCCTAAATTAAATTCAGAAGTTTCAGTTAAAGGTGTTGGCGTAAAGCTCGCTCCCACGGCGACCACGGACGACAAATGCAAAAGCTTTGGTGTTTTTACATTTACACATGCTTCGACAATATTTTTTGTTCCCGTTACATTAACTAAATCCATGGTCGGACGTTCATGTTTTTTATAGCCAACATATCCTGCTAAATGAAACACAGTTTCTTGATTTTTAACTGCAACTTCTAAGGATTCGGATTTTGTAACATCGCCGTAGATTAAATTTAGTTTTAAATGTTCAATGTCTGATAAATCACTGTTTTTTCGCACCAGCGCACTAACATCAAAGCCCTCTTGTTGAAGGCGCCGACACAGGTGGGCGCCTAAAAATCCATTGGCTCCAGTAACTAATACTTTTGATTGTTTGGTCATAGTTTACCTTCAGTCAGGTCGCAAGTTTTTTTTCATCGCAGAGGTTTGTTCTTCCAGATGCTCTTTCATGACTCTTTTGCGAAGTTCGGCTGCAATGAATCGCGAAGCAAAATGACTTAGGGCTTGCCCCCAGATTAATCCCATCAACGCACCAATTAGAACATCACTCGGATAATGAACACCATTGTATATGCGTGAATAACCGATTAAAAAGGCAATTGGAAAAAATACCCAAGATAAAACCGGCATAAAAAAACTCAGATACGCGGCCGCTGCAAAATTATTTGAAGCGTGATTCGAATAAAAACTATTATTTTCCCCAGCAGGACTTTTTTGTACAGCGGCTGTTGTCTGTGTAACCTGAAATGGTCTAGGACGGGGAATGTTGCGTTTAACTTTGGCGCCAGACCAATCATTGATGGCCAAGCATAGGATCAGTCCAAGCAAAATGGTGACCGTGTGGACTTTAAATTTTTTAAATAAGACTAAAAAGAGTAGAGCAGGTAAGACATAAAAAAACCAATTTGTTTTGTGCAAATCAGTCAGAATAGGAAGCCAAGTATCGGCCCAGCTGGCGGTCCACTCTTGATTGATTTTTTTGAAAAGGTACAGATCAACCGGTTTGACCGACTCAAATAATTGGTAGAAAAATTGTCGGATAGAATCGCCCATAGACTTAAATAATAGCTGTATTTGTTGGCGTTCGGTAGGCCAAAATAAAAAAGGCACGCTTTTCAGCGTGCCTTTTGAAATACTCAATAACTAGACTCTAATTAACCAATGCATTCTTTGAATTTTTCTAACCATTCTTCAGTCGTCATCTTACGACCGTTAATTGTTTTTTTAGCGGCATACTCAGCGGCAGAAGATTTCACAGCCTGTTCAGCAGTTACGCCATCTTGTTGCATTTTGTTTGCAACTTCAGTCGCAAACTTCATATATTCAGCCGGAACTTTGTCTAGAGCTAATAGAGCAGCGAGTTTTCCCATTTGAATAGATTCATTTGAATTAACATCAATTTCAGAGGATTTTGCTTCGTATAAATCAAGTAATCTAGAAACTAAATCTTTAAAATTTTGATCTGATGATTCTGATGCTTTAACAACAACATCAATAAATGCTGGGTTAAACGTTAATACAGATTGGATTTTAGCTTCGGTTGAACCCATTTTTACTAATTGGGGCATTGCTTCTTTAATGTTTTTGGCAAGTAATGCTTTGTTAACTGCTTTGCCACGGCCAACAGTTGCGGCATCTAACCTAAGAAGTTTAGTCTTTTCTAAAACTGTTGAAGCGGGTTTACCTGCAGGTTTAGCTGCGCCGGCAGCAATAGCAAGTTGTCCTGCTGTAACCACTAATAAAAGTACTGATAAAAATTTCATTTTTGTTCTCCCTTAATAAAATTTAAAAGCTTATATAATTATATAGAATATATGCATAGGATGAGCCAGTTTGCCCATCGTCATTTGATTTCTCAGAAGCTGTTATACGCTCTGGTGCGATTTCAACTGTCGAATCTTTTGACAGGCTACAATTTTCGCTAGAACTACTATTGTTTTCCACTTTTTCGTACTCCTTGGCCTTGGCTGTTGGGGTTCATTAATCTTTGCCTTTTCTTACTCATCTCTTTTAACTGACGAAGAGCTTCTTTGTCCTTGAATCCGATAACGTGAGCAGACATAAGATATTTATTTAAATCTGCGTTGGAAGCTTCGATGGCATATATAATGTCTGTGTTCACACTCTTGAGCATTGGCTCAGATACTCCGTACATAAGAAACGACTTCATTTGAGACAATGCTGCAAACAGAGCTTCTTGATGTTTATTCAATGACTCACTGTCTGGTAAACGTTGCGAAGCCGCTTCAATATTTTTCTCGCTGATAGCGCCTGTCGTGTCGAAAATACTTCTTAAGTAATCAATCGCTTCGTTTTGCGCATGCATATAATCGATGACAGCATCCATTTTTCGTAACGCAATTTTCGAATTGTCGTTAAAATTCAATTTTTTTAATAGATCAAAATAAACATTAGTTTCACTAAGAATAACATCTATAGAATTTTTAGGTTGGTCCGTATAATCAGACATCAAACCTTTGGCTTTTTTAATGATACTAATTCGTTGACTTGCATCTTGAACATATCCACGGTTTTTAAAACTTAAAATGAGTTCCGTGTATATCTTGAGCCAGTCTTGTTTTGCTTCACCTAAAAATTTGTCGATCATTTCTTTATTGGCGCTGACCCACCAGTCGGAAAAATAGGATTCTTTCTTTTTAACTCGGAAAGCCCCGTTGCTATCTGTGGCTCCGTACAATTCACCGTATTCATTAAAACGATCAAATAATCTGAAGTCATAATTATTGATTAGGTACTGAGTCGGATTGACTGTATAGCCATTGTCTTTTAAAACCATGTTTGTTTTTGGATTGTATAACATGCTGTAGTTCATATCGAGGACGGGATTATGGCAAAAGTTCATGGCCTTTTGAGTGTCTTTAATCAACCGAGGCGGCGTATAAGTAATCCCAAGTTTACCGATTTCGCGGTCTGTACCAAACATTTTATCGAAGTCGATAAGGCTAACCATTTCGCCCTTATCATTTCCGCAAAGCATTTCATGCATAAAGTAGTGTGCGGTCGTTGGAAAAATAAACTGATTGTATTTAATTTTGTGAATTCGGTATTCTTCTGGTGTGCGTGCATCATCAAATTGAATGTGATGTGAACGCGCCCACAGAAAACCTTCCCCATTATTATTCATAACAGAACGAATTTCACCGATTCCACTGCGAAGTGTTTTAAGCCACTCCTTGAAACGGGGGATTACATGAGGAGACTTATTTACTTCAGGGTAAAGCAATTTCAATTCATCAAGACCTTCAATAACATCCAATATTTTTTCTGAACGCAGTTTATAAACAACAATGTCGTAAACTTTTTTCTCGAGTCCATGATTTGGTTGTATTGATCTATTGCTTAAAAAGTTATTTGCTTGAACTTTAATATTTGCAATTTGAGCAATTAAAAATTTTGGCTTATCTGTTAGATCTGAAAACGCATTTTTTAGTTTGATGGCGTATTCTTCTGGGGTATCGCCTTCGGCGCTGCTGTTAAAGGCTTTTGGATTAACTTTTGCGCCAATCAACGGATATTTTTTTGTTAAGAAAAATTGATCCGGACCATAAACCGTTTCTATGAACTCGCAGTGTCTTAAAATTTTGAACGTATCACAAGCTGTTTTCGTAAAGTTGTAATCCATGATCAAATTGAAAACGTAACTATAGAATCCTTGAGCTGCGTTAAACTGATGATTAAATCGAGTCATTAGCTCGGACCAACTAGCAAACCCAGTTTCGAAATCACTATTTATAGTCGCGCGCCAGCTTTGGCTGCGATCACGTAGTATGAGAGTGTCTTCTTTAAGTTGTTGGCAGGCTTTCGGCATCGATGTTGGGGCTTTGCCACTAGCTTGCAGTTCCCAATTACAGTTGTTCGCGTTTTCAAGGATACGAGCTTTTGCGTTATCGATTCGGATGTCATCGCTCTTGGTACTCCATATTCGTGTCGCCAATGGATTTGTCACAAGCATGTCCAGAGCAATCGCTGGAACCGGGGATAACATAAATCTAAGACCAGTCATTATTAACTTGCCACTAACTCGGACTAATTTAGTTTCTGCTCCCAAGAAATTATAAACTTGCAATTTTTTTGCAACACTTTGAGTTCCGTACCCTAAAGCAATGAAAGGCGCGTTAGATAAAGATAAAGAAATTAACTGTGGAATGTATTGGTTAGCTTTGTTTTCTACCGTCCACTGTCTCATGGCTTCTTCACAAGGCGAATAAATAAGATCATCTTCTTTTTTCTTTTTAGCGGCCTCTTTCGGATTCATAATATCATCCGCGCAAGCTTTTATAGTCATGGCCGTATCAGAAACAACATTTGAAACCAGCGATGCAAATGGCATTGAAATCATAGGTAAATGTGCAAATAATAATCTATGATTCATATCAATCAATCTTTTTGTCGCCCCAATTTTTAAATAATGAAGACTCAATCCGTTGGCCAAAATAAATGAATAAAATGACAGATTTGCAATAGGATCAGTTAACGAATCAAAGTGATGTTGCATGGCCATTGGATCGCCGCCACCTTTTTTAAATAATTCAAAAGCGATAACTGCGCCAATCAGAATAAAAAAAGTCGCCGTATCTTTTGGAAATCGCATGTTGGCTTCATGGACGACGGCTCCTAGATTTTTTGCTTGCAGACTCGCGCGTTCTTTCAGAATGTTTTCTTTGGTTATATTTTCGTATTGGACGCCACCAGCAAATTTTAATAATTTTGATTGTTCGAGTGCAGAGCCCTCAAGTCTTTGCATTTCTTCACGGTATTCATTGTATTTTCGGGCGTTGTAAATAAGTTTGTTGTACTCAGCGCTGCTATTTTCATCTAGAAAATTTTGAGTCAGGCCTTCTTTGATTGCATCAGCCTCTTGTATCAATTGTCGCAAAGGCATAGTCTTAGGTTTTCCAGTTTTTGCGGCTGGTTGGCTTTTGGCGAGGCTCTCAAATTCGTCACCGGAAATCAGTATGTAAGAGGGAGCTTTGGCACTATCGCCGTTAACAGTTAGCACGGTGCCCTCGGCTTGATTGCCGTTTTCAAGTGTCAGTCGCATTTCATTTTGTGTTACTTTGTTTTTTGCAGCTGTTCCTTTTTTCTCATCAACTTCGCGTTCAATACGTCGTTTAACCATTTGTTGTTGCAAAGAGCCTGGGTCAGAATTCTGAGCATTGGCCTTTGGCTGATAAATAAAAAATTGCATAAAGCCAATGTAAACGGCTAAGGCTAACCGCAAATCAAACAGCAAGAATTTAGTAAACCATTTTTGACTTGAATTCATAAGTACTTAGAAGAGCAATTCAAAGTCCAAAAAACGAATTGTTCTGATACGAAATGCCAGTCTGGAACTAACTGGATTGATTATGAGTATTTGCTAAATTTAGAAAACAATCTTTGTCACACAAGTGCAGTGAAAGCGACAGATGTCTCAGACTGAGACTACCAACCTCGAAGCACGCCACCATCAACGGCGATGCTTTGTCCGGTAATATATCCCGCTCGTGGCGACGACAGAAACGCAGCTAGATCTGCAAGTTCTGACGGATGACCTAAGCGTCCGGCAGGAACCATTTGTTTTACTCGATCTTCTGATAATTTTAATTCTTTCAGTCGATCTGTGTCTGTGTAGCCTGGCAAAAGGCAATTCACTGTAACTCCGAATGGCGCGACTTCTGTAGCTAAAGATTTTGCTAAACCAGAAATTCCCGCACGTAATCCATTTGAAGTTGTTAATCCATTCAGCGGTTCTTTTGCGGCAATTGAAGTCACAAAAATAAGTCGGCCAAATTTATTTTTTTTCATCTGAGGTAAAACTGAATTAACGCCTTCGACTAAACTGATCCAAAGATTTTGAAAGTCATTTTGCCATTGTTCAGTCGTGATGGCCTCAAAAGATCCTTTTTGTGGACCGCCAGTATTCATAACTAAAATGTCGATTGAAGACCACTTCGTTAATATTTTTTCTAGAGTAGCTTTGGCGTGCTCGGGTTTAGATAAATCACAACTCATTCCGTCTGCGGCCTTAATTTCTCTAGCAACAACGTTCAGGCGTTCTTGATCACGTGCAGTTATAATAACTTCGCAGCCTTCGGCAATTAAAGATTCTGCAACCGCACGACCAATTCCCTGCGAACCACCAAAGACCACCGCTTTTTTAGCTTTTAATTTTAAATCCATACGTTCTCCAACTAAAGAAAATCTTGTTCTTTCATGTTCAACCAAGTCAGTGCCGATTTGTAGTTCAGCCAATCGCGTGTGTCTTGGTCTTTAAATGTTTTAGCAATCAATTCACCAGGAGCTAATTCTCCCAGTGGGAAAGGGTAGTCAGTACCCAGTGATACTTTTTCTTTTCCAAACAAATCCACTAAATAACGAAGGGCTCGTTCATCGTGAACTAAACTATCCACGAAAAATCGTCCGATATAACTAACTGGATCCACAGCATTATCCACAGCACACAAATCAGGGCGGGCTTCAAAGCCGTGTTGAATACGACCTAAAGTAAATGGAAACGAACCACCACCATGTGCAAATGCCACACGTAGTTTCGGAAATTTTTCAAAGATGCCTCCAAAAATCATAGAGCATATCGCCAAACTTGATTCCATAGGCATTCCCACCAGCCAAGGTAACCAGTACTTTTGCATTTTATTTTGCCCAAGCATGTCCCATGGATGCACAAACAAAGCTGCTTCAGTGGCTTCACAAGCTTCATAAAATGGATACAGTGCAGGATCAGATAAATTCCAATCATTAATATGACTGCCAATCTGAAATCCCTTAAAGCCGAGCTTCATGCATCGTTCAACCTCAAGGGCCGAAAGTTTTGGATCTTGTAAAGGCGCTGTTGCTAAACCGACAAACTGTTTTGGATTATTTTTTACGACGTCAGCGATGTGATCATTTAAATATTTCGCAACGACTAAGTTATCATCCGCTTTGATGTGATAATTAAACATAGTGGGCACAGTCGATAAAACTTGAACTTGAACGCCATGCTTTTTACATTCACTGAGTCGCACATTTCCATCGACACAATTGTTTTGAACGCGTCTGAAAAAAACTCCATCATCACGAATCATATCTAGTTCCGTCGCACAGTCGGCACACGGTTCTAATTTGATAAAGCCGCCATAGCCAAATTGTTTTTTCCAATCTGGAATTTGCGGCGGTAGAATGTGGGTATGAATATCGATCTTCATTACATCAGGGTCCACTTACGGCCATTAACATGGCCGCATGAATTGCAATTTACATTCGGACTATTGTAATAACGTTCAAAAACTTCTGGAAATTGTGTCTCGATATTTGTTAATTTAAAAAATTCTTCATAAAGTTTGGTATTACATTTTTCGCAGTACCATTGAAGACCATCGATTTCTTGATCACGGCGCCTCCGTTCGATTACTAAACCAATTGAACCCGCTTCACGTTGTGGAGAATGCGGGGTGTTTGGAGGTAGTAAAAAAATGTCGCCAGCCGAAATAGTGACGTCTTTAATTTTTTTATCTGAATCTAAAACCTTTAGAACCATATTGCCTTCAAGCTGATAAAAAAATTCTTCACTTAGATTCACATGAAAATCAGTTCTGGCATTGGGGCCACCAACCACCATCACAATGAATTCCCGATCTTTCCAGACCACTTTGTTGCCAACCGGTGGTTTCAAAAGGTGACGGTTTTCTTCGATCCATTTTTTAAAATTGAATGCAGATTGAATCATAATTAATCCTTCATCACAGCGACGCATTTTAATTCAATCGCAATTGGTGTTGGTAAGGCATTAATTTCTAAAGTGGTGCGGCAAGGAGGATTTTCTTTAAAATACTCGGCCCAAAGTTTATTATAAATTGGAAAATCGTTTTTCATGTTGGTTAGATAAACTGTTACATCAACTAAATTTTCCCAACCAGATCCCGAATCTTCTAAAATGGCGCGAACATTTTTAAAAACACTGTGGCATTGAGCCGCAATATCATAACTTTGAATTGTTCCGTCTGGATTTAATTCAACACCAGGTATTTTTTTGGTGCCACGTTCGCGGGGGCCAACGCCTGATAAAAAAAGTAAATTCCCGACCTGTCTAGCGTGTGGATAAAGGCCGACAGGTTCAGGCGCCCGTGAAGAGTTCTTTTGGTGGTTTTCCATATCGTCCTAATATGGCCGAGTAGAATCGGGTAGGCAATTGCAAAATTAACTAGCTTTAATTTGACACAGGCGAAGTCAGCAGTTCATGGAGTTCAACTAACAGTTTAGAGGCTCTAGAGTCGTAAAATGTTTTTTTATTAACCTCATCAATAGCCCAATCAACTGATCCTAATGCAAGTAACTTAGATAAAGTATACACTGGTTCAATGAAGCCATCACTTGCTCGAACGAAACCATAAATTGCAATTTCTCTTTGAGTTTGAAAAGCCACCTTTACAAGACGATCCATTTCAGCATGAGCCTCCCCAGAAAAGCGTGGTTTATCAGAATATTTATCATTGCCATAAAGGTCAGAAAGGAGTTCTTGAACTTTTCCGACTATATCAAACGCATCGCGGGGTTTAACTTTCGTATCGTAGCCGTCACACGCAAGCATAAAGTTTTGACATGCCTTGTGATACAAATCTGCGATCTGATCTTTTATCAGTGTCTCTGTTTTCAATCGGTATAACAATCCTCCGTTTAAATTAGCTTCCGTATCTAGCGTCGGCTCATTTGGAGTAGGATCACTTACTAATCGAGCCGTTATCGTTTGTAGGGTTTCGTGCGAAATCTCCAAGAGTCCTTCGATTTGTAAATGGCGAACAGCCTCGTGGATGAGGTAGCCAACCTGATTTTTTTCTGTCATTCGATCAAAACTTGGTTTTGAAGTAAAGTTTCCAAACGCAACGACGTAAATACCCAAAATTTTTAATTGTGACGTAACGATATCAACGCCGGCGGGAATAAAATATCCTTCAGGAGCGACTTTAAATTCGCCCTTAAAGTAATAGATCGACATAAAATTTAAAGCTCGTAAAACTTCTGGAGCTAAAAGTGGTGAGTTGGAAATCCATTTTTTAACCTGTGCTAAAGTTTTCTGAAACACGGGGACAGACTGGCTATTCAATCGTCCAACGCCAAAGCGATTGTAAGCTTTTGTTTCTGGTAGGATCGAACCGGGAGTTTGGTCGTGAAATGCTGGTCGGTTATAAACAGCCAGATCCAAAAGTCCCGATTGGTAACCAGTGCCACCACCGCTAATTCCGGCGCCACCTGCCCAAGCAGTCGTTGTCAAAATCATAGACGAAAGCGCAATTAACAGCGTTTGCTTAAGAGTATTTAAACGGTTAGTGATCATTATATTTTTCATGGCTAATTCCTTTGTTAAGTAAGCAATGTTTGTTCCGTTAAGTTAACTGAAGTTGCCTATTTTTTAAATATTTTTATAGTAAAAAAGTATATATAATATATACTTTAAGAATATGACAATTTTTGAAACCACGGACTACAAAAAGTATCTAAAATTTAAAGTTGAAGAGGCCCGCGGAAACTTAACTAAGCTTGCGGGAATTGCGCAATGCCAGGGTTCGTACTTACTCAGAATTATAAATGAAGAAGCGCATTTGACGCCGGATCAAGCTTACCGTCTCAGTGACTACTGGGACTTAGATTCAACAGAAAAAAAATATTTTATGACGATGTTAAGTTTTGAGCGTGCGGCGGATTCTAAATATAAATCCGAATTAAAATTAGAACTTAATGAATTGCAGGCCCAGAACAACAGTTTAGAAAAAGTAGTTAAGCGTGAAAATGTCGACGAGATTCAATTTTTGTTGGAATACCATAGTGATTTTAAAATCACGCTTACGCATTTTTTAACAGCTTGTGAAAAATTGCAAAGCAATACGTCGTTATTGAAACGGTTATCACTTGATTCCCAAAGTCTGGCAACGATCACAGAATTTTTAAAAGAGAACGCATTAGTAGCCACTAAAGGTCAAAACATTCAGTTTCAAAGCGGCATTGGTCATATTCCTACGGGCTCACCAGTACTTCCGATATTTTTAAACAACTGGCGGCAGCAGGCCGTCCAAAATAGTTTAAAACAAAATTCAGATTCAATTCACTACACAAATATTCAAACGATTGGTATTTCTGATCTCCAAAGACTTTTAGAAATTTCTAAGCAATTTATAAAAAAGGCCAAATCACTTTGCGATGACTCGGCCTCTGAAGATGTCGTCGTTTTAAATCTCGACGTTTTTATTCCGTAACTAAAAATTTACCAAAAAATTTACTGACATTTAAAAGTCATTTCAACGGTGTAGCCTTTTCCTAAAGCTGCATCCGCAATACCGCCGCCTAATCCGACGATTCCACCAACGGTGCTTTCTCTTTGGCCGCCAAAAACCCAACCTGCACTACCAACTGCTTGTGCGACCTTGGCACCAGTTTTTGCATTTTTATAATCTTGTTCTTTCATACTACCGACGTAATTATTTTTTTCTTCAACGATACCAGCGTGTTTTCCTTGTTCTTCACAATAATGTCTAGCCTGTCGAACGGCGTCTTGGCCCGCTTCTTCCTTATTATCGGTGTGAATAAGGACGCGATGTAATCCGTCGGCGCCGGGTCTAACATCACGGTGGTGAGCGCACCCCGCTAAGAATAATCCGGTTAATAATACAGAAGCGTTAGTAATGATTTTAAAAATTTTTTTCATAATATCTCCTTGATATTTTCATTTTACGGTACAGATCGTTTTTGCTTCGGTCATAAATTCTAAGGCGTAGCGTCCGCCTTCGCGACCCATGCCTGAATTTTTAACTCCACCAAAAGGTGTGCGTAAATCCCGAGTCATCCACGTATTTATCCACACAATTCCTGTTTCTAATTTCAGCGCAACCGAATTGGCTTTGTTAATATCTTGCGACCAGATCGAAGCCGACAATCCGTAGGCGGTCGAATTCGCAATAAGAATTGCTTCTTCAATAGTATCAAATGGGATGAGGGTAGCCACGGGACCAAAAATTTCTTCTTGGTTTAATCTTGAATTCCATTCCAATCCTTCAATTAATGTGGGTTCAATAAAAAACCCAGGGCGATTTAATTTATTTCCGCCGCAAAGAATTGTTCCGCCGTTGGCTTTTGCATAATCTATAAAATTCATGACTTTTGTTTGATGATCGCGACTAACCACCGAACCTTGATCTGTCGCTGGATCTAGTGGATCACCCTGAACTAATTTTTTTGTACGCTCAACAAGAGCTCGCTTAAAAGTGGTGTAAATCGTTCGTTCAATTAATATTCGTGAACCACAAAGACAAATCTGGCCTTGGTTTGAAAAGCTTGAGCGCAGAGTTGTCTCCAAAGCTTTTTCCAAATCGCAATCGGCAAAAATGATGTTGGCATTTTTCCCACCCATTTCTAAAGACAACTTTTTAAATAAGCCAGCGGTCATTTCTGAAATTAATTTTCCAGTTGCAGTGCTGCCGGTAAAAGTAATAGCTTTTACGAGCGGATGTTTACAGAGCGTTGGGCCAATATTGCTTCCAAGCCCATGAACTACATTAAATACGCCAGCCGGTAATCCAGCTTCAATGGCAATTTCACAGAGCATCTGAGCCGTCATCGGAGTAATTTCTGAGGGCTTCGCAACAACGGTGTTTCCAGCAGCCAACGCAGGAGCAATTTTCCAAGTAAATAAATAGAGCGGCAAATTCCAAGGCGAAATACAACCCACAACACCCAAAGGTGAATGTATAACTTCGTTTTCTGATTCACCGGAATTATAATGAGTCGGGGACCATTCTAAAATTTCGCGAGCAAAGAATTCTAAGTTTTTTTGACTCCGCGGAATATCAACTTTTTGCGCCAGCGACAAAGGTTTACCAGAATCGATGCTTTCAGCTAACGACAATTCACCATGTTTTGTTTGAATAAGCTGTGCCATCCGCAATAAATAAGTTGAGCGTTCTTTCGCCGTACGAGTCGACCACATCGGAAACGCCGCATGTGCAGTTTGAATAGCCTGTTCAACATCTGAGGCTTGGCTAGAGGCCACCCAACTGTAGCGTTCGCCAGTCGCAGGATTTTCATTAGGAATGTAGTCACCATTTGAAGGCGCTACAAATTTGCCGTTAACAAAATTATCAATTTTAAATTCCGAAGTGAATCTCATGGCGTTGTTTCCTTCAGTGAACGTAAGATCGCGCGAACCGGTGAGGCGTCGGCCCCTTTAATTTTTAATGGAAGTGCAATTAATTCGTAAAGTCCTTCAGGGACGTCGTCCAAAATAATACCTTCAAGGATGGCCATGTTATTCTTGTGAACAGCCGTATGTGATTCTAAAATTTTATCGGCCGCTAAATCAATCGAAGGCGTGTCGATTCCAACTAGTTTTACACTTTTAGAATTTAAAAATTCAACTGTTGCCGCCGAAAGCGCGCAAAAATCATTTGTCCATTGGTCAGGATTTGGAAAAGATCCCGTATAAAATAAAACGCGTTGAGCTAATATTTCTTTATTTTTTAAATGCTCTGGAGTGATTCGCGAACCAAGAGAAATATCTAAACGAATCACTTGAGCTGGACCTAAATAATAATCGAGTGAACGATCTGAAATTCCTTGGTTATCCTTAGCGTAATGATTGGGTGCATCGGTGTGAGCGCCCAGATGAACAGTCCCAGAAAACCTTGAAAGAGTTAATAGATCACCCTCGGAAGTCTGCATTAGAAAATCACTTTTAAATGGGGTATCACCAGGAAAAACGGCAATGCCTTCGTGAATAACAGGTGAAATATCGTAAATCATATAGTACTTATAGCCCATGGAAAAACAAATGACAAAGGAACTCGTTAGCCAGTACGCGACTGTTTTGAATTTAGCACGCATTAACGCAAAGCCGATTGTACAGCTCAGCCAAACCTATAAAATGTCCCGTTCGGATGCTTATCAAATGCAAGAGAAGCAGCTTTCGCTTCGCAGTGGCGCAGGTGAAAAACAAATCGGTTGGAAAATGGGTTTAACCAGTGAAGCCAAGCGAAAACAAATGAACTTAGACTCACCACTTTATGGGTTTTTAACTGACAAAATGCAGATTAAAAATAACGGTGAATTTAATATTGCTTCTCAAATTCATTGTAAAATCGAACCTGAAATTGCATTTTTAATGTCGAAAGAACTTCCAAGCAAGCCAACCCGGGCGCAAGTGATGGAATCAATTTTGGCCGTAGCGCCTGCATTAGAAATATTAGATTCGCGCTACACAGAATTTAAATATTTTTCAATGGAAGACGTCATTGCCGACAACTCATCGTCATCATTTTTTGTATTAGGGCCTTGGGAAAAAAAATTCAACCAATTCGATATTAAAAATTTAAAGCTGACAATGAAGTTTGATGGCGTTTCTAAACAAACTGGTACGACTGAGGCTATTTCAGGTGATCCTGCACAATCTGTCATTGAACTTTGTCAGTTGTTAGGTCAGCGCGATGAAAAATTGAAAGCAGGTTCAATCGTTTTAGCCGGAGCTGCAACCGCCGCCGAAGAACTTAAAGACGGCCAAGTGATTAGTCTTGAAATGGAAAATTTAGAAAAAATTGAAATTAAAATTGTTAAAAAAATTTAAGGACTAGTACGTGAGCCAAAATTTATTAAATAAAGCCCAAGAATTTGATCAGGCCGATAGTTTATCAAAATTTAGAAAAGACTTTGTTTTTCCAAAAACTAAATCTGGAAAGACTCCACTTTATTTTGCAGGACATTCTTTAGGCCTTATGCCAGTAAAAGCTCCCCTGTATGTGCAGGAAGAAATGAAGGCTTGGGGTGAATTAGCCGTTGAAGGACATTTCGAAGGTGGACATCCTTGGCTTCCTTATCATGAAAACATAACTCCTTCGTTTGCAAGATTGGTCGGCGGTCTTGAAACCGAAGTGGTTGCAATGAATACGTTGACCGTTAATTTACATTTGTTAATGGTCAGTTTTTATCAACCGTCTAAAACTCGTTATAAAATTTTAATCGAAGAAAACTCATTTCCTTCGGATAAATACGCCGTGGATTCCCAAGCCCAATTTCACGGGTTCAAACCAGCAGATACTGTTGTTGAGCTTAAACCGCGCTCTGGCGAAAAAATTCTTCGACAGGAAGATATCGAAGCAAAAATTAAAGAACTTGGCGACTCACTTGCATTGGTCATGCTCGGAAATTGCAATTATTTATCGGGTCAAAAATTTGACTTCCAAAAAATCACCGAAGCCGGACAAAAAGTCGGCGCGTTCGTCGGATTTAATTTAGCGCATGGTGCGGGTAATTTACATTTGCAATTACACGATTGGAAAGTCGACTTTGCCGTTTGGTGTTCCTATAAATATTTAAACTCAGGCCCAGGCGGTATTGCTGGAGTATTTGTCCACGAAAAGCATTTAGGTACTGTGATCCCACGCTTTGAAGGCTGGTGGGGGACCAATAAAAAGACCCGCTTTAAAATGGATCCACAATTCGAAGCCATCCCAACAGTTGAAGCCTGGCAATTAAGTAATCCTCCGATTTGGCAATTAGCCAGTCTGCGGGCCTCTATGGAGTTGTTTGATCAGGCGGGCATTAAAAACCTCCGAGAGCGTGGAGATAAATTAACGCAGTTTTTTGAATCTTCATTACAATCGGAACTTGGTGATGATGTTAGGGTGGTAACACCGCAAAGCCGCGGTTCTATGTTGTGTTTACAGTTTAAAAAATTAAATTCTGAATCAGCGAAATTATGGATGAAGTCACTTCGGGCAAAAGATATTACCGTGGATTTCCGTGAACCAAATATTATTCGCGCAACGCCGGCCCCTTTATACAATTCATTCAGTGATGTCGCACAACTGGTTACTGCACTCAAAGATGTAATCGCTGAACACTAAAGTAGGATGTCATGAGCTCACAACCATCTGCTAAAAAAATCATTATCGTCGGAGCCGGATTAGTTGGTTCATTGTTGGCTGTTCGGCTTCGACAACTCGGTTTTCAAGTGGCCGCATTTGAAAAGCGCCCCGATATTCGTAAAAGCACGATCGACGGGGGCCGATCAATTAATCTGGTCATTACGTCACGAGGAATTAACGCTCTTCAAGAAGCCGGACTTTTAGCACAGGCCGTACAAAAATCAGTTCCGGTCTACGGTCGAATGATGCATTCACGCACGGGTGAGTTGGCTTATCAGCCCTATGGACAAAATCAAGAATGCAACCTTTCAATCTCTAGAGCATTATTGAATCAGTTTTTACTCGATGAAGCCGAAAAACAAAAAACCGATCTGCATTTTAATTCCTCTGTGACTGATATTGATTTTAAAAACAAAACGATCACGACCAACCAAGGTCAACAGTTTAGCTATGATTTTATTTTTGCAACGGACGGTTCAGGAAGTTTAATTCGTAAAAAGTTTGTCGATTCAGATTCGCAAATTAAATTTTCCACCGACTGGTTACCCGTAGATTACAAAGAGTTACTTTTACCTTTGCCAAAAGACGCCGCAGCAACAGAGCAGTTCTTGAAGAAGTATCAAAAGGACGCCTTGCATATTTGGCCGCGAATCACTCACATGATGATGGCGTTGGCCAACAGAGATGGCAGTTTTACAGTAACTTTGTATTTACCGAAGGAAAGTCAAAGAACTGAATTCTCTTTTGCTCAGATTAGTACAGATCAAAAAATTGAAAATTTATTTAATAGTGAATTTGCCGATGCCAAGAAAGACATGCCCGATTATTTAAATGAATTTAATGAAAATCCACAAGGAAATTTGGGCACAGTAAAGCTTTCGAAATGGACGGACGGAAAAAGCATTTTATTTTTAGGTGATGCCGCACATGCGATAGTTCCATTCTTTGGACAAGGCACGAACTTGGGCTTTGAAGACATTTCAACTTTTATCAAGCTTCTGCAACATAATCTTTTCGAATGGGAAAAAACCTTTTCCGATTTTGAAAAGACTCAAAAGCCAAACGCCGATGCGATTGCTGAAATGGCTATAGAGAACTGGTTCGAAATGAGCGAACGTGTTGCCGATCCAAAATTTTTACTCCGCAAAAAAGTCGAAGCAGAGTTAGAAAAACGTTTTCCTGATTTATTTAAATCAAGATACGGCCTAGTCACTTATACTTTGACTCCATACGCGGCTATTCAAAAAGCGGGCTGGCAGCAAGACGAAATATTTGCTGATCTACTTTCAGAACTAAAAACTCCGGATGATTTTCACAAAGTGAATTGGCTTAAAGCTGAAGATCTTTTGCGAACCAAGTATCAATCGTTTAAAACAGAATTTCATATTTCACATCAGCGAGTTACTATTTAGAAAACTGAGTTCATTGTTATATTCACGAAAATTTTGTGAAAAAAATTTTTGAATTTATGTGACGACATTCGTAAAAAAAGTAACAGCTTTGCTTGGCATTTAATCTTGACACAAGCTTAACAGGTCCAGTTTTTCGCATGACGACATTTAAAAATGTGCGGCTAATAGGTAAGTGATATTAGATGCTTACAGGGCCTTAAAAAAATAACCCTATGTAAATTGTGAAATTCTTTTCACAAATCTGTGAAAAATTGTGTTGCCAGAAAATCTATAATCCTGAATAACAAATCTATTACATTAAACAATAGACCAAGCGAAGGAGTGAGGGTATTCACTATCTAACGTCGAGGTCTCAACAATAAAAGGGGAAACTCATGAAAATTTTTATCGCTATTTTAGCATTAGCTACAATCGCAAACGCAGGAACTCGTATCGAGCACGACTACATGGCTGCTTTAGGTGACATCACTTTAGATAACGCTTGTGTTACTTCAACTACAGTAGAATCAAAAACACCAGTTCGTCATTGCGCTAAATTAGAACCAGTTGTTCGCGGCGAAGGCGACAACCAGTATACTGACTGGGTTTGCGTTGACTGGAGAAACGAAACTTTACGTTATTCACGTAATTACTCTGTAACTGAGTGTACTGATTTACGTAATGTTGGTAACGGTGAAGGTTCTGGTTTAGAGTGTTTCAAATACGAACAAGTTGCTAAGTACTTAGCTACTACTATCAAAGTACGTCAAATCACTGAACACGGTGACTACTCTGACTGGCCAGGACAAACTAAAAACTTTACTTTCCCATCTTGTAAGTAATTTTTTAGTATTAGTTAATACTAACTGATGATGAAGACGCTGCAATATACATATTTCCGAGAGTATTTCGATCAGCAAATGACTCGAAGCATGACTCGCAAATTAAAAGAATTGCAGCGTTTTTCAGTTGATACAGATTTGACTTTAAAAAAAACAAAAAAAATCACTCTCAATGAGATCGCCCAAGAGCTAGGTTACAAATCTCCAAGCTCACTTTCAATGATCGCCAAAGGCGATCGATTACCTTCAAAAAAAATTCTTAATCAACTTTTTAATTATTGGAAAACGCCGGCCGAAGAACGTAAATCCATTACCACATTAGTAAAAGTCGAAGGTAAACTCCAAAAAGGTAAAAAAGTTTTAGCTGACCTTAGCGAACTTAAAAAAAGCAACGCTCGTATTGAATTTTCTCGAATTCCTTTAGAACAATTAGAATTAATCAAAGACTGGTATCACTATGTGATCTTTGATTTGATCGCTTTACCAGAATTTACTGATCACTCTGTTGAAAAAATCTTTAAAGCTTTAAATAGAAAAGTAAATTTCACACAAATCAATAAAGCTTTAATTAATTTAGAAAAACTTGGTTTTATTCAAAAAGTCGAAGGCGAGAATTTTTACAAGCGCCTTCAAGATACTATTAGCACTCCAGAGGGTATTCCTTCAGAGGCCTTGCGGACCCACCATCGCGGAATGATTCAGCGTGGTCTTGAGTCGATCGAGGAACAACCAGTAGAGCTTCGACAATTAAGCGGTTTAACATTTCAGATCAAAAAGCAAAATGTAGATTCAATTAAGAAAGATATTCAAAATTTCTTTTCTGAGATCTACGAAAAGTACGGGGATTCAAAAGGTGACGAAGTTTACCAAATGAATTTACAATTTTTTTCTCATATTCCTCAAAAAAGTCCAAAAGCAAAACGTAAGGATACAAAATGAAACATTTAGTTTTAATTCTTATCGCAGTATCAGCTCTCTACCCGAATCCCTGCCAAGCAGGTGGTTATGCCGGAAACGGTGGTGGGTTAGTTGAGCAAAATTTTAATTTCGCATATTCAAGTTTACCACGCTTGGTTGAAAGTTCTTTGGTTACAATTCCGATGCAATTTAGCAACGATGAAAAAATCACGCTACGTCAAATTGCTTTGATCGCTAGTCAAAACGTATCAAACGCAAAACGGATGGTTTTTTTATCAGGTCAAAAACATCCGGATATATTCAACACCAGCCCAGATGAATTACATCGTTTGGCCGTAACTACCTTAATTCCAGGCGATATCATTTATGTTAATGGCGATTTGTTATACTCAGAACAAGGCCAGCCGACGTTAAGCCTCGGTGAAATTATTTCGATTTTGACTCACGAAGTAGGGCATCAAACTGGCGAGACTGAGCATCAGTTCTTGGATATTCTGGGAGCGAAGCTTCGGAATTACTACAACCAAAATTCAATGAGTTACGAAATTGCTAAAGGAACAGAGAACCTTGTATTTACGATTCTTAATCAAAAGAGTGCTTTTAGCTCGAGTCAGCTTTTGTATCAAAATAATTCTAAGGTCATTAATTTAACGTCGGCAATTCATGAAAAGATCAGCGCAAAGATGAAATCTAAAGGATACCAAAATTTAGCTGGGTTTTTCCTGACGAACGGGAATTATAAATTAGAACATCTTCCGGGCCGATACATTTTTCAAGTTTGGATTAATGCTAACTTTACTCTAAAAATTGAAAAAGGTTACACCTCTAAAAACGAGTTGTTTCCAGTTGAATTCGAAGTCGCTAATGATAATTCAGTTAGCGTTATTCAGTAAATTTAAAATTTAATGAGCTGGCAGTAGTCCTTCCAGCTTTTAACACAACGCCGACGATCTGTGGCCGTTTCAGTGGCGGCTTTACGCTCGATGGTCACATTGTTCACACCTGACGCTTCGACAGCCAATGCATAAATGCTGCACGAACATTCTAATTCGCAAGATTTTGCACGGGTGTTGATGATCTTAAAATCGCCAGGGCTAAGTTCGGTAATTTTTTTATCGACCTTAGCTTTCAATTTTTGACTAAGCTCAGAAATTTTTTCGGCATTAACGTGGCAAGCTTTGGCCATGGTATCGTTTTCTGAGAGCGCAAGGATTACCGTTGAGCGATGAGATAAGCTTTTAAGGGTTTCCGCAGAAACGAACTGGAAACCCATTAAAGCTATAAAAAACAAACTAAGGTGAATCAAATTTTTCTTCACGTATCTCCGTTACCATTTGTGGCAGGCTGATAATTCGGTACTTTTTAGACTTCATGTACGGAATTAATATTTTTAATGCTTCTACACTTTGTGGGTGTACATCATGGAATAGTACAATTCCTTTTCCTCGAAGTTCAATTTGTTTCTTGGATCTTTCAAAAATTGATTGTGGATTTTTATCCTGCCAGTCCAAAGTATCCACGTTCCAATGAACATGAAGCATGTTGTTTTTAGCAATTACTTCCCGGATGGCGCTTCCCATGGGCCCGCAGGCGCCGTAAGGACAACGAAACAGCGTTGGTCGTTCACCGACGATTTTATGGAATAAGGTAGCCGCATCGCTGATTTCGACTTCAAGTTTTTGTGCGTTTAATGTTGGTAAATTGGCGTGCGACATAGAATGACTAGCCACGTAGAATTTATTGCCGTTCGTTTTTTCATTGTTTCTGGCCTGGGTTACGATATTCGGATACGCATTCATATTTTTTGATAACCAAAAAAATGTTGCGGGAACTTTGTTGTCGTTCAGGACTCTGTACATACCATCGGTGTGCTTTGCATGTGGTCCATCGTCGAATGTAAGTGTCCATGTATTTTTCGGAACTAAATTTCCAGAAATGTGTCCGTTGCCACCAGCAGATGGAAATAATTTGTCGAGCGCGGCGTCAGGTTTACGTTTTTCTGATTCAAAGAAAGGAAGCATCAGTTTTTCGGGATTTTTTTCTTGTTCGGCTAGAGCTTCTTCGTATTTTTTCTGTGCGGAGCCTTCAATATGACTACTTAAGCGCTTAAAAGGCTTCATCACTTCGGGGTCCACGGTTTCCAAGTAGGCTTGATGTCGAGTGCGGTTTGAAATCTTAATAAATTGGTCAACGTTTACAGCATGTCGTGCAGCGGCCGGTGTGGACGCAATAAATTTGGTATTAATATCATCCATAGCTTCGGCCAAGGCAATAGTACCTATTTTTAGTTTCTGACCCCACCATTCGTTGAGCCACTTTGGAAGCTGAGACAGGACGAGAGTCGTTTTTGTTTTTCGATCAGCGTCATCATTTATCTCGCTCATTAGCCGAGTTTCCAAAGTCAAAATATAAAAGCTCGCTAAGTCGTGAAGATTCGCTTCGTAAACTATCCGTGCCACTTGCAATTGAAAATAAAGCATATTTATTTTTTCGGTGTCTTCGTCAGTGAGCGTAGATTTACTTTTTTTGAGAATAACGAGTCGGTTTAATTCTTGGTCAAAATCGTGCATTACGAATTGACCGATATAGAGGTACTCAAACTGTCGTTTAAAATACTCACGGACTCTTTCAATAAATGCCTGTTGGGTGTTCCCTGAAGAGTCGGTTATTAATAAAGGCTCATTCATTATGCTGGTAAAAGTATTTAAGTGAGCGGTATCATGATAATTACTCTGGGCGATTGAACGCTTTTGATCGAGATCGTTTTTCGATTGAAATTTGTTTTTTAAATATTGGCAACTTGGCAACAATAACAAAACAACGATTAGAATTTTCAAATTTTTCATTTACTTCCTTGTATTCGAAAAGATGGGTTAATTTGCGTATTAAATCTATTTTACTTGATATCGATGGCATTCAAATTGAAATCTAAATTTTGCCGACTGGGCTATGCCTTTAGGCGGGGGATTCATGAAAAATATTTGTAAAATTGTAATGGCCGTTGCGCAAATTGCTGTACCGATGTGTTTACTTGCAGGCTGTGCGCCGCAATCAACATCGACAAACGACTTAGACCCAAGTCTAGGCGTATTCTCAGATGCTGTTAACTCAGAAAAAAAACTATCGCCGACTATATATTTCATAAAATTGATGAATGTGAATGAACAAAAATGCGAAACTAAAAAAACCATTTTTGATACGACGGGAATGCCATTAGTAAAAGTGTGTCCAAATCTTTATAAAAAATGTGTTATTGAAGGGACGTGTGCATTGGTGGATTCTGATGATGTCGAAGCCAACGAAGGATGGCAGAATTCAAATACCGTGCACAATTTAAATTTGATTAATTACGTTAAGCTGAAAAATGGCGTTCCATTATTTCAAAAGGTCGATACTGAGCGATGTCCTTATGGCTATGGAGTTAAAGCAATTTGTTTGGATCCATTTTACACTCTCGCTGCAGATTTGATTTATCACAAACCAGGCGATGTTATTTTTGTACAGCAAGTTGTTGGAACCGTATTGCCGGGAGGCGAGCGGCACACAGGATACTTTATAATACGTGATAAAGGCGGAGCGATCAAAGGCGCAGATCGGTTTGATTTTTTTACTGGATTTTTGGACTACCGCCATTTAGAAAATCCATTTACGAAACTTGGGCTTCACGATAAAAAGACAAAGTTCGAATACAGAAAAGTAACCGGTATCGAAGCAGAAAATATTAAGAAAAAGAGAAACTATCCATTAACTCCGTTAAGTCAAAATGCCAGTTTATAAAAATTAAGAAGCCAAATTTGTCGGAAGATTTTCCGCAACAGTATCTTTAGCGTCTTTAAGATCAGGATTTTCTTGATAGATGCGTTTGATATCGATCAACGCTGGAAATTCCAGTTGATCAATTGTAGGAAGGGGTTTTTTAGGATTTTCCCTATTGAAAACAACTATTTTTTCTTTGATTTTTAGTACCAGGTGAACAACTTCATCAATTATTTTAATAATTGAAAATTCAGTTTTCATATCGGGTGTCATAAAGCTATAAGGGCCGTCAACTTCAATCTGATTAGAATAAATGTCAACGTTACGGCGTGGTTTTGGACGTGGAGTGTTCTCGGATTTTTCCTCATCTGCTGTGCCATCAGCAATTTTTTTCTCTAGTACGAGCTGTTCTTTTTCGTATTTCTCTAAGCTCATTTTTAAGTACTGATTTACTCCACGACAGATATTAACATAAGTTTGAAAATCAGGGCCACTTTCAAACTTTAATTCAGTAATTTTATTAAGGGACGTATCGATCATGTCTCCGGTGTGTAATGGTTGAGGGAAAACATTGCGATAGTAGTTTGTTTTTTTCTTAACTTTTGCTTTTAAAATTAATCTTAAATTGGCAAGTCGTGCAGTGAGTTTTATGATTTCTTCTTGTTGATTGGATTTTTGTTTGGCTCTGGCGAAGTTCACAAGCATGAACAGCACAATACATGCAAAAAATAGTTGTCCAACTATACCGACTAAACTCATGCTATCCATACCCATTTTATCGGAATTTTAACCGCCAAAATGAATCAAATTATCTATAAACTTGAATAAATGTATCCACCTAGACCAAACACCAGACCTTTAGGGGGCCGAGCCCAGTCACTTTGAAACAATTTTTGTACATCGACTAAAAGTTATACGGTCAAAGCGATGTGATTTCCATTTAAGTGCAACACAAGCTCGTTCATTTTGGTCCCGTTCCTGCTTTGTAATGGTTGGACAAATATTTTTGTGCGGGAGTAACTATGAACATGCTTGCTGTAATTTTAAGAATTAAAAACGGTATACGATTTATGCCTATACTATTGCTAGCTGCTTTAAGCGCTTGTAATAACGGTGGCAAAAGTAACAACAATGCTCCAACCAACGCTCAACTATCTGGCGTTAACTACGGCGGATTTCAAAACACAGGGTTTCAGAGTTGTAGCTTCGTAAATAATAGTACCTATCAATGCAGTGAAAACAATTTTGGTACCACGCAAATAATTTCATTCAACTCTCAACAAGAACTATGCATTAACCTTAAAAATGAAGCTTTGCACTACTCTTCTGGATCTACATACGGCTTGGCGTCTTCCGTTCGTTATAATTACGTAATAACGAATTGCCAGGCCTACGGTAACAACATTGGGACTACGACTCAATATGATACAAATTTACTACGTAACATGAAGTGTACGATGTCAGTCGAAGCGATCGACGGAGCATTTGGCAATACAGGCGAAATGCAAGTTCCTATTACCGCAAGCGGTATGCGTGGTGAAATCTACGCGTCTATGTTTAAAGAAAGAACCGCATGGATTTTCCGTTTAACAACATCTCGACGATCATCACGTTACTTAACAGTTAATTACGTTTACACAAAAGGCTCATCAAGCGCTGGCGATCAATTAACTTTACGTGCGACATTAAATGGAGCTTCTGCTGAAATCACCGGATTTGCTGGAAGCGAAGTTTCTTTAACTATGGACAATGTTGATCCTGTTATCAGAGCAGAAGTTTCTTGCACGGTAACAGATGCAGGTAACGCTGGCGTACAAACGGCTTCAAATGAATATCGATGTAACGTTGCTGGAACAGATAATGTTGATAAAGTTCCCGTTGTTCTTTCAGTATCTGAGTTAATCAATAACGTGACTACTCTAACTACGAGTGATTCATTAAATAACGTGACTATGAGTGCTGAAGGATCTTTCGCGCTTCGCCAAGGAACTGCAGTTTACACAGCGACTCGCCAAGGCTCTAAGAGCGGTTTAATGAATATTACTGCTCGCGCTAACTTGAGCACTCCGACGAAGTTCAAAGTTCGTCAGCTTTCAAAAAGCGTGGAAGTTGGCTGTAGATAGTTAGACCTTTAAAAATTAAATTTTTTCATCAACCGCCAGCCTTAACAACTGGCGGTTTTTTTATTTGGCTCAAGGCAACCACGTATTACTTAATATTATGCGTTAAATATCGGTATTGACCTATGAATTTTAAATTTCTACAATTTATAGCAATAGGAATACATCATGGGTTTATTTGATAGTTTTTCGGATTATTTTTCTAATGATATTGCCATCGATCTTGGAACCGCCAATACCCTTGTTTATGTAAAAGGTCGCGGGATCATTTTGGATGAGCCTTCTGTTGTTGCCGTACAAAAAAATTATCGCGGTTTACAAAATCGCGTATTAGCAGTTGGTCGTGATGCTAAAGAAATGCTGGGAAGAACTCCTGGCAGTATCGTTGCTATTCGTCCTATCAAAGACGGTGTCATCGCCGATTTCGAAGTGACTTCAGCAATGCTCAGTTACTTTATTAAAAAGGCTTTAGGACAAAAAAAATCATTTGTTCGTCCTCGTATTATTATTTGTGTTCCTTATGGAATTACTCAAGTAGAAAAGCGCGCTGTTAAAGAAGCCGCGCAAACAGCCGGTGCGCGTGAAGTGCATTTGATCGAAGAACCAATGGCGGCCGCAATCGGCGCCGGTTTACCAATCACAGAACCATCTGGAAATATGGTTGTCGACATGGGTGGTGGCACTACCGGTGTGGCCGTAATTTCCTTGGGTGGTATCGTTTATTGTAAATCAATCAAAGTGGCTGGCGATAAATTCGACGAAGCCATTGTGAATTATGTGCGAAGGCAATTTAATTTATTAATCGGTGAACGTACTGCAGAAATGATCAAAATTAAAATCGGTAATGCGTATCCATTCGAGCAAGAAAAGACGATGGAAGTAAAAGGTCGAGATCTAGTGGCCGGCGCTCCGAAAACCATCGAAGTGACGAGTTCGCAAATTAACGACGCATTAATGGACCCATTATCTGAGGTCGTGGATGCTGTTCGTACCGCTTTAGAAAAGACTCCGCCAGAGTTGGCCTCTGATATCGTAGACAATGGTATAGTCCTAACTGGTGGTGGCGCGCTATTAGCCAATATGGACATTCTGATTCGCGAACGGACTGGGTTACCAGTTTCTATCGCCGAAGATCCACTTAATTGTGTTGTTATGGGTTCTGGCAAGGTTTTGGACCAGCTGGATCTACTTAGTCAGCTCACAATCGATTAACATCGATACATGAACGATGAAAATTTTAAAAAGCTGTTCATCGCAACGCATTTGCTTTATCCAAACTCGGCGCAAGCTCGGGATATTGTATTTCAAATCTCAACACAGCTTAGAGCTAAAATAAATAAATCCGGTCCCGAAGGGGAACTGTCAGTTTACTATAGTGCGCTCGTTCAGATTTATAAACGAGTCGTATCGATTAAATCCGGGTTTAAATTTTTTGAATTTAAAGATCAAAAACTAAATGACTGGCAAAACGTTCTTAAAAAATGTAACTCCAACGAAGTACTCATTTTTTTAGCGATTGCGATTTTAAAATTGGATGTTAATTCAATCGCGAACATTATGAAAATTAGCGTCAATCAAACTTATTATTTATTTAGTTTGGCTATACGTAAAGCTGTAGGATCACAAGATCCAAAGCAATTTTTGTCATACACCTTTCAATATAAAAAATTTAACGAAAAGCAAAACACTTTTTCAAATTTAATTGAAAAGGCTATCGAGTATGTATATATACATTCGCCGAATGACATGACCTTTGAAAAATTTATTGAAATACAAGGTCAAGATTTAGAAAAAAGCAATCAAAGCTCAATCGGATATATTTTCAAAAAGATTCAATCGCTGTATTTAGAAGTAAATCAAATCGAAATAGATGAAAAATTTTTAGAAGAATTCAAAAAAGAAACGTTTGAATATTTTGAAAGTCAAAAATCAAGCTACAAAATTGAGTGGAAGTATACGGGACTGATTTTTCTTGTTTCTTGCTCGCTGTTGTTTTTCTACTTTAAACCAAACTTTGGGAATTTACTTAATTTTTACGACGGATATTCTGTTATTGAAATAAAAGAAATTTCTTTTAAAAATCCTGACAACAACAAGGCTGAAGAAACTGTAGTCGTAGATAACACTGGTCATGCGCCGAAGACAGCCCCGCTTCCGAACCCAAAGTTAGATCCTAAAAATGTTGTGGCGGCAAATTCAGGCGCCAAACCCACAGTAAATACGCCCGCGAAAAAACCACCCGAACCGGTTAAGCCTGTGCCTGTGGCCGCTGTTCCAGCTGCTGCTAAGTCAGTGCCGCCAACACCGCCAAATTCTGAAGCGACGAATGCCGCTCCACCAGTTGTTACTGCCAATGCGACAGGGCAAGTACAGGGTGTGGATGGAGCTCAGATCGAAAACGGCATAGACAAAAATCCGAACGAAGCCGAAAAACAGAAAAATCAGGCAAAGATGGTTGGCGGACTGTATCGTGCAGAGCTGCAGGTTAAGGACTTTGAACAAAACACATTATTTGCCAAAGAAAAAATTGTTAATTATGGCGGCAAAAAAGCCGGTGAAGTTGAATTAGGTTGGGTTAAGAATCAAAAGACATCGTACTTTCATTTTTCTATTCCAGAGGAAAATGTCGAAAAAATGAAAGCTGATCTAGAATTGTTAGGTAAACTTGATATTTCATTCAACAGTCACCCGCGCTTAATGCCGGTCGGAATTAAACGGGTGATTTTAGAGGTTAAGCTGGTTGACTAGAAAAATTTTTAGAAAACCTAAATCACTGCGAACAATTTTAACATTATGGTTTATTCTATTTTCTATCGGGCCCCTGTTATTCCTAGGAGTTTATTCGATTTACCAGTTCGAACAAGCGTTGACCTCTGAAACAATTGTACGCCTAGAGGGAAATGGCCGCGAAGTTGAAAATATTCTGAATGATTACAATAATCTTTTACAGCAATCTAGAAACAATTTCTTAAATGATGTCGGGATTCTTTTTTACCTAACGATGCTCGATGAACAAAAGCTTAACGAAGAAACCACAAATTTTGTCAGTAAAAGTATTTTAACGAGTGCAGCTTTTTACGATACAACAGGACGCTTGATTTCGACGGTTTTTCGAGACGAAAAGAATTCAATTCGCACATTAGGACAAACTTCCGAAAAAATATTTTTAAATGAAAAATATTTATCTAACTTAAAACAACGCAATGAAATTGGCTTTATTGATTACACCAACGATAAATTTTCTCTGGTGCTTTTTTCAAAGGTTATGTCTAGTAAGAATAAACATGTTGGTTACTTTGAACAAATCGTTAGTCTAAATGACACTTTTTTAAATAAATTAAAAAGTAAATTTAAGGTCGAGCTTTTTATCGTTTCGGAAACTAAAAAAGTTGTTTTAGCGACTCGGCCTGAATTAAAAAGAATTAATTTGAGTTCAACGAATTACGATCAACGATCTGAAAATAAATTTTTCGAATACGATATTAAAAGTCAAAACTATGGTTTCATTTTTTACCCACTAAATTGGGACCGCTCTACTTTCTATTTAGGCATTGGAAGTATCAAGCAAGACTCGCAAGCCATGTTGCGGAGTATTCGCATTACATTTTTTACGACTTTAACTTTAACTTCGTTATTTCTTTTATTAACAATATACGTTTCTATTAACCTTCTTTTTAAACCTGTGAATCAGCTTATTGAAGGGCTTAAAGCGTTCGACAGTAGTGATCAGCTGGTGCAAGTTTCGACACAATCGCAGACTGAAATTGGGCTTTTGGCATCGGCGTTCAATGACATGAGTTATCGTATTTATAAAACGCGAGACGATTTAAAGAAAAAGATTAAAGAGTTAGAGAATTCCAATAAAGAACTTAAAGAAGCGCAATCCAAGCTGGTTCATTCAGCTAAGATGACAAGTTTAGGTCAATTGGTGGCGGGTGTTGCGCATGAATTGAATAATCCGATCGGCTTTATTTACAGCAATACTAAGCATTTAAAAGATTATTCAGAAAAACTAATCCAAATGATTGAACTTGCCGAAAAAAACCCAGAGCAATTTCAAGCTAAGAAAAGCGAATTCGATTTTGATTACATTAAGCAAGATTTGCCAAAATTAATTAAATCGTGCGAAGACGGCGCGCAGCGAACTCGCGATATTGTTTTGGGTTTACGGAATTTTTCTAGACTTGAGGAAGCTCAACTAAAAGAAATCGATGTTCGAGATGCACTAGATACCACTTTAGAATTACTTAAAGGCGAAATTAAAAATCGCATTCAAGTCCATAGACAGTACGAGCCTATTCCTAAAATTCAGTGTTATGCGTCACAAATTAATCAAGTCTTTATGAATATTTTGTCTAATGCAGTTCAAGCCATTAAAGGCACGGGAACCATTTGGATTTCGACTTTACCTCTACGGCCTGGGGCTGATCAAATTGGACGAGTTCAGATCTCGGTGCAAGATAGCGGCGAAGGAATCGAAACCGAATTCATGGAGAAAATTTTCGAACCGTTTTTTACAACCAAGAGTGTAGGTCAAGGAACAGGCTTAGGTTTGAGTATTTCTTATGGGATTATTCAAAACCACGGCGGCGAAATTCAAGTACGTTCGCAAAAGGGCGTAGGCACTGAATTCGTCATCATTATACCTGTTGAATTGAAAAAATAATTAAAATCAGCGTTTTTTCCAGTGGAATGAATCATTTTGATACACTCTTGATTACATTTTTTCCCAAACTTTGCCGAAAAGTTCATTGTGAAATCAATCAAAAAGTTTCTAAATTTGATTGTCGCCGTTTTGGCTGTGGTGCTGGTTGTCCTGCTTTTTTCTAAGCGTACACAGCATTCGGAAACTCATTTGAGTTCGGTTGCAAAACCAGAAATCGATATCGATTCAAAAGTAAATCAATACATGCAGGATCTTCAGCGTAAACGGACCACCGAAGAACTCCGCACGCTTGGACGGTTACAGCGCAATTTCGATAAAAGCCGTCCCTCTGCAAGCATTGATGAAACGGATCCAAGCACGGTGCCAATTGATCGCCAAATTTGGAAAGACGAATCAAATGAAGTCGGTCAAAGCGATAATCAGATGGATGTCATTTACCGCCGCATTTACGAGGAAGAAGTTGCAAAGCGTATGAGCGAGCAAGAAAAGAAAGATTACGCATCCGAATTTATTGAAAACGCTCGACGTAGTGGATACCACATTCAGTTATCGATGGATTTAGAAGTCATTTCTGTAGAGCCAATTCGAAATCCACAAGGCGAATACGATTCGCTCGATATGAAAAACTAAGAAATCAATTTCTCATCTTTAAAGCTAAAATAACAACGGTCCGAAAAAATTAAATGATCAACAACAGGTATTTCTAGAAACGCACCCATCTTAACGACTTTTTTAGTCAATTTTAAATCCATGTTTGAAGGCAAAATCTGACCGCTCGGATGATTGTGCGCTAGAATTATAAATGTACAATTGGAGCGAATGGCCTCACGAAACAAATCGCGTGGATGAAATAGGCAATGATTAACGGTACCTCGATGAATCATCTGTGATGATATATAATCTAAACTGGAATTCAGGTAGATTCCCCAAATTTCCTCGGCATCCGGATTAAATTTCGCCTTTAATATTTCGAAGACTTTCTGGCTGGATTGAATGTTCATTCAGAAATAGTAGGCAAAAAAAAAGCCGACTTATTGGGTCGGCTTTTAAAGCTCTATAAACTGGTTTGTTTGTTCAGCCTACTGGCTGAACTGATTAATCGAACTATTGATTAAATGATTGATTATTGCTTGGCAGAGGAAGATTTGGAGTCTCTTCTTCTTGCGATGAACCTGGTAGGATCGTCGCTTTTTCAGCAACAACTTTAGAAGTCGCATCTGTGTTTTGTCGAGCAGCAGCGGCTACGCGATTTTCAACGTTTTGTCGAAGATCATCAGTCGATGCACGTTCGATGTTAACATTCACAACAACTTGCTTAGTCATATAATCAATTGGGAATGCACCAAGTTTAGCTAAGTAGCTAGAAATGCTGCCGTTACCATGCTGAATGATTTCGCGTAATGTAAAAAGTGGCGCGTACTGAGAAGCTTTTTTCTCTGATTCAAAAATAATTTGAGTAAGAGTTGCTGCAGTGATGTCGTTTTTCGATTTGTTGTCGATAACCATCACGTCTTCGTTCGCACGAATCATTTTTGCGATATCATCTAAAGTTACATAACAACTTTGCTGTGTGTCATACAGCTTTCTGTTTTGATAACGTTTAATTATTTTAACTTTACCTGGAACTTTCGTTGAATTCGTCGAATTCGTCGAGTTGGTATCTGTCGGATTCAAATGTTGGTTCATAATCGGCCTCCATTTTTTGAGCTGAAAACCCTAATTTTTTCGCGATCCCTGCATTATTTTTTTCAACAAAATCGCTCAATTTCGTAGCTTTTTCGCCTAGTTATTCATGCGGCAAGTTAGCCCTGCCGCCACCCCTTGTCAAGTAAGTCGACAGGCAATAAATACAATTCGGTTAATAAATTTTTCTTATACCCCCCATTTTTTATGCACTAGGAATTATTGGAATTTTGATGAAGAATTTTATAATTATTTCAACATGTTAAGCGCCTTACTTTTTTATTTCAGTTTTAACTTTGCTAAAAATACAGCCCATTTATTTTTCTTAACCTTAGTCTAGTTTTTGTCAATGGACAGTATCTGAGCAAAAATCACACATCTAGACTCGAGAAAAATCGCTTCTTCTACCGATACCAAACTCAAGAGGTAGTTCATGAAGAGCAATGGATTGGGTTTTAAAATAATTGGAACATTAATTCTAAGTTCTTGTGTAACGACACCTTTTCCATATTTTGACTCCGCCTTCAACGATAAGAATCGCGCACCCGCAGCAATCACAGAAGAAGTGCAAGAAAAGTCTGTCGACAAAGATGACAGCGAACTAAATCAAAAATCAAAAGCTGAATTCTTTTTCTTAAAAGGTGATTTGTTGTCGCAAGAAGGCAAATCAGAAGCTGCTTTAGAAAGTTTTAAAGAAGCACATTACTACGATCCGTCGTCGAGCGCTGTAGCTTACCGTATTGCCATTGAATATTTTCGCAAGAGCCAATTAACAGATGCTGTTTATTGGGGATTAAAGGCCATTGAGCGCGATCCAAAAAATAAAGACTTTAAATTATTTGTGGCCGGACTATTTACTTCGAAAAAAGATTACGCTAAAGCCGAAGACGTTTATTTAGAACTTATTAAAGACGATCCAAAATTTCCAGATGCGGTCCTTTATTTAGCGGCACTTTATTCTGAGCAAAAAAAGTTTAAGCAAGCGCATGAGCAGTTTACTAAATTAATTAAATTTAAAGACTATGATCAGAAACATTTAGGCTATTACTATCGTGGGCGAATTGGTTTCGAAACGGGATCAGCGACCACTAAAGGTAAGAATTTAGATTGGATAGCAGCAAAGAAAGATTTAGAACAGGCCTTAGAGTTAAAGCCAGAGTTAATGGAAGCATTACAATTGTTAGGACGGATGTTAGAAAAAAATTCGGGACGAGAAGTCGCTTTTAAATTTTACGTTAAATATCAAAAATCTAAAGGTCCGTTTCCAAAATTAGCCGAGACACTTGCCCAATTTCATATTGAAAAAGGTGAATTTGATGCAGCTTTTGACCAGTTAGAAATTGTTGAAAAACACTTCGACGACGACATTGGCGTCAAATTAAAGTTAGCTTTGATATTAATTGATCGCAAAGATTTTACTGCGGCTTTAGAGAAACTTGAAAAATTGAACCAAATGGTTCCGGATTCAGATAAAGTTAAATTCTACACGGCTGCCGTTTACGAGGAACTTAAAAAGGATTCACAAGCTGTTGATATGTATTTATCGATTCCAGTGAACAGTTCACACTTTGAAGATTCACGTATTAATGCTTCATCTCTACTTAAAAAAGCCAAACAATATGATGCTGCCATTGGGACTTTAGAAGAAGCCATAGCAAAAAAGACAAGTAAGTTTCAAGTGTATTTAAGTTTAGCGCAGATTTACGAAGAGCAACTCAACTGGAGTTCTGCGATCAAAACATTAAAAACAGCTGAAAAGAAATTCATCGATAATAATAATATTAATTATTTCTTGGGTATATTATTTGATTGCAGCGGCGATTTCGAAAATATGAAAAGCTATATGCGTCGGGCCATTGATAATGATAAAAATCATTATCAGGCATTAAATTACCTTGCGTATTCGATGGCGGAAAAAAACGACAATTTAAAAGAAGCTAAAAATTTAGCTTACCAGGCTTATAAACTGGCTAGCGAAGACGGTTATATTATTGATACTTTAGGTTGGATTTATTTTAAATTGGCCGATTTTAACAAAGCCGAAGAATTACTGGAAAAGGCTCACGAATTTTTACCGGAAGTTGCCGTAATTGCGGAGCACCTAGGGGATGTCTATTTAAAAACGAACAAAGCCGACAAAGCTGCGCGAACATTTAAAAAAGCCTTAAAAGTCGAGACCGATGAATCTAGAAAAAAATTAATTCAAGACAAAATTACTTCAGTTGAAGGATCTACTCCGGACTCACGACGACCGGCTTCTTCTGGGTCCACTGAATCCAATAAAGATGAATAATCGCGTAACTTAGAACTAAAAAGTATTCGTTGCTATTTAAAAGTAGCAACGCCAAGTTTAGTCCCCAAAAAATAAATGTAAGGTGTATTAACCCAAATAAATTATTTTTAAGGTTGGCCAATACCTTTACGATTGTTGAACTAACGGTTTGCTGCTCGTCGTGCAGCGAAAAATTAAAAACCATAAACAAACAAATTAGAAAAGCGCAGATCCATTGGACAATATTTATCGAGAGAAGTTTGATGATTTCAAAATTTTTCCAGAATAGTGGGAAAAAGGCATTTACACTGCCGTAAATCAATATTAGCGGAATACAGGCAACGAAATATTTTAAATAAAAAATCTGTGAATTTTTTGTAAGTGGTCGTCCTTGTAAATGAAGAACATTAGCGACTTGCATCCAAATCCCAATTAGAATTAACCCCAACCCCTGAACATCGGCTAAATTCGACACCAAACAAGCTATGCAAAAAAGCGCTAAGTATCGTATTTGAGAATTTTTTAAATAACTTGTTATTTTCATGGTTGCCACTGAATAGAAGTTTAGACGTATAATAGACAATATGAAAACTAAATTTATTGTTCACTTAGTTACTGGCAGTTCAGCTCAAATTCTATGGGCCGCTTTGTTACTATCGAGCTGCGTGTCGCAAACCGTAAAAACTCCAACTGAAGATGCGCTTTGGCGTTATGATACAAAGGCCCAAATTACAGATAAAACAAAAGCCGATAGTCATACGGTATCTATCGAAATATTTTCTTATAAAAAACAAAATTATCGGCTCGAAATCAATGCGAC
>JAYVHE010000115.1:0-2301 GCA_043771495.1 Bdellovibrio sp. | reverse complement strand
GCTCTGGCGGTGACCAACGCATTCGTGGCAAAGACGGATACAAGTATGATGGCGATGACAAAAATAAAAAAATTACTTCAACCAGCAAGACTGATTTAGCCCGTTTAGGACGCCTTCATATTCTAGAGGTGCAACGTTTGATTCGGTTCATGCCTAAAGTTGTGATCGCAGTTGTGCCGGGCTGGGCCGTTGGTGGCGGACACTCTTTACACGTCGTCTGTGATCTGACAATCGCATCCAAAGAACATGCGATCTTCAAACAAACCGACGCCGATGTCGCTAGCTTTGATGGCGGATACGGTTCGGCTTACTTAGCCAAACAAATCGGACAAAAAAAAGCACGCGAAGTTTTTTTCATAGGTCGAAATTACTCGGCTGACCAAGCATTTATCATGGGCATGGTTAACGAAGTTGTTCCTCACAAAAATTTAGAAAAAGTAGCACTTGAATGGGCGGCCGAAATTAACTCCAAATCACCAACCGCAATTCGCATGTTAAAATATGCATTTAATTTGACGGATGATGGTATCGTTGGCCAACAACTTTTTGCAGGTGAAGCCACTCGCTTGGCTTACGGAACAGATGAGGCCGTCGAAGGTCGAGACTCATTTGTTGAAAAGCGTCCGCGTAATTTTAAAAAATTTCCGTGGCATTATTAAGTTAGGTTCATCATCTCAGCCAAAAAATGTCAGTTTATTTTCACTATTTTCCATCGCGTTTATAGTCGTTGACCGGATAAGACCCGCCCCGTAAGAAGCTGTTAGGCCGAACAGGCCTGGGGGAATCATGAAATCACAAAGTCTATACAGTTTTTATCAAACGGTTTTGTTTTTGTTCTTTATTCTATTTTCAGTCTTAAACGCAACGACATCGCAGGCCCAAACTGCGACGGAATCTATTGGTGAAATTCACGCACTATATAACCAACGCTTCGATCAAAATGGAAACTTTATAAATGACACCGCAAAAACTGCGGCATTTACTGAACGCCAATTGCAAGTTATTCAAAGTCTTCGCCAAAAAGGGCACGTCGGATCTTCTTTTCAGATTTACAATACAGCCATGGAAGATTTAGTCATTACTGTTTCAGTGATCCAAGAATCTAATTCCGATTTTGTCGGTTTACTGATCGAGCGTAGCAAATACGACAACACAACGACCGCTTCGTTTTTACGACTTTTCAATTTTGCAATTTTGAATCGTGGTATGGATGTTTTAAGATTTACTGAAGGCACGGTTATTCATGTTAAAGGTGAAAGTTTGACGGCCTCAGATGGAGTTTTAAAAATTCGTTACCCAATTGATTTTAACCAAGGAAAGTTTGCGGAATCGGCTGTAAGAATCAAAGTTACGGGATTTAAAACTGACTTTTTAAGCCCTGAAATGAAGCCGTTTTCTAATGTTACAATGGATATATGGTTCAAAATTTTCAGTCAGAACTTCGGTGTTCAATCGATTATCTTCCAGTAAATTATGTATTTTAACTGCGACTAAAATACCATAGTTTTTTTCTTAAAATGATACAGTATTCGTTAAAGAAAGCTTTTCAACAGGCTTTTTCTTAAACTATGATTATGAACACAATGATCAAATTAATCTTAAATTCTACACTCGTGTTTACAGTCCTATTTAGTTTTTTGATCGTTTCGTTCGCCGAAGCTCAATCGAGTGGTGCTGGCGGCGGCGGAAAAGCCTGGTTACTTTCTAGTGCCGCTGAAGGACGAGCGAATAAACGATTTACTTTGCAAGAGTGGATGGAAGGCAAAGACCGCCGTGCATTAATGGATATGTGGCTCAGCATGAACACGCCTTCGCCTTATGAATTTGTTTTGGGCGGAGGACAATATCAATACGAACTTTCTTCGACCACCGGCGGTGTGGCCACAACCGCAAATTACGACTCTACACATGCCGATCTTTCGGCGTACGCGCGCTTTGTTGGTCTAACTGGTGAATATCAAAAAAACACGGCCGAAAACTTTATTGATTCAACGGGATTATTCAATCTACGGATTTTTGGTCAGACCGTACAAGGCAGCCATATTACGTTACATTATGGATTAAGAACGCGGGTCAGCGAAACGGCGCCGTATCGCTTGAATCAACAATTTCCAGCGGCCACCTTGCAAATTTATTTTATGAAATATTTTGGTATTCAGGGTCATTACCGAAATTACCAGCCTGTAACAGAAACTTTTCACGGTGAAACTTCAGGCGATGAACTTCGGTACGGCTTATTTATCGAGTACGGCTTGCTAAGATTATATGGAAATATTTTTGAAGAACGCCAGAATTCAAAAT
>JAYVHE010000114.1:0-2590 GCA_043771495.1 Bdellovibrio sp. | reverse complement strand
CAGTGAAAGCCATTGGCGATTCCATTGCAGTCTCTTTTGCTAAAAACTTTTCAGTTGATGGATAAAAATCGACCTTAAATCCAAAAGTTAAGAACTGTTTTTTTAAATTGGATGTGATCTTTTTTTTACTCTCGCTGAGCTGACCGAATGAAAAAACTGGGATTCGCCAAGTTTTGGCTTTTAGTGCATCTGGAACTTTAGAAAAATACTCTTTTGCTTTATTTAAGTCAGTCTGTACGATAATTGAATTGTCATTTTTCCAAAAAGACGATGATAAGAACTCATAGGCTGGTCGTAAAAGAATGTCGCCATCTACAAGTTCTTTTCTATTAACTCCATATTTGATCGCTTTGCGAAAATTTACATTTTTTGATAATTCATTTTGATTTGTGAAAAATAATGTGAAGATTGCAGATGGATTCTCGGTTTTGAACAAATCCATTTTTTGATCTAGTGGGAAGAAAGAAATGTCGAATTGAACATCACTCTTAATTTTTTTATAAAGAATAATTTTATTTGAAGACGGCTTTGAAGAAGTAAACCTTTTTGAAAGGATAATTTTATCATCATCTTCAGATTCTATTTTGTAGTCGCCAGCACCTGTAGGCCATTTCTTCCAAGTCATCAAATCTTCATTTAAAGCGGATCTTTTACAAAACGAGAAAAATGGTCGTGTTAACGAATACAAAAATGAAGGATTTGGGTTTTTGAGCTTTATATTAATTGAATGTGATCCGGTAATTGTGACACCAGATATCAAGCCAGTGGAGAAAGGAGTTCCTGGCTTGATAGAATCCACGCCAAGAATGTTCCCAAGATAGATTTGGTAGAAAGATCTGTTTTTGGTGAAAAATCCGCGAAGCAGAGCAAACTCAAGGTCATCTGACTTTACAGGTGATCCATCATGAAAGGTTAATCCCTCGCGCAGAAAGAGATCGTATGATCCATCTTTCTTATTCCACTTCCAACTTTTCAACAAGCCGGCTTCTAACTCGTAGCTGCTTGTGGATAAAATTAACTGACCCAACACGGCACGATTAAAGGTTGATAGCACGTCGCCGCCCGCGTTCTCAGCGTACGGGCTAGATCCATCTTTCAACATCATTACCTTTAGGTCTGCAGCACTCACAAGCAAGCTCCAAGAAAAAACAAAAGTTAAAAAAGCGGTATTAGCCTTTATTGAAATCCATCGACCCGTAACCAAAATCATTGTTTTCCCTTTCGAATTGACCAGGTTTCAAATTGTTCAACAACTGTTCGTAAATTAACAATTGCGACTTATCTGAAGAATTTTTTAACAATTTTGTCTTAATTTCTTCGCGAATCGTTCTGAGGATCTTCGATTCATCTAGTACAATTTCATCAGTCTCGGGATTGATGAGAAACATTTTTTTCTCGATCAATTGTTTGGTAAGATCCGATTTATCTGTTTTTAGCTGCGAACCAACGGCTGTAGTGAAAGCCAAAGCGGATTTAGGCAAAACCGCAACTGATGCCAGTAATGATAAGACCAATCGATTTAATTTTAGATTCATGTTTCCCCCTAAAAGGTTTAAGAACTTTGAGTAGAAGCAAATATGTAGCCATCAATAAATGCACTCAGTTTAGTTAAAACCGAGGTGAATGCATTTTTTTAAAAAGGCAGTGGCCAATAAAACGACAGACCTGAATATGTTTCATTGTGGAACTTAGGGACGTCTGTGGAACTTAGGGACATCGGCGGAACTTAGGGACATCGGCGGAGAATTTTCTTCAAGTATTTGTAGGTATTGGAGTTTTATTATTGGTCTGGGTTTTGATCTTAATTGGTTTATTCAAAGATGTTCCGAACTCGTGTGATATTTTATTTTCTGTAGCTTCTGAGTTCAGAAGCTTTTTAAGAAACCTTAGTCTGAAGTCAGGTGTAATTGTTGAATGTTGTATAGGCCTTCACTTCGCCAAAGATTGCCTGATCGATATCCATGAAGTTCAGATTGATCACTTCGGTCAAAGAACTACCCAAAAATCTTTCGATGCTACAAGCTCTGGTTCACTGTATTGAAAAAGTGGCTCACAAAAATACCCTGGATCGAACGTTATCCTTACTAAAGAGTTCTACGAGCGGATTACGCTGGGTAAAGCTGGGCTTAAGGAAATTGGTTTTCAAAGGTTCAAAGGTCAATCTGGTGAAGTTGAACTGTTTGCTAAGCTAAGTGAAGAAGCAAGTAAGCAAACTCTGAAGTCTGCCGCCTAAAAGCTTAGTTTCTAAGCTTTTAGTTCTTTCTAAAGCATCTAAATGGCTTTTAGAAGCCTTTCTCTTTGACATCTTTTCGTCGTATTTATATGTTCTTCAATTCGTCGGGGCGTAGCGCAGTCTGGTAGCGCATCTGGTTTGGGACCAGAGGGTCGTAGGTTCGAATCCTATCGCCCCGACCAATTTTTTAAAAATCCCATTGAAAGCTATAACTTAAAATTTTAAAATCCAATTACCCCTGCCACTTTCGTCTTCGGGGCTTCGTACTTTTACGATTAAGCCTTTCGATCCCAGTTTTTTTAATAACGGGGAAAGTGTCCCGGAATCTAACAAAAGTTTTTCACAAATTGTTTTAAT
>JAYVHE010000113.1:0-4109 GCA_043771495.1 Bdellovibrio sp. | reverse complement strand
ATGGATATTGGCTTACATTTTGTGTGCTCAAAAGTTTCCATATCATCAAACTGAATTTTCATTGATTTCGGATAGAGGCTCTTATTCTCGAACAAAAGTTTTTCTTTTGCTCGATATCCCATCTGAATAAATTTTCTGACAAACGTTTTGCGATTTATTTTTAAAATCTTTGCCCCTTCGCGCTGTGAAACACCCGCGACTAACAGCCTTGCGACTTGATGATTGTACTGTCGCTTTCTTTGATGCCGGTTTTTAGAAGTAGATGCGGTTGAGAAATGGAGCTTGCAAAGCTTACAGTAAAAGCGCAGTACTTTTTTCCGATCAGAAAATCGGTAAAAGGATCCAAATTTTTGAATATTAGTCCGGGAATCGACTTTAAGATTGGTGTGGTATGGACAAAAATTGATTTTTGGTTTCATAGAAAGCCAGGTACTCAATTTACGAACCAATCATGTTCTCGGAACAAACCTACAATTTAAGGGGCCAGTTTAAAAGCAAATGGAATTTCTGGAAAACTTTCTTTGATCGTTGCAGCGATATAACTTAAATTGGAATTCACAGTTGCAATTGCCGAAATGATCGATGCTTCGGAAGCCTGATTTTGATGGTAAGCCGCGCTCCAGTAAGCTTCTTCATCATAAAATGCGGCAATATTTTCTCGGTAAGGCTCTAATTGCTGGACAAGCGAATTCCAATCGAGTCTATGCTTTTCTGATAGTTTGGTTTTATTTAAATAATAAACCACCGAGGTTGAAACCAGTGGGTTTATATCAGGCTGATAAAAAATATTTCCAATATCAATGACCGCATGCATATTGTTTTGTTTAACTTGTCTGATTCTATCCATATAATAGGGATCATTTAAGTGGATCATAACAATGTTGGCGTGATCCGACATCGTAGCAAGATTAAATGTTTGCAGGTTCGCTGGATAGTCAGAAAATCCATGATAGTAATTATAGTATCCAAAATATTTTCGAGCCGGCATTGTGATTGATCGCGATTTTTCAGAAAGCATTGAAAGGCCACTTGCTTTTATCAGACCAACGGAAAAATCACATTGTTGATCTAAAGGCAAATCCACCAAGCGGACAGGACTTTTAGTGGCCAAAGTAATCTGGTTGCTGCACGACGATTTTACACCATAGATCGCGTTTGCTTCCGTCACGGTCGATGCAAAATAAACAGCAGCTACGCCGTCACGGCCAAATACTTTTTCAATTTTTATTGCTGCGGTCGTCGGGACAATGGGTTCTACATTTGGTGCAGGTACAGGTGCAGGCGTGGGGCTAATTGGTAAGTTAAGGCCTGGCGAAAGAAGACCAGTGGGCGGAAGTATCTGAGTTCCAGGCGCTGGCCTATCGTTTGAAACTGGAATGGAGTTGGCAGAGTTTCCATTTTCAGGTGTTGAATTTGAAGTTGAAGAAGTGGACGTTGGCGAAGTCGAACTGCTGGAAATGGTATTCGATGTTTTTGCGATTTCAGACTGAAACCCCTTGCAATTCTGAAAAGTCAAAATTACAAAAAAAAGCAAAAAATTAATACCGCTTCGTCTATACACTCATGTTCCGTTCATATATTCTAAATCGAATGAGAGAATACAAAAAAGGCATAATTCATTTTCTCAGTTTGAACCGTCAGCTAAATATAAGTTCGACACGCATCAAAAAATTATACATCAAGTCGTTACTAAAAACCGAAGATTCTGTATTAACAGAACGTTTGGCTTAAGTATTTGAAATCTAGCTTGCCATTAAAATATCTGGATAAACATCAAATACTCGAGCTTTGTGATGATGAGTGGCTTTTGCTACTTGATAAGCTGTTGTACTGCCCGAGTGTTTAACTAAGTAACTAGTCACATCTGCATTTACAACGGATCCAAACAAAGCTCGATTTTTTAATTCTAAGCAATTTTTAAATATAGCCTTTGTTGATCGTAAAAATTTATCTCTATCAAATTTAAATTGAGGCGCAATAATCCCATACTTTAAAAAATATTTGGCAAGTAAACGCGGAGTAGGTCCGTTTAGAAGCGGTTCTTCAATATTTTTCTTTTTGCAAAACGGTTTAACTATTTTCCATTGCAGAGGCCTAATTTTATTTACTAAAAAAAACTCAACAAAACTGCCAAGCACAGCAGAATCATAAGCCTGGCCCGATTGAATAAGCCTTCTAATTTTGGATGGACTTAGTAAGTGTCCGAATTGTAACAGCCAACAAAGAAATCCTTCAGCTGCTCTAGAAGTTTTCAAATTATATGTAGCTGATAAAAAAAACTGCTCAATATCGACATAAGAAGTTTCCAGATTTTTATTAGATGAAACAGGTTGAATAGCAATTCCAAAGTAATACGCTATTTCTTGAAAATCATTGAACGATGTTTTAGTTCGTAATTTTTCTGAGGTCATCGAGTGTCTCCTCAAACTCTTTTCTAATTTTCGCCGAGGCCATTTTAGCTGGAGCATTGGATTCTTTAATAAATTCTATAGCGCTTTCAATTTCTTCTTTTGTTGGTCGTAACAAAAGAAGATCTTCCCAATCTTTATTTGTATGATCGCGACGAGTTGAAAAGGCTGATGCTTTCATTTTAATTAAATCTTCGCGACTAACCAGCGAAGCTTTTATAGATTTCCAACGTTCAATGGGCTGTGCTCTTGATAAAATTCCTTTGGGAAGGCTCACAGTTGACGCTTGATCATTAAACCAACGGGAACCAATTCCTAATTTTTGTCCAATTTCTTCAATGATCTGTTTAATTTCGCCAGAATGAAGCTGTGTGATGCTATCTATACCCAAAGTATGCTCTGAACGAGAATAACCAAAAAGATGAAGCGCATATGCACCACAAATGACAATTTCTATATTTAATTTCTTATTCGTTAACTCTTCATCCAGCTTTGTTAACGCCACCGCCAAAATGTCATTCATTTGGTCTCCACATTAATAGGTATTATTATAATACCACATTTTATCTAGTAGATTCAACACGTTATTAAAATTAATTTTACCGTTTTTATTGTATAATATCAAGTGGATAGCCAGTTCTCTAAAAACCTAACTTGGTAGAGCGCAGCGTTTGAATACAGGTAAACTATTTCAGGCCTCAAAGTAGTTTGAAATACAAGCCACCAGCACCGGAAGTTTTTCAACCGAATCTAATGCAGCTTGCAATCTAAAATCTCTCGATGTGTGTGCCACTAAATATGGGGGCCGACCACTTGAAAGTTGGTGGAGTCGGCAGGATAGCAAATGCGGTTTTATAAGGCTATGAAAACATTAACGAATCAACAATAACAACAACTTAACCGTGGTCAACACAAGTCACAATTAGACAAAATACGACAATATTCTTACGCGAACCTGAGAAATTCCTGAGAATCTTATCTATTTTTTTTCTACTTTAGAAACTCAAAACATTTTTTATCATTCATTTCAGTCGTTCAAGACATACCGTCAGTCATTTTTAAAAACGACTAACGGGAAATCTTTAAACTCAGGCGTATTACCTGACGATTGGAACATTATGGGAATAAAAATCGGTCCGACATTAAAAGAATTGATTGAGGCGAATCGCTATTCAATCAAGGAAATTTCAAAGGCCACAAATGTGCCAGCGTCCACACTCGCAGAGTGGCTCAATAACCGTAGTCCAAAAAATCCAGAGCAAATTCAAAGAGTGGCAAAATTTTTAGGTGTCAGCATACATCGTCTATTATTTGGTACTGAGGATTCAGAGGAGCCGTTGCACAAGCTGCTGAAGGAAGATGTGTTCAGCGGGACTTTTGAAATTAACATAAAGCGAATCAAAATTAACAAACTTTAGGTAAGAATCATGAAATCAGTATTTATTTTAGTATTTAGTTTTGGATTAAACTTAGTATTTATTCAAAGGTCTTTTGCTCAAATTGAAATGCCGCTACAGCACGAAAATGAAGCCCAAGCATTAGACGCGATAACAGGGATAGACAACATTTCAATTCTACTGAATAAGAAAAATATCAACAGAGTTGAAATCTATAATTACGCAAAAAATAGCTTAGATACGATGGGTGCTCAATGTTCAATAGACATTTGCAAAAACTATAAATTTGTTCTGAAAAGGCTAG
>JAYVHE010000112.1:0-7681 GCA_043771495.1 Bdellovibrio sp. | reverse complement strand
GTTTTGAGCTCGCGAGGCCGTAATGTTTTTGTTAAGATCCAGCTTAAAGGGATAAAATCCATGAATACTGACTAAATTAAATTTGGTGATCAACTCATAGAGCGGTCTTTGGCCACGGCGTATGCGTGGGCGCAAAAAAGTATTTACAAGCTGAAGATCTGACAAATTAATTGAAGTCAGAACATGTTCGACCTGGTCGCCCGTTTTTAAGTTTTCTAATTGTGGCGTAAAGTGCTGACTCCAATTTAAAATGGCTTGCCGCTGCGAAGAAATTCGCAGATCGCAGGCGAAAGCAATTTTGATTTCAAAAGTCTTGAGGTAACGTCGCTGGAAAATGAATGTCGCCGTGCCTAAAACTTCGGGCTGAGCTGACCCTTTTTCTTGCTTTTTTATTTGTTCCAAAACGACCGAACGAAACGGGTAACCCAGGCGATTATAAAATGAAAAAAAATTGTCTTGGCGCCGAACTTTCATTTCCAAATCACCTTGAACTGGAATGGCCGAAAAAAAGTCGTTTAAAGTAATGGAATCTTTTTCTTGAGCGATCCGAAGAATTACATCAGCCATCTAATCACCCTTACTATCTTTGTTCCAAATCGTCTCGGGGTGATGGGCTAACGTATTCAGGTAACGGGCGACTGTGAAAAAGTAATCACTCAAGCGATTTAAGAACACCAAAACGGGGTCCTCGAGCACTCGATCGACGGGTAAAATAACTTCGGCAGAACGTCGTTCGGCTCGACGACAAATCGTTCGACAGAGGTGGGCCTGTGAACTGCAGATGTCACCCCCAGGTAAAATAAAATTTTTTAAAGCAGGCAGTACGGCGGTCATTTGATCGATGCGTTCTTCTAGAAATTGAATTTGCGAAGCGGTAATTTGAGGAAGCTTTGCTCGCACGTCGATTTTTTCTGTGGCGAGTAAACTTCCGGCATTAAACAACCAATGTTGAATTTTTAATAAATCGCTATAAAGGGCCTCATATTTAGAAAAGTGCGGAGACGTTGTTTTGTCCTTAAATAAACTGTTCAAAAACCCAACGGCGGAATTCAGCTCATCCACAGTGCCATAAGCTTCAACTCGTGGGTTGAATTTATCGACGCAAGTGCCATCAACAAGTCGTGTCGTGCCTTGGTCTCCGGTTTTTGTGTATATTTTCATACTGTCCCCAATCCTCAGTAAGTGAGGACTATTTATTATTAGAAGCTTGAGGTTCAATTGAGTCAAAGTACTTTTAAACAAATTCCTTTTTTTGTAACCATGCCTCATTCAGGGGAAAAAGTTCCTGATGTTTGTCATTGGTTGAAAGATCTACCTGAGTCTGTTTTGATGAGCGATGTTGATCGTTACGTTGATGAGTTGTACGAGCCGGCATTGCAGACTTTAAACGTAAAACATTTAAAAACCGAGTGGCATCGTTATGCGGGGGATTTGAATCGCTTACCAACAGATGTTGATGAAGCTTCAGTCGTCGAATCAAAAAATAAAGCAGGCTCCTTTACTCGCGGATTTCACTGGGTCAAAACCTATCAAGGAGCTGATTTGATGAAAGCTCCTATGGATCAAAAAACTCACGATCATTTAACCGAGCTGATTTACGATCCGTTTCATGCACAAATTAAAAGCACCTACGAGGACTTTCACCAACAGGGATTTAAACATTTATTTCATATCGATGCGCACTCGATGCCGTCAAAAGGCACGAAAGAGCATCGCGATCCCGGCGAACACCGCGCGGATATTGTGGTGAGTGATTGCCATGGGAAAAGTTGTCGGTCTGAATTTAGAGATTTAGTGATTTCAGCTTATGTAACAGCGGGATTCAAAGTCGGCTTTAACTGGCCGTATTTTGGGGGTCGGCTGACTGAACAATATGGTGATCCCACCAGGGGCCATCACGTGATTCAAGTCGAACTCAACCGCGGATTGTATATGAATGAAGAGTCTAAAAAAAGACACACAGATGTTGCAGAAATACAAAAGAAGATCACAGCAGCGCTTTCGACTGTGCAATCAGGTCTGGCTCGTTTAACGAGTGGAATTGGATAGCCAAACAGCATTTCTAATGTATAATTTTATGAAGATATCATGACATTTAAAAATAGATACGTGCAAAAATTTTGGCGATTCTCGACTTCATTTCAACTGGGAATCCCAATCATTATTTCATTAGCTGTGTTAACGGCTTGGGGTACTTTTGTTGAAGCTTATTATCATGATGCCGGCATGGCTCGTAAAATAGTTTATGACAGTTGGATGATGGTCATGACCATGGGACTTTTAATATATAATTTATTGATGGTCGTGATTGATCGCTTGCCTTGGAAAGTCCAGCACTACCCATTTGTTACGGTTCATTTTGGAATTATTATTTTAGTTTTTGGTGGCTGGATTACCGGGAAATATGGCGTCGATGGAACTCTAGCCATTCCAATTGGTGGACAAAGTAAACAAGTCATCATACCACCGACGGATTTTTTAGTATTTGCGACTTACGATGGGGATCGTTATGCAAAGATTTACGAGCAAAAAGTCGATTTTTATGCAGATGAGCCCAGCGAAAGCTCGCCGTTTGTGGCCCGCTTGGAAGATAAACCGACCCAAGGCGACAGCAGTCACGAACTTAAGATCACTCAGTTTTACCCTTTTGCTAGAGTAAACAAAAAAGTTATTCCGGTTCGCGTGGAAGACAGCACTCAAGCCGGCGCCCAATATGGAAGTTCTATAAAATTTCAGCTTTCAAATCCAAATGTAAAACAAATAGAAACATTAACTCAGGAAAAAGCTAGTCGGGCGGTTCAGGTTAATTTAGGCCCGTTGGCGGTCTATTTGGGTCATGACTATCAAAAATTGGGAAGAAAAAATAAAAATCAGAATGAAGTTTATTTTAAAGCACTGAACAAAGACCATGTCGAATACGCTTTGTTTAGATCAAATGAAGATAAACCATTTGATAAAAAACCAATGGCCATTGGTGCGGTTGTGCAAACGCCGTGGATGGGGTTACAAATTCACTTGTTCGATTATTTGCAAGCCGCTCGTGAAGAGTGGGATGTTAAGCCTTCTGAGCATGCAACGCCGCTGACAACATCCGCTGTTCTGGTTGAGTATAAAGGTATTAAGCAGTGGCTTTTATTAAATGATACGATCAAACTTTTTGGCGACACTGTGGCCTTCATCGTGAGTTACAGAAATCGTGCACTTGATTTAGGTTTCCCGATTCGTTTGGTCGATTTTAAAGTGACACGCTACCAAGGTACTGGAAAAGCCATGGAGTATGCCAGTACTGTGATGATCGGAAATAAAGAAGCTAAATTCGAAGATGGGCAAATCGTCATTTCAATGAATGAGCCGATGAAATATGCCGGCTATACATTTTATCAATCCAGTTTTAATGAGGACGAGAATACCGGCGAGCCGATCGCATCGATTTTAAGTGTTAATAAAGATCCGGGTCGTTGGGTGAAGTACTTAGGATCGTTGATTTTATCAATAGGTATTATTTGGTTGTTTTACCAACGACGAAAACGAAGGATTGCCGTATGATTAAATTTTTACAAGCTTCGGTCTTAGTTTTTTTTGCGATGTTAACGGCTTCTTGCAGTTACGAGCCGCGATCTGGCGAACAACTTAGAACGCTGCCTGTGCAAGATGGTGGGCGTATAAAACCATTTGATTCTTTTGCTCGGGAAACTTTAGAGCTTATTTACGGACGTACGTCCTATAAAAAAGATGATGGCTCGAAGGAACCTGCGCATTTAATCGTAATGAGTTTTATTTTGTCTCCGGAGAGCTGGGTTAATGCAAAAATATTTGAAGTGACCCACCTGGAAGTTCGTAAACGATTAAATCTGACTCAAGATCGCAAGCACTATTCAGGAGAAGAAGTTTTTAAGAACGAAGCTTTCAAAAACCTGATGCAAGAAATTGCTGACAAACGTGAGTCGAAAGAAAAACTGACGCCGTATTTTCAGGCTCTGCAAAGATTAGAAAATCAATTTTTTACGTTTCGCGAATTATCTTCGGGTCAAATGCTGCGAGTTTTGCCGAATGCAGACACCACAGTAGATAAATGGATTTCTTTAACTGATTTACCAACCGATTTGCAGCCTGCATTTATTGGCATTACTCAGAATTTAGCTTCTTACTTGGGAGCAAAAACCGCGCTGCAGGACAACTCTTCGGCTGAAACAAAAAACAGATTGGCCGAGACCTCAATTGCTTTTGATGAAGCCGTGACTAAATTCCGCGAACAAGCGGCCTCTAAGTATGGCGATCGGTATGATCCCGAATTAAAAACTAAAAAAGAAGTTTTCTATAACCAAGTTCATCCGTTTCGCTGGGCCTACATCTGCTATTTGTTGGCGGCCCTTGTGTTGTTATTTGTTTGGATTAAAGGAATCGATAAAGGTATGCCGCTGACCTGGGGTTTAATCATCCTTGGTTTTATTATTCATACTTTAGGTTTTGCATTTCGGGTTTATTTGTCGGAGCGGGCTCCGGTTACAAATATGTACGAGACCGTCGTATGGGTTTCATGGGGAGTCATTTTATTTTCGATGATTTTGGAAAAGGTTTATAAATTTAAATCTTTATTATTAGCTGGTTCTTTGATGGGCGTACTCTGTATGGTTATTGCCGATTCTGCTCCGGCGGTTTTGGACCCCTCAATTCAACCACTTGAAGCCGTCCTTCGCAGTAATTACTGGCTGACGGTCCATGTGATGACCATCACGATTTCTTATTCGGCTTTTGCTTTAGCGTTTGGCTTGGGTGATCTTGGACTGATTTATTACTTTCTTGATGAAGCTAAATATAAAGAACAGATCCAAAAAATTACCATCGGAATTTATCGAGCCATACAAATTGGTGTTGCATTTTTAGCGCCCGGAATTATTTTGGGTGGAATCTGGGCAGATTATTCTTGGGGTCGTTTCTGGGGATGGGATCCAAAGGAAACTTGGGCGTTGATTGCCTTGTTAGGTTACGTAGCAGTTCTGCATGCTCGTTTGGTGAATTGGCTTCAAAATTTTGGAACAATTGTTTCGGCGATTTTGACGTTCAATTTAATTATTATGGCGTGGTACGGAGTTAATTTTGTACTTGGTGCGGGGCTTCATTCCTATGGATTTGGTGCGGGTGGGATTGAGTATGTTTCTCTATTCGTCGTTCTTCATATTTTATTTGTTGCTTATGTTTGGTTGGTTAGGAATAAGTGGCAGAAGACGGTTTAGTTGCGGAGTTTTCGGTGAGAGGCATCCTGCCTGAAAAGGGCTCTGCCCTTTTGAACCCGTTTCGGCTGGCCTTCCGGGCCACCCGAGTTATGTTTTCGAAAAACACTTATCAGACGGTCACGATGACCGTCTGAAGCGGGAGTCTGAGGGTAGAATCCTCAGTAGACAGGATGTCTGTTCGATGACTTTGTAATCAAACTCAACTCAAAAAAAATACGCAAATAATTTTTCTTTTCGCGTTTTAGTAAACAAAAAAAATTTAAAATATCTGACTAAAAATTAAGACCAATTTCTGCTTTTCTTAGTGAAACCCAATTGCGACTAAATGCGTGACTTGATTAGTTAATTGCATTTAAATAGGGTCATCTCAAAAAAGAAAGGCTTTACGATGTTCAAGCTCTTGAAAAAAGCACAAGGTCAGCTTTTGCGTTTTATCTTTTTATTTGTAGTTACAGTTTTGAGTTTAGGTTTGTTAGTCAGCGCAAGTGGTTGTCTTTGGCAAAATCCAGACGCCGCTCAACGCAGTGGAATCGGGTACAACCAAGGTTACATGCCTGTTCAACCAATACCATTCAGTCACGAACAACATGTCGGTCAATTAAAAATTCAGTGCCAATATTGTCATAGCCAAGTTGAACGTTCGAAATCTGCAAATATTCCTTCGCTTGCTACCTGTATGAATTGCCATCAGCAAGTTGCAACTGACAAGGAACCCATTAAAAAATTACGGGATGCTTTTTCTGAAGGTAAATCGATCGAGTGGGCTCGCGTTCACATGTTGCCTGACCATGTTCATTTTAATCACGGAGCTCACGTGACTAAAGGTGTGAGTTGTCAGACGTGCCATGGTGAAATTGAAAAAATGCCGAAGGTGTATCAGTTTTCAGATCTGTCGATGGGCTGGTGTATCAACTGCCATCGCCAACCTGAAAACAAAGCTCCATTAAACTGTACAACATGCCACCACTAATTGAATGGACGATGAAGGAATAAATATGTCTATAGAAAATCAAAACACTCCAGACAATCAAAAAAATCGACCAGCCAACATCGAACGCGATACCACGTTTTGGCGCTCATTTGATGAATTAGAAAATTCTGAAAAGTTTCAAGATTCATTAAGCCAAGAATTTTTAAGTTCACCACTACGAGCTGAAACGTCAAATGATGGTTCCGACGCAGATGGTGCTACTCGCCGAGATTTTTTAAAATTAATGGGAGCTTCAATTGCATTAACCTCTGCGGCGGGATGTATTCGTCGTCCGGTTCAAAAAATTGTTCCTTACAACAAACAACCTGAAGAAGTGACGATTGGCGTTTCAAACTACTACACGTCATCTTACTTTGATGGCCAAGAAGGATTTGGATTATTAGTTAAATCTAAAGAAGGACGTCCCATTCACATCGAGGGAAATCCTGAATATCCTTTAAATAAGGGAACAGCTTCTGTGCGGGCGCAAGCTTCATTATTAAGTTTGTATGACCCTGAACGATTAACAAAACCGTACCGTAATTTATTAAATGAAAAACGCACGAACAAAGAATCTGTGGGAATCTCTTGGGAAGAGCTTGATACAAAAGTTTTAGAAGCACTTCAAAAAGGTTCGCTTGCCGTTTTAACTGGATCGATTGCAAGTCCATCAACAAAGGCTGTTGTAGGTGATTTTTGCTCGGCTTTTAAAGCGACTCATTATCAATGGGATGCTTTGAATCTAGAAGATGTTATGAATGGTCAAAAAGCGTCTTACGGCGAAGCTGTTGTTCCAGACTATCGCTATGATTTAGCAAAAACCATTGTTAGTATTGACGCTGACTTTTTAGGTTCTTGGGGGCCAGCAATGGCTGCGACGCGCTTGTTTGCAGATGGTCGTCGAAATCCAGCAGACATGTCTCGGCTCTATTCGTTTGATTCCAACTACTCGTTAACGGGTGCGAATGCGGATATTCGATTTAAAATTAAACCGTCGCAACAAATTAAAGTCGCTATTGCTCTCGCGCATGAGATTCAAAAATTGACAGGTTCGGCTTCGACAAGTTTACCGGCTTATTCTATCGCTGAACTGGCGTCGGAAATGAATTTGACAGCAGGGCGTTTAGCGACGATCGCCACTGAGCTTTATAAAAACCGTGGATCTTCAATTGTTGTTGCTGGTGGATTACAAACTTGGACGGACGATACCCACAACTTGCAAGTCGTTGTTAACTACATCAATTCACTTTTAGGAAATGATGGAAAAACGATTAGCTCTGGGTCCGGAAGCGAACACTTGCAATCCTCGAACACGAACATATTAAACTTGATCGCGAAAATGCAGGCGGGAAGTGTTAAGACGTTAGTGATTCATCGTTCGAACCCGCTGTATTCATTACCTAAATCAGCTGGTTTTCAAGATGCTTTAAATAAAGTTGAAACTGTTATTTATATTGGCGATACCATGAACGAGACG
>JAYVHE010000111.1:0-4351 GCA_043771495.1 Bdellovibrio sp. | reverse complement strand
GTTGTCAAAGACCCATTCCAATCACACAATTTTAACAACAACGAAGGCAAACCTAGATGTTGGTCTTGAACAATTCGGGCTTAATTCGTCCTATCCTCTTTATGAAGTGTTATTGATCAAAAAGCTCTGCTAGGGAAAAATATTCTGATGGCAGAGTATACTCTGCGACAATTTTTCTTAGGGCGATCCATTCTTGATAATGACTTATTTTTAATTTCCGCAGGTCATTTTTTAATGACACTACGTACCTTTCTCTAAAATATTGGACATGGACTGACTCTGCTTTAATAAAATCCGCATAGCTCATTTGCTTCGGACCAGCAGCACCATAAAAAGTAAGAAAGTCGAATTGATTTGCATCTCGGCTCATCGATTCAAATTGCGTTTGATAAGCTCGCTGTTCAGAAATAAGAGTAATGAATCTTGCTAAAGTCTGCGAAGAAATTGCCAATTTACCGCTAGGGAATCGAGTTTTTAGTTCAGCTATTATTTTTGCTTTAACATTTTTCCGAGCATCTTCGATATGTTTCAATTCGTGATCGATGAGGTATTTGTGCGTTTTCGGAGTAATAGCAAGGACGTGGTTGTCAAAAATTTCATCCCCTAGTTTTGTTGCCGTAGCGGCAAGGATTCCATTACCTTCGGCAACAATGGCGATAGTGACATTTTCGGATATGACTGTCGCGAGGATTGATTCGATAGAAATTAAGAAAGATAGTTTAGGATGTTGATGTGCCGGAAGTTTTTCGACGATCAAATAATTTCTCGCATATTCGAAATTTGATATCGTCAATGCCGAGACGACACTTAGGACAAATCCTTTCCCACCGGCTAAGAAAAAATTTGAAAATAGGCTCACTTCATCTTCTTTAATGCTGAGATTCCATTTGGCAATATCATGTAGCGAAATAATTCTTGTTTTGGCATTTGAAGAACGCACAGTTACTTTATCCATCGACCAATCTAATTTATCAAAAGGAAGCAGGTCAAATCTACTTTTTCCGGCATCTATGTAAATATATTTCTGGCGGTTCTTTAAAGACGAAATAAAACTATCTTTTCCAATGAGGAGAAATTGCTCCAGTGTCATTCGTCGCAGAAAAAAAGTTTCTCTGTCATGAATGAGTCGATCATTGCCCCATTCCCTAGACCAGATTTTAAAATCGACATACCAAATGTCATTCACGACGTAGGGTTCACCATAAATTGAAATTGTAGTTTCTAAATTGCGATCTTGCGGAAATTTAACCTCATAAGTCCTAGACATCCGCTTCGAAATGCCAGATTGAGAAATGACATCACTCTCTTGGATTAGATTTTGAGATAACAATTCATTTCGTCTCATTTCGAGACGCTCTTGCTGTTGTTTGGTCATCTTAAAATATCCGAAAAAATCTTGGGGAACAGCATCAGAAAACAGCGTTGAACAAAGTCCTGCGCCATATCCCAAGAACGGCGCAAACCCACAGACAACTGTCAAAAGTATCTTCGTCAAAAGAAGTTTAAATGGGTATGAACACATCATCTATAAGGAGAGCAATGGTTGGTCCAAAACCCAAACCTATTCGCGAATATATTGCTTCTCGCAGCGTAGCACCTTTTGGACCTGCCGCTAGCCTTGTTGACCAGCCCTCCGATCCTTGGCATTTAAGGTGAATCGAATCATTTAGCCGAGATGCCGTTTGATGAACCGTTACCCAAGGTCGTCCTTTTAGAACGCCCAGTAATCCGTCCCCGGAAATAGAAGTTGATTTTTAGGGGACGACTTCAGACTCGGAAAAATTATTTGGCGGGGACCAAAAAATTAAGCCATCCAACTAGGACGCGGCAAAGGGAAGTCCAACGGTATACGGAAAGAGAAGCCCGCTTTGGGAATTACCTTCGCGATTAACGACTTCGACGGCCTGTTCATTAGCAAAAAAATTGTAAAAAATCCCACTTTCTTGCAATGCTTTTTCGGCGAGGTATTCGGCCTGGCCTTCGATCACTAAAACCTGCTCGACATTACGAACTTGCACATCATACCCAAGTTTTTGTCCCCGCAAATCCTGCATGACATGGCTTAGTTCGTGATTTGCAATTCCTGCTATTTCTAACATTTGTAAAAGGGGCTGATCAAAGCTTGTGTATTGTTTTAAAAAATCATCGTTTAACAAAATCCATCTTTGATCTAAATGATATGGGTTTGGAACTGTTGCCCCACGAAAGTAAATCGGCCCTTCCCATCCGGCTTCGTTCAAAATCAGCAAAAACAACCTCGTCAATTCAACTGCACGCCGCAAATTTATAAAATTAGTGAAATTCATTGCCAAAGACCCATTCCAATCACACAATTTTAACAACAACGAAGGCAAACCTAGATGTTGGTCTTGAACAATTCGGGCTTAATTCGTCCTATCCTCCAGAACGATTCACCGGAATTTTGGTTCCTTTACTTGCGCCGATTTTAATTCCGCGTCTGACTGAGAGTTTCAAAACGATGAATTAAGTCATTCGCACGGATTTAGTTCCATGGAAGCCCAAGTTCTTTAGTCGTTACTTCTAGATCGTCAGCAATTTTTTCGATATCTTTTCTCATCATCCATCCTGTTTTAGCGATGTACTCTGACATTTCAAAAATGGCCTGCCAATATTTACGATCAGCAGTTCCGGCTCGGATTTGCATAGTGATGTCCGGTTCATAACTACAATAGCCAATGCGAATGTAGTCGACGATCACCATCATGACCAGGACTCGTTGGTTGGTCACCAGCGGACTATCGTTTCCCTTTTTAATCAAATTTAACTCAGTTACTTTTTTGCGAACTTCATTTTCCTCAAAGCGCCAGACGTAAAAGGGGTGGATAAGGCGTGGAATTTTTTCAGAAATGAATTTTTTTGGATTCCAAAAGTAAGGCTCAGAATCGGGTGATCTGTTTTTTGTTAAAAAATCACCTAAAATTTTTTCTACAGCTTTTGTTTCTAGATCTGCGGGCCATTCAAAATTCTTAATTTGCGAGAAACGTTCTGCTTGGGCCCATGCTAGGCCATCGATAATTAAAGGAATGTTATTTCTTGCTGCAAAATTTTTTGCAATCGAATAGAAAAAATAAATTTCTGTCATATCGACTGTTTCAAAACAGCCACGATTTTTAAGAGAAGGGTCGATGCAAACAGCTTTAAAATATTTTTTATAAAACCCTTTATTTGGCCTGTAAGCTATGTAATCAACATTTAAGATTTCAGCCGCGGTCGCAGCGTTTTCAAGAGCAACGGGGCTCATAAATCCAGTGTCGATCAATAAAGCCAGTAGGCGTAATTTCGGATGTCGCTGTTTCAATTGCCAAACCAGATAAGCGCTGTCTTTACCCCCGCTAAATAAGACGACCGCATCGTAACCATGTGATCCCTGAGATTCATAACTGATGAGAAGGTTTTTTAAATCTACTTCAAGTCGTGTCAGATCCTCAGTTGAACTGAATCCCATGACGGGAGACGATGAAACGCAAACGTTGCAAAGACCCGTTGATTTATCTAATGGTTGGTAGGCATTCGACACAGCGCAAATTCGACAACGGGGATGTAAATGTTTTTTTATAAAAATTCGGTGGAGTGGCCAAATAAATATTCCATACCATTCCGTAATTTTCATCTTGACGACCATTTTTGCAGTTGAACTCATAGGACGATCCTTCTACGGGGACTTTGTGGTGTTGATTCGGTGGAATATCCCACTCGCATCAATACGGTCATTAAAGTCAGATCCATTTTTAGATTTTGCTGAGCGGTTGACTGGACTGAACACAAATCTTTATTTCCCGCGCTAGAAATTCTTTGTCCAAGTAAACCATTTTTATTTCCATAAATCAAAATCGGCAATGCGATGACTTGAACAGAGTATCCCAGTTCAGTCCAAAGTAACCAGAGCCCTTCTAAGGTTTTCCCTAGTTCTACCCCGGTGCGCGGATTGCGATCTGTCAATTGCAAGGCAAACAAGTCACCTGAATAAAATAAGGGTCGACTCAAGCTTAACCAGCTGAATAGTGGACCCGCACCGTATTTTAAAGGTAGCCGAAACAGAGGTACCTTTTTCATCAAAAAAATAAGCGCGCGCTGAAAAAATGAATTTGACACGGTATTGATGGGTAAGCCAACCGGGTCGGCCGCAATCTCGGATTGGGTTCTGAATTCTTGAAATAGTTCTTCCCGCAAGACGTCTTCATTCAAACGCACGGATTCGAGCTTGATCAAAACATTTATCCATTCATCGCGTAGGCTACCAATTTTAGATAATGATAAATGGGGAAATTCATTCATGAATTTCTGGGTCGTTTTCAGGTCTGAGGTGGCTATCGGAGTTCGATCATAAAGC
>JAYVHE010000110.1:0-21568 GCA_043771495.1 Bdellovibrio sp. | reverse complement strand
CAGGAAAGTAGCCTGGCACCCTTTAAAGGTAGCAGGATTTATTTTAAAATTTAAGGAGTATTTGTACCAACACGGAAGTTCGTCAAGTTCATGCACATCTCTTGTAGGTAGTTTCTTGGATTCGACTTAACTACTGTGCGTTCGCAAAACTTTAAGACGCGCGACAAAAATGGCAATTGAGGCGCTAATACAAAGGTATAGTTGACCTTTTGCTTTGAACCGTCTTTGCGAGGGTACAACATGTCCATGGCGATTGTTTTAGTTTTAACTTCACAGCGATCTTTGTCCGAACAAATCGAGTCATGTGCTAGCTCTGGGTTCAATAAAAACGTTTCGTTAGAGATATTCAAATTGTGGCAACTGATGCCTACTTCTCGGCAGCGGGTCAGCGCTATTTTCAAAAATTCGTAGAATAAGACGACTGGAGCGTTATCGTTGCGCAAATCGTCGGACGACTTAATTGGATACGCAATGTTGTAAATCGAATTGTCGGAACTGCGTTTGTCGATAAAGTTCATCAATAGATCATACGTCACATCGCCGGCTTCCGTGGTCACTTTATCAACAAAAACATCTTGCTGAAAAAGTTGCGTCACCGAGGTTTCTTCGATGATTTGCGATTGAACGATCGAGCTGTACTCGCCCTTTTTTATTTCACCTAGTGAAAACACGCCAACATCAGACATCATCTTTTGAGCGACATCGTCAGGATTAAGCGCTGGACCCACTTGGGGATCTTCTAAGTTTTGTTTTTTTAAACAGGCTGTTAAAAACAGTGAAACTAATGAAATCTTCACTAATCGTTTTACCCAAATCATTTTACTCATATTGAATCCCATCCCCATACCCATAGTGGCAGCGGCAAAAGCGTTTCTAAAATCTTTTGAGTCTCTGGCTTAATAAAATCAAATTCCGACGGGTGAGTCGGCCCAAAGAATAATTTCACTAATTCTGATTCGTTACTCAAAGTATATAAGTCCGTGTTATAGCCAAAAATGATTTGGTTCCCTTGGCGCTCTAAAATAATTCGATCGAGTCCCTCGGCACGGAACGCTTTTTTTATTTTTTGAGCAACAGCATCAAAATCTAAAATTTTCACTAGGCCTAAAACCCCTTGATGTTCAAAATCTGTTTTAGCTTTGAGTTGTTTGCGTAAATTAACCGAGTGGTGTGGCGCCATAATAGTTGTTGGTCGTCCTTGCGTCGTCACAATCCAATTAAATAGATCTAACAATTGTGAAGTTCCGCCAGCCCAATCGTGAATAAAATTTTGTAAATCTAAGCCTTTGCCTTCAACAGCATAGGCCACCAAGACATTATCTTTAGTCCACGCCGTATAAATATTTGAATTAGGAATCGTTAAATATTTTTGAAAGTCTTCACTTGTGCGGACGCAACCGACCGTGTGTTGGTTGTAAAGTCGAACTAAAGCATTCGGATCGACTTTGGCCGTATTCATAAATTTCAAATCAGGGTTGACCGGCACAGTACGAGACAATTGATAGGTGTACTCAAACCCAGCGGCTTCGAAGCCAAATTTTTTGTAATAATCAAATTGATCCGTCCACAAAACCACAAGTTCACACTCTTGATCTTTGGCAATCTGTAAACAATTATTGATATTCTGTGAACTCAGCCCTTGATTACGAAACTCCGGCGAAGTCACGACCGAGCCGATGGCGCCCAGTTTAAACATGGAAAGCGGCGATTTCATAATCAGCGGCTTCACCAACGCGTGGGCCACAATTTGTTGTGAATCCTCGTCGGTGATGATGCTCATATTGTGAATATTGTTAAGTGCCAGGGCTGTCGGATATTCTTGATTGATTGGCCAAGCCAAATCTTTACGTAAATTTTCGTTCAAAAAGTTTAAAAGTGAGTCAAACTCTTGGGGTTTGGGTGTGCGTGGACCTTCCATAGGCTCCTCCTTAAGGTAATGCTCGAGCTAAAAATAGTGAAACTACTGCTTTAATTTTACCTTCATTTAGTGCTAATATGACGACCAGTTTATCAAATTTGACTAAAGCCCAGCTTCCTCAAGGAAGCTGGAGTTATAGCCCAGGCCCTAAAAAGCACCGTGGTTAAAGTCTATTGTTACCGGAGGATTCGTGGCTGATTTAACGCAAAAATGGAAAGAAAATAAACCTGGTAAGATTTTTGTAGACCAGTCCTGCATTGCTTGTGATGCCTGTGTTCTATCGGCTCCAAAGAATTTTACTATGCACGAAGACGATGGTCATGCTTTCGTCGTTAAACAACCCGACAGCCCCGAAGAAGAAGCGGCTTGCAAAGAAGCGATGGACGGATGTCCGGTCGAAGCCATAGGCGACTTCGGTGATAAAGCCTAACGATATTTTAAAAAAATTAAAATCTAAATATCCTGATGCGCACTGTGCGCTTTTATTTGAAAATCCTTTTCAGTTATTAATAGCGACGATGTTATCGGCTCAGTGTACGGACGAGCGGGTCAACATGGTTACTCCCGTATTATTTAAAAAGTATAAGACACCTAAAGACATGGCCGCGGCGCCCGTTGAAACCATTGAAGGCCTTATTCGATCGACCGGGTTTTTCAAAAACAAAGCTAAAAGTATTAAGGCGGCCTCACAAATTATTACCGAGAAGTATGGTGGCGTTGTTCCGCAAACCATGGAAGAGCTTTATGAACTGCCGGGAGTTGGTCGTAAAACAGCCAACGTCGTATTAGGTAACGCTTTTGGAATTGCCAGCGGAGTTGTCGTTGATACGCATGTGACTCGTTTGGCAAATCGCTTTGGCTGGGTCAAACTTCAAGATGCCGTCAAGATAGAAAGTCAGCTGAATAAGCTATTTCCGTCTAAAGAGTGGATCATGTTGCCGCATTATTTGATTTCGCATGGTCGAAAAATCTGTAAAGCGCGAAATCCTGATTGCGCGTCATGTTTTCTATCTAAGAGTTGTCCCCGCAAAGGACTTTAGTTAGACTTTATTCCATATGTTTCAATCGTTTTTCGAAAGCATCAAGTACGTCGGACATTTACTGCCAATTTCTTTCTTAAGAATATTTTTAGGATATTTTTATTTTCAGCAAGCTTTGCGGGATTGGAAAATACACATATTAGGACAATCAAATATTTCTGATATGATGATCGATATCGTTAATCGGACACAAATGCCCGTTTGGTATCGTTTATTTATTACGGACTTTTTTATTCCTAATTGGAAGGTCTACGCTTTTATTTTAGTCGGTGTGCAGTTGATTATTGGTGTTAGTTATTTAATTGGCTATGTGGTGCGACCAGCGTCGATATTGGCGATTTTATTTTGTATGAATTATTTGCTGATCATTGGTTCTTCGCAAGAATATTTTTTCAAACTTTTGATAGCGTCACATATAATTTTGGCATGGGTGGGAGCAGGACGTTGTTTGGGAATCGATTACTATTTTTATAAACGTCAGCGCGGAATTTGGTGGTAACGTGAGACATTTTTTAGGCTTAACAATTGCAATTTTTGCGTCGCTGTTTTTATTTTACCTTTATCGCGATGACCAGCAAAACTTAAATACGTCATCAAGTTTAAAAATTTATGCGACAAATTCTTTTATCGGCTCGTGGGGGCCAGGGCCAGAGCTTAAAGACTTATTTGAAAAGCAAACGGGCCTAAAAGTTTCTTATTTAGAAATCGGCGAAACTTCACAAACGTTGCAAAAATTAGCTAGTGACGGCGTTAATTCCGTTGGCGATCTTATTTTAAGTTTAGATCAATTCGACATTATTCGTCAGTCCGATAAAATCAAGTGGGTTGAATACGCTGGCGAAAAAGATTACGAACTACCTGCTGCCATCAGCGATTGGAAAAGCCAATCGGCGTTTACGGCGTACAATTACGCTCCCATCGCATTTATCGCACGTAAAGATTTTAATGGCGATCTGCGCTCTTTAAATGACATTCTAAAGCCAGAGCTTAAAGGCAAAATTTCTTTGCAGGATCCGCGAACGAGTTCGCCAGGGTTACAGTTACTTTACTGGATTATGCGCACACGCAGTGAAAATGAAGCCATCGAATTTATTCGTCAGTTGAAAACTCAGGCTCATAGTTTTTCAAATGGGTGGTCCGCATCGTACGGGTTGTTTAAGGAAAAACAATCCGACATGGTATTGTCTTATGCGACGTCACCGATCTATCATTTGCTCGAAGAAAAAGATGCAAATTTTCAATCGTTTGAATTTATTGAAGGCCATCCTTTGCAGGTTGAGTTTGCAGGTATTCCTGAATCCTGTAAAAATTGCGAGGCCGCTAAAAAGTTTGTTAATTTTTTGTTAACTCCGGCCGCTCAGAAAATTTTAATGAATAAAAACTATATGCTGCCGGTTTATCGGCCAACACAAGACGGAACAGCATTCGACACGATTAAAGTGTTTCGTAATTTAACTCCAAATGCCAGTCATAAAACTCAAAAAATTCCCACAAAAGCTGAGTTGCAAAATTGGCTAAACCTTTGGGGCGAGATTTCCAGAAGTGAATCACAATAAAGGCTTGATTTGCAAAAAATAGATCGCACGAGTCTTACAATTTATTTTTTAATCGGGCTGGTTTTTTGCTTGCCTTACTTGATCCTGTTTAAAAATTTTAATTTTACTTTAAATTTAAACTGGTCAAATTTTTTTCAAGCACTGGTCACGTCTTGTCTGCAAGCAGGCGCTGTCGTTTTGGTTTGTGGAACAGTGTCGCTATTGAATTTTCGTGGTCTTTATTTTTTTAATCAACGTTTGCGTCGCACGATTAAAAATTTATTAATCGTTCCGGTATTGCTACCAGCAATCTTTACGATTTTGATCACGCTTTCGATCATTAATCCGTTTCCATTTGGGTTTACCGGAGTCACTTTAATTTTTTTGCTCACTTACTTTGGATACTTTTTTGTTTCATTGAGCGAAGCCATCGAATCTAAATTGGGTCAGCAGTTTGTCGTTAAAGAGCTTTATGGAATTTCGAATTTGCGTTTTACTTTTCAAATTGTGTGGCCACAAATTCGCAAAGAGTTTTTAAATTTATCGTTGATTGTTTTTATCGGGTGTTTTTCAAGCCTATCCGTCCCTTTGGTGGCATCGGGCGGACGATCTGTTAATTTCGAACTTTTTATTTATGAAATAATTTTTATTAGCAACGATTGGAACTCAGCCGTTGTTTTAGCATTAATTCAAGCGGCCATGCTTTTAGTGATGGGCTTATGGATGCGGCGGTTTTCAGTTAAATCGGATGCCGTCCAGTTTAATGAATTCAAATTAAAATCTTTTCCGAGTGCTGTGACTGTTACTTTTTATTTGATAGTTTATTTTGGTTCGTTGTTCTATTTTACGGCCGCAGCACTGACCTCGGTCCGATGGGATGCTTTGGATTTGAATCAGATGCTGTTGGCATTGGGCCAATCGCTGGTGTTATTTAGCTGGCTCGCGGCCGCATTTACCGGATTTTTAGTGGGGTTGATTTTTTTAACCTATCAGCGAAAATCCCTAGGCGTATTTAGATTTTTTTTGACTCCGTCTTCAATTATTGTGGGGTTTGCATTTTATTTATTTTTTAGCGTTGGTCAGCCATTCATAGATTTATTAAAAATGACACTGGGATTATTTGTGGTCTATAGTTTTGGGTTATTTTTTAATTTTATAGCGCCAAAACTCGAACTTCTTGAAAAACAAATTCTTACGGCAAAAATATATAACATCGAATTTAAAGATTGTTTGAAGTCGGTTTTGTGGCCTCAGCTTTATGATAAATATTTTTTGTGTTTATCGATTTTACTTTTAGTGTCGTTGACCGATTTTGCGGTCATAAAAGCCGTCGGATCCCAAACAGAAACATTAGGTACATTTATCTATAATTATATTTCAAGTTATCGTTTGCAGTGGGCCTTTGTTTTCAGCTTTATGACTTTAATTGTTTGGTTGGTTTTCTTGAATGTTTTACGGTGGGGATTTTATGTTCTTAATAAAAAATCTAAAATTTAATTTGGGCAATTTTGAACTGTCTTGTCCTGAGCTGCACTTTGAATCCAAAGGTGTCACGGCAATTCGCGGCCCGTCGGGTTCGGGTAAGACAACATTCTTTAAAGTTTTAATTGGCGAACATTCGCCCCAGAATTGGAGCTGGCAATTAAACGGCGTTGAGCTTGCCCATTCAAATATTTCTGAACGGCAGTTGGGCGTTGTGTTTCAATCCTACGAATTATTTCCGGGTTTAACGGCTGAAGAAAACATTAAAATTGTTATGAAAGCTCGCGGCAATTTTACTGAAGCGGCTTTAACGCAATTAGAGTTTTACAAAAACCAATTACAATTAAATTTGTGCTGGAATACGCTCGCGCAAAATTTATCAGGCGGTGAAAAACAGCGAACCGCCGTTTTGCGAGCGGTGATGAGTTTGCCAAAATTGATTTTAATGGATGAACCATTTGCGGCCTTGGATCCTGTGCTCAGACAAGAATCCCGAGCACTTGTTAAAGAAGTTATCGCTAAATCGGGAGTGCCTGTATTGATGATTACTCATGACGAAGAAGATTGTCGTCAGTTGGCTGATCGAACGATTCACATGAGTGGCGGCCGGTTTTTGTGAAATTTAGAACTGCTACTTACGCGGTTGGCCCCAATTAGAAGGAAGTTTCATTTTGAAAGTACGCTGACACCATGAACAACCTTTTCAAGTAATTCCGATGCTACCCAAACATCAGCGGCGTTAAATTTCTTCTTTTCGTCTTCGCATCCTTTTTTGAAATTGCTATGCAATTGATTGCAGTCGTTTCCAAATGAGTTTCGCAACAGATATTCGCATTTTTGTGTTTCTTCATTAAAGCGTCGGGCCACAAGAACAGATTTGTGATCAGAAACGGGTGGACCATCTTTTTTCTGGCAGAGTTGTCCGCGGGGTGCAGGATCGCCATCAAATAAAAATGAATAGCAATAATCGATGGCCACAGGGAATTTCACTTTTGAATCAAAGGCCTGATTTATTCTCAAAACCAGATCATTTGAATTGATGACTTGCGCCGAATTTATATTGGGGCATTCGAATCGAGAATCAGATTCGATCACCTTTTGAAAAATGGGCGCCCGGTATTCAGTGCATGAAACAGGATCCTTGCCAGCTTGATCAATAAGCTTATTGATTTGAGCATTCCCTTGAAAAGGACTACGTCGATTTTCTAAATCTAAACAGGTTGGAGCCATTGTTGCGTTATACAGAAACGCAAAAGAGAGCTGGTTTTTTGAACCCTTATAGTCCAGCAGTTCTCTGAGGGCTCTTTGTCGTCGAGCCGTATCCTGCGGAGGATTTTTTTCCGTAATCCGCAGAGCCAATAATCCTGTGTCAGGGTGAAATTGGTTCTTCCCATCATGGAAAGTCACGGCCTCAACCGCACAGCCTTTTCGACTTTGCAAAACAGATTGGACCAGAGAACACGGAGTGAAACACTGCAGTCCACCAGCGATTGCGTTATTCATTGTAACCGTCGGACTTAAAGCGATAAAACCTTTGGTGATTCCGAAATTTTTTTGACTTGTATTTCGAACTAGGGCTGAAACCATCTGCGTTCCCGCAAAAGCCCAGCAGTAATCAGAAGAACCTTGGTTAAAAACGGGCATGTCGAAAAAAGATTGGCCTTTTTGCCGAAGGTCCACTGAATTGCACTTTTCACGAGAAATTCCCCAAGTTGTGCTTCCCATCATCGCTAAAATAAAATTCATTACGACAAACTTCACAGGGAAGTCATCGGTAGAAATCCACGCGTTATGAACTCGACCCTAATTACATGGAAGTCTAGAAATTCAAGTGGACCGGACATTTCATGTAGTGCATTTTCTAAAATTTAAGGTGTTATCTTTTAGTATAAGTTCATGATCCGGTGCTTGTTCGCACATTCTACAAAAATCTCATCATTACCAAATTAAAATTCAGAAAAACTACAGCCTTTTCCCGGTCTGAGACACCGCTATAATTTTTTGTTATAGTAGTGCCATTCTGTTTCAAAATATCTCAATAATATTAAAGTTTTAACGTATTGAGTCGAAGAAGGTTGTGACTGCTGGACTTAAGTCCTTAACGAACTGAAGAGATCTAAACATTAACAACTCTAACTCCAGGATCGGGGTTAGTTGCGGGCACATGAACGGGCCTGACGGGCCAGGTTTGCTGTGACTGCTTGAGCAAAAAAGGTGGTACGTATGTCGCTCAGAATCAACACGAATGTGACGTCGCTTGCTGTTCAGAATGCAATGCGAACAAATAATCGGTCAACGGAAAGATCGATGAAGAACTTGGCTACTGGTTCGCGAATCGCAGAACGAAGTTCTGACGTGGCCGGTGGAGCTATCGCGGATCAAATGAATAGTGATATCAAAGGTATGGAGTCTGCAAAACGCAATGCTGAATCAGCAGTAAGTTTTGCCAACGTTGCGGAAGGTGCGTTGAACGAACAGACTAATATATTGATGCGGATGCGGGAATTATCCGTGCAAGCGGCGAGTGATAACTATTCAAGTAAAGAACGCACCATGATGAATAGTGAATATGTAGAATTAAAATCTGAATTGGATCGTATTGCGAAGACGACGCGATTTGGTTCACAGAAAATTCTAGATGGTTCAGTTCAGGAATTAGATTTCCAAGTGGGAACAACAAGCGGGCAGGAATCTAGAATTTCGTACAAATCAAATAGTAATACAACAGGTTCTGAATTAGGAATTGATAGCTTGGGCGTTGAAAGTAAAGACGACGCCCGAGATTCAATGGACTCAATTGATAAAGCTATGTCGACGATCGGTAATACCCGCGCAAAATTTGGTGCATTACAATCGCGACTTGATTCGGCTCAGAATAATTTAGCAACGCAGGTCGAAAACATATCTGCGGCGCGTTCCCAAATTGCCGATGCAGATCTTGCGAAAGAGACGACCGATGTTAGACGTGGTCAGATCATTCAGCAGTATCAAACGGCGATGCTTCAAGAAGCCAACAATCAGACTGGATTGGCACTGAAGTTGATTGGGTAAACGAATTACGCGTGAATGGATTCATGCAAAACTCCGGTCTCTTATGAAGAGGGATATGGTTCAAGGAAGAAAAAATTAAACAACGAGCGGCCTCAAGGAAGAGGCCGTTATTATTTGGGGCTTAGGTGCCTTGAGCAAAATATTTTATGCCGAAATTGTTCGATCGGTCGGTCGATCAGCTAACAAATATCGGCGCAGCGCTAAATGACGCGAATTGATCCCATATTTAGTACGAAAAATAACATTTAATATTGGTTCTACAAGTGGTACGTTGAGCCCATGAAAAATCCGTCAAATACTCAAGCTGAAATCAAAAGTGCCGTCTTGGTCGGGGTGCAACTTCCTAAAACAGATCCAGACGAATTTTTTCAATCGCTGGCTGAGCTCGAGCGATTGGTAACAACATTAGGTTATAAAGTTGTTGGTCAAGTAATACAAAAAAGAAGTTCAGATCGTTCGGCCACATTACTGGGCGGCGGAAAACTTAAAGAATTAGCAGGGTGGACAAACGGCTCTGGTGAAATTGGTTCAATGGTCGAGCGCAAATTAAATAAAGCCACCGTCAAGCGTTTGGCGGAAGAACAAGATTTAGAAATAACAGAAGAAGTCCCAGAGCCCGAATCAGAAAACACCGAACAAACAACTTTAGAAAAAATTCAAATTGGCAGCGCTCAAATTGTAATTGTAGATACAGATTTGTCACCATCACAAATTAGAAATTTAGAAAGTGCATCTGGAGTTACCGTTTTAGATCGCACGGGTGTAATTATCGAAATTTTCAGTCGTCATGCGCGAACTAAAACCGCACGCTTACAAGTAGAAATCGCGCGGCTTACTTACGTGGCACCCCGCTTACGTGAAACCGGTGGCGGCGAAGATCGCCAAGGCGGTGGCGTTGGAGGCAAAGGGGCCGGCGAAAGTAGTTTAGAATTAGATCGTCGTAAAATTCGTGATCGAATTAAAGAATTAAAAATGGAATTGGCTAACATCGGAAACGAACATGCAGTCCGTCGAGCACGACGCGATCAAGAAATTTCTGTAGCCTTAGTGGGTTATACAAATGCTGGAAAGTCGTCATTGATGCGAGCGTTAACTGGAAGCGAAGTATTGGTCGCCGATAAATTATTTGCAACTCTAGATACAACAATTCGACCAATGGATCCAGAATCAATTCCCAAAGTTTTGATTTCAGACACCGTTGGATTTATTAAAAAACTTCCACATGATTTAGTCGCTTCGTTTAAATCAACACTTGATGAAGCCTTAAATTCTTCGCTTTTACTATTTGTTGTCGATTCTTCGGATCCATCGTTTAGATCACAACTTGAAGTCACTAAAACTGTTTTAGGTGAAGTCGGCGCACAAGATATTCCAAGTTTGTTAGTTTTAAACAAACGCGACCGATTAACAGCTGAACAAGCAGAGAACCTTCGAGCTGAATTTCCAGAAGCGATCTTTTTAAGTACTCGAGATCCTGCTGATGTAAAAGCCTTGCGCTCAAAGATTTTAAGTTATTTTGAAACCGATATGGTTGATGAAGATTTATTTATTCCATTTTCGAATAAAGGTGCCGTGGGCGAAGTCCGTTTATCAATGCGCGTATTAGACGAAGCTTACAACGCCAATGGAGTTACCTTTAAGGTTCGTACATCGAAAGATTTAATAGATCGCGTTCGGAAAAAATTTAGTCTTTAAAAAAATCAGAATAAATTATTTGCCTTTTAGGTATTGTTGGATTTTTGGGTTATTTAAATTCATAAAAAAAATATCCGAGTTGTGCAGCAATTTAGCCAGTGGCATTTGCGTTATTAAATACAGAGCAATGAATAACATAATCCAACTCTCAACCTTAACTGTGGCTTGAATACGTCCAATCTTTGATGGCCATAGTCCAGAAAGTCCAAACAACGCAGTTAATAGTGGAACTAGCGCAGCGGGAACTAGAACGCTCCAAAATATAATCCGTGTTTTAACCAGCGACAAAAACTCTTTGGGATACTGCTGGTAGAACGGATATTCATTTAAAAATTGTTCTGATTTAAAATATCCGGAATATTTTAAACTAAAAAATAAAATCACAGCCAGCAAGAACGTTGTCCAAAGCGACGGCGATCGAAAAATATATCCTTTTAGCAATTTAAACCAAGGTGTTGGTGCTGGGCCCTGTTTTTCGAAGCCGCCTTCGACTTCGTCTTGATGAGCGTAAATGACGATCTCATCATAGTCATCGTTGGCCGTCATGATCGTCCAAATTGATTTGTTAATTTGTGAGGATTGAATGCTTTCTTTTTTAAGAAAAACGGGTTTGCAATTTATAACTGAACGCAAACGGTATGGCGGCAGCGACGCCCAAATGCGATAAGCACTTAAAATATTCTTTGGTTTTACGATGACAAAAGGATTTAAAACCGTTTTCTCTGAACCCACGTTGCAATGCTATGGCATCTCTAATTCATCGACTACTAAATTAAATTGTGAAAAAGCAAAGCGTTTGCTGGAGCACTTTTTTGACGTAGACTTCCATTTTTTGTAAAACGATTAACCACTTAAAACTAAAACTAGTGGATCAAGCGGGAGCTAACCTAGACTTAAATCCCACACTTTAAAAAAAATATTTTTAAATTAAGACAAATAATTACATATACTTAACGCGTCGCACTTTAAACTCGACTAGACTAAGGGCTAAAGTCCACTAGACCAAGGGCCGAAATATTCATTGTACGTGTTGGAGGATATACCTCTCGGTTCTAAAGGGAAACGGTTCAGCGCTCACGCAAGACCCGAATCCTTAAAAACTCTGAAAGGCGAGTTCACTCAGCTCAAGGGCAGTCACCCCGAAAGCTGAGTGGGCGCACCCCCAACTAAAAGTTAATGGAAAACAAAAACAGTAACACAGTAATTCTATACAAATAGAGTTGCTGCACAATGGGGGACGTCAATGGGCTTAAGAGTAACAACAAACATGGCTTCGATTTCTGCGCAACGATCTTTATCAATGCAATCAAAAAGGCAAGAGCACGCGGCGCAAGCGTTAGCATCTGGTCAACGTATCGTAAGAGCAGCTGATGATGCTGCCGGCTTAGCGATTTCAGAAGGTATGAAATCAGACTTACGCGGATCTAATGCAGCTCGCTCGAATGCATTCAATGCAATCTCAGCGATTCAAGTGGGTGAAGGTGGATTAGCAGAGATGACTAATCTGATCACACGCTTAAAGGAACTTGGAGTACAGGCGGCGTCTGACACATTGGGTGATAAAGAGCGTCTTTATTTGAATCAAGAAGCAAAATCAGTTTCAGAAGAGCTTGATCGTATTTCTAAAACAACAAAATTCGGAGACAAAAACTTACTAGATGGAACAAATCCAGTTTTTGATTTCCATGTGGGTTCAACAGCCGCAAAAGAAAATATTATTACTTATCAGGTTGATGGTAATGCAACAGTCAGTGAATTAAATTTAGACTCAGTAGATATTACGTCCAAAGACGGAGCCCGCGATTTGTTGGGAAATACGGATACAGCTTTAGAAAAAGTATCAAGAATGCGCGCAGGTTTTGGTGCACTTTCTTCACGACTAGAATCAACAACTAACGGCTTAGATGTAAAAATGGAAAACTTATCTGCTGCTCGTTCACGTATCATGGATGCAGACATAGCACGTGAGTCTTCTGAATTGGCGTCTGCGACAATGTTACAGAACGCATCTATTTCGGTACTAGCGGCGGCCAACCAACAGCCGTATGCAGCGATGAAATTGTTAGGATAATAGTAATTATATCGGCTAAATTATTAGCTAATTTTTAAACAGCTTTGAGTTCGGATTTGCAGAAGTCCGAACACTTAAGCCCGGCCCGGGTCGCGAGATTCGGGCCTTTTTTTGCTTTCTTTTATTGAACAGTCTAATGAATAATTCTTAATATTTTCATAGCGATTATAAGTGCTTTTGCCTGTCTTTGTACCTCGGTTAAATTGTCATTTTTTTAGACTTCTGAACATTCCGCCCCGGTGAGTAAACCGTAAATTAAATTCGCTTGGCTTTCATAGGCCTCCCAGCTAAATCTTATAGATACCTGGGGGGGATCATGAAAAAAATTCTATTTGTTATGTTATTTTCATCACTTACGGCGTTTGCAGCCAATATGGAAGTTGAACCTGGTTTTTACGAAGCGATTGACGCTGACAAAGGCGATATCAACGTACAAATGCAAGTTAACGAAGATCAATCGGCAACGGTTAGCATCGTTAATAAAAGTCCATTCAAACCAGACATCGATTGCGAAGGCACTTGGTCAGTAACAGAAAACATGTTTTTCTCGGCTTTAGATTGCGACCATTTTTTAGTTCCTTACATCGAAGTTAATATCGATATCACAAACGTGACTCCTGAAACCGTACGTTCTGAAAATGGCGCGCAAGTTTTAGTTCAATTAGATATCTTGGGACCTGAACCACGTTTATTCGTATTGAAAAAAATTGAAGAAATGGTTCAACCACAAGCTCAGTAGCTTTAACTACTTGACTGCTAGGGCTGTCCAGCCTTTAACTACATTCGAAAAAATTTATTGATTTAAATACCTCGGCTAACCCCGGGGTTTTTTATTTTTAGGGTTGTTTGTTATCAAGCCGTACTGAATTTGCGTGCGGAGGTTTCTTTTCTTTGTCGAGGTTGGTAGGCGATGAGATTGAGCGTCTCGAGCGTATTCTGTAAAATGTAACGGCTAACTCCAGTGAACTCTTTTCCCCAAGTAATAACGCGTGTGTAAGTCAGTAAGGCCCAGAACTTGCGTTGATTCTTTTTACAGGGTTGCAGCGACTTTTTCAATGGCTTAGGAGTATTCTCCGGTCGTCGTTTTGTTACTTCCGCTTGGTGTTGTGCTGTGAATGTGCGGGCACCGCCCGAGTTTTTGCTTCGTTCAGCATCTGTGATAGGTGCAGTGCTCAGGATCTGCTGGGCGATATGACCAGCGAACACGCGGAAAAAGTTCTGTAATCCGAATCGGTCAACTCCACGTACAAGTAGGTGAAGATGATTGCCACAAATAGATTGTCGATAAATTGTCACCCCGAATCGCCGCGCAAACTTTTTTCCAATGTGATTGATCAGTGTCTGATGCTTCAGTAAAGACCTTCGCCCGTAAGCAAAATCTGATTTTAACGTTAGATGAATAGGTTGTTTCGTAGAGAGCGGTCGTCGTGATCTTCGAGTTTGAACTGAAAGAGCGCCACCATGTTCTTTGCGTGTTGGTATTAAAAAGTTGGTTTGTTTCATAGTAATGAACTTGGCAGCAAGGCGGTGCCGGGCACAGCGAGCATCAAAACAAGAAAAGCGGCAAACGCATATCGGACAGGTCAAAGCGGGCGGTGCCCGGCATAACCAGCGCGCCGAAGCCAGGAACATAAATTTGTCCACCGTGCATATGGCCCGCAAGCGTCATGAAAAATTCAGCTTTCATTTCTAGAACCGCATCACCAACAATTAAAATCAAATCAGGCTTCATCGCATTGCGCCTGAATAGCAATTATTTCTAACTAATTTCCCCTCGGTAAGAAATGCGATTTCGACAAATACAGACCAGACAAAATCCAAGCCAGAGCGGAAATCACAGACATTAGTAGAATTAAAATTTGCTTTTTCACAGTCTTTTGCACTCGACTATCATAGTGTTTCTCGAATGAAAAATCACTCACGCAAGTAAAAAAATCATGCACAACTACCAGACGAGAAAAAAGTCTGCGCAGCCTGAAGTCTGTCAGCACATAGTCCTATGTAGACTCGCTCCGCCCATCATCTGATCTGGAAAAGGTCGTGTATTTTCCAGACCATGGTCCTGAAAATCTCAATTCAAACGTCTATTTTTCAAAACCTTAGTCTAGTTTTTGAAAGACGAAAGTCTAGTTTCGCTCGACGTGACTAAAGCCACACACAGACCCGCCGAAAGGTTGTCTAGATAAACGACTCAGACTGGACGCGAATTAGCTGAGAGAGATGAAACGAGTGACTGCGGTTCATAACTCGCTTGTAGGCTAGGTCGACGAAGGTGCAGGTCACCAACACGTACATATGATGGAACTTCAAGCCCAGTGCCTCTGAAGTTCACATCGAAAATAAGAGAGAGGTCAGATATGGGAATGAGAATTTCAACAAACGTAGCGTCGCTTAATGCACAACGAGTTATGACGACAAACAGCCGCGAAATGCAAAAGAGCATGGCGCAATTATCAACTGGATCGCGCATCACTAAAGCCGGTGACGATGCTGCAGGTCTTGCGATTTCTGAAGGCTTAAAAGCAGAGATCCGTTCATTAGGTCAAGCAGGCCGAAATGCTAACGATGGTATCTCAATGATTCAAACTGCGGAACAAGGTATGGGAGAAATCTCTAACGTTATGATCCGTTTAAGAGAACTTGGTATCCAAGCTTCTTCTGATACTATCGGTGACGTAGAACGTGGTTTCGTACAAAAAGAAGTTGATGCTTTAAAAGCAGAGATTCAACGAGTAGCAGAATCTACATCTTTCGGTTCACGTAAATTATTAGACGGTACTGGTGGAGTTTATGACATTCACGTAGGAACATCTGCAAAATCTGAGTCAACTGACTGGATTGCATACGATGCTTCTATCACTAACGTTACAACTGGTAACTTAGAAATTGGCGAATTAGATTTCCAATCTAAAGAGGGCGCTCGATCAGGTTTGAACTCACTTGATGCAGCTATTTTAGCGGTAAACGGTTCACGCGCTAACTTAGGCGCGATGCAAAATCGTCTACAAACTACTGGTGATGTGATCGCGACGATGAGTGAAAACTTATCAGCAGCTAACTCACGTATCCGTGATACTGACGTAGCTTCTGCATCTTCGGAACTTGCTCGTAATAATGTGTTGTTACAAGGCACTACTGCAACATTATCACAAGCTAATATGTTTCCACAGATGGCATTGAAACTTTTAGGATAATAATATTTTGATATAAGTAATAAATTAAGTTCTGCCTGCGTAGTAATTGTAAGTCAGTTGAAGTGGGCAGAAAGTTTCACAGGGTTATATCGAGATATCCTTGTTTTTTGAGGGGCAGGCAGACTGACCTCCGCCGAAAACAAGCCATCCAAAAAATTAAAACCTCGACACAGGCTGGATTAAAAATCCGGCCTGTTTTTTTTGGTACGAATAAAAACTCAATCAGCTCGATACCCGCAAAATCAGTCCAGAACCAAAGCCCAGCAAAGGGCTGGACTTTCTTAAAATTAGACATTTGTCCTCTCTAGAAATCTAAACGAATCCCGATGTGCAGCTATATGAACGTAAAAAATCTTTTAGGTTTAGGAATTCCAGTCACGGAGCGAGCAACGACTCAGTCGCTTCGCCAAGTGGATCGTTCTATTAAATCGGAAGATACCCAAGAGCGCGATGCCAATGGTCAGCAGTTCTATGATCAACAAAAGAAAAAAAATACGACGAAAATGAGTCGTGAACAGTTTTTAAGAGCATTAGCTATCCTGAATGAAAAAGCCTTTATGAAAGAGATGACTTGGACTGCGGTCGAGTTGCTTGACGGCGAACATTACTATGCCGATGTCAAAGATGCCCAGCTTAATACTATTCGCAAAATCAACGAGTTCGATTTATGGGAACTTTTTGAGGACGTCCGCCCAGGTGAAGAGAAAAAAGGCCAGCTCCTCAAAAAAATTGCTTAACCAATTTCGCGAGCAATCTCACTAATAAAATCTATCTAGGTATTTTTAGCCTACCGAGCTTTGTCTAGAACGTTTGCGTGACAAGCATTTGACTCACAAAACATAAAATATATCTGCCATAATTTAAATATGTACGAAATGGTGAACCAAACACTGCCTGGAGAAATTATATGGCTGGAATAAAAATCGGTGGCTTAGCCAGCGGTCTTCCTCCCAATTTAGTTGAGCAGGTCATCGAGGCCGAACGTACTCCCGTTAAGCAAATGCAGGAAAATAAAGCCAAAATTGAAGACAAAGTAAAACTAGTTGGCGATTTCGAATCTAAAGTAAATGAAATTTCTACAAGTATGTCTTCGCTGATTGGACGCCGTGGTTTTGTCGACAAACAATTTACTTCGGGATTCCCTGATATTATTAGCGGAACTATTGATCCTGAGGTTGCCGAGCCCGGTGAATACACCTTAGAAGTCTTGCAACTGGCCAGCAAGCCATCAGTTGTTAGTAATGGGTTCCCTGATAAAAATGAAACAAATATTGGTGTCGGCTACATTCGTTTCAATACAAAAGATGGCGAAAAGGAAGTTTATTTTTCTGAAGAGAATTCGACCTTAGAAAAATTGGCAGCAACCATCAATCAAGCCGGAGTTGGTGTTGTGGCAACTGTTGTTAATGACCGAAGCGATAAGGAAGATAGTTTTAAAATTGAATTAGCCGGAGCCGAAACAGGTGATGACTTCGAGATCGAATTTCCTGTCGTCTATACAATCGATGGCGATCGCGATTTTCAATTCGTTGAAAATAACAAAGCTAAAAATGCCAGATACAAATTAGATGGTCATGAATTTGAAAACTCCGATAATGTCATTTCTGATTTATTGCCGGGAGTCACTTTAGATTTAAAACAAGCTAAGGAAGGCCAGCCGGTTCGAATCGGTATTTCAGAAAACTACGACAAAATCAGCGATAAAATGAAAACCTTCGTTGATTCTTACAATGCAGCGCTCGCATTTATTCAAGGGCAAAATAAATTAGTCGATGGCAAAAATGGAATGCAACGTCTGGGTCCGCTGGGTGGCGACAGCATGCTGCGCTTAACTCAAGGTCGCATGCAAGGAATCATCCAAGACATGCAAATCACTGAAAGTGATATCAAACGCATCATTGAATTGGGAGTCGAGTTTAATCGCAGTGGAACGTTAACTTTTAATCAAGATAAGTTCAAAAAAATCCTGACTGAGAATCCTCAGCGCGTTGTTAAGTTTTTGCGTGGAAACTTGGTTGATGTGGGATTCATTCCGAATCTAACCAACAAATTAAAATCACTGACACAGCAAGGAACGGGAATTATCAGTTCACGTAAAAAGAATTTCCAGGATCGAGTGAATCAGTTTGATCAGCGAATTGATCGTAAAGAAAAAAATTTAGAAAAACGAGAAGAAACGTTAAGAAGGCAATTTTCGAAAATGGAAGAAGCAATGTCAAAAATAAATTCTCAAGCGGGCGCTTTGGGCGGAATAGCAGGAAAGGGATAGTAGATGGCAAATCCATATCAGAAGTATAAGACCAACTCGATATTAAGTGCATCACGGGAGCAGATCTTGTTGATGTTATACGAGGGGGCAATCAAATTTACCAAGCAGGCGCTCGAGGCCGCAGAAAGCAATCGAATTGCAGATCGCGGAAAATATATTTTGCGAGCGTACGATATCGTGATGGAGCTGCAGCTTTCGTTAGATCATAAAATTGGTGGCGAACTTTCGCAGCAATTAGATCAACTGTATACATACATATTAGAACAATACACAAAAGCCAACATGACGGGCGATCCGAACGCCCTGAAGTCATCAATAAAGGTTTTGGAAAATCTGTATGACGGCTGGCAACAAGCCATCGAAAAAATCAAATTAGATAATGAAAAAAAAGGGGGATAGGGTGATGACATTAATTCAGTTTCTAAACGAGAAGAATTATTTTCTAGAGAAATTTTGTCAATTGAACGAGACGCAATTTAAACTATTGCAACAAGGTCACATCGAAGGTCTAGACTATTTTTATAATCAACGTGAGTCGATTATAGCAATTGTTAGAAACATCGATACCAAAATAACGAAATGTTTAATGGCGCCGGACTCGCAAAAATTGACCGGACCTGATCGTGAAGCTGTCAAAAAAGCAATGGCGATTAAAGACGAATACGTGAATTTAATTATGGGCCAAGATTTAGAAATTATTGCGCATATTGACGATATTAAAACTAATATTTTTAACGAATTAAGAGCTGTTTCTTCGAGTAAAAAAGTCGTCAGCGGCTACAAGTCAGAACTCTAGGTCCAGAATGAAATTTTTTTGCAACTGGAGTTGCAAAAAAATGCCTAGACTGGGTTTGGCACCTCGCTTGCTTTTATGAGGATATAACGAAATCAAGCGGGGGTTAAATTTGGAACTTATGTTATCTAACGAAATGGCCAGCGAGTTAAAAAATTCACGTACTCTATTAAAAGCCGGCAAGGCCAAAGCCGCACTGCTTAAGCTCATCAAGGTATCGCAATCGTGCTCACACAATTTAGAATACCTTTATTTAATGGCTGATGTTCAAAAAGCTTTAGGTGATTCCAAAAATCGATTGAAAACATTAAGATTGATTCAAACAATATCTCAAGAACCTGCAGATAAAATCAGTTTCTATAAAATGTGCATATTTGCTGGTGAGCTCAAAGAACTTAACGGTGCTATGGCCACAATAGATTATTCAACTCTTGCTTCTGAGCAATTAGCTGAAATGTTAGATCTGGAATTAGAATTGGCGATCCACCATGGTGAAGTTGAAAAAATTTATTCCAGTCAGCGGAAGTATGAAGAGCACAAATTAACTTCGGCTCGTTACTTTTACTCGCTGGCGTTGATTGACCTTAAAAACAATCAAGAAACCGTTGCCTTAGAGCATTTACGTGAATCTATCGCTATGGATCCACAAATGGACACATCATGGACGGCTCTAGCGCTATTGCACCATAAATTGGGCGACATTGAACTCGCTTTGGCTAACTTGCAAAAGGCACTAGATTCAAACCCATATAATCAAACGGCTTTAAAATTATTCTCATCGTGGAGCTTTGACCAAAAGCGTATGAGCAAAGCGGAGTCCTATTTGAACTTTTACTTGGATCGTTACTCGTTTGACGAATCAATCACGCTGAATAAGATCAGTCTTCTGGAAAAGACTGGATTTGATGCGGCTGCTGAATGTGAATACTTCAAGTTGCAGCTCTATTTCGGGACGTGATAGCATTATTGAGTGAATGTTCTAGATTTAGATCAGCTTGCTCAAGATAAAACCGCAAAAAATTATTCGGCGTTTTTTCCGTTAAATACATCGGCTGCTGCTTCAGACACTATTCGAAAAGTATTGCTGCAAGCCGATGTATTAGTTTTTGGCGCTGCACAAATTCAACTGATTCAAAATTTAAATCAATTCATTGAGACTCAGTCGATCAAAACCGGGTTCTATAAAATTCTGCAAACAATGGGTGCGCAAATTTCGGCGCATGATTTAATTGCGATAAAGCCCGATTTCGTACTAGCGCAAAACAACGCCAATGAACGTGAAAAATTATTTGAGCTCATCAAAATTGAACAATCTAAAACTAAGCAAATTAGTCTTAAAAAAAATGAAGTCATTAAAAAAAGTGAAGAATTAGAATCTTTTAATTTAATTTTGTCTAAAGAGTCTGAAAAAAAGATTGAATTAATTAGGAAATTTCTAGAGATCGAAGAAGGCCGCAAGAAAAACGAAAAAAAATTGCTCTACTTTTTAGATTTGATAAATTTAGAAATTGCGAAACCAACTTTTGTGCAATCAGTGCTTAGCTTTCTTTGGAAAGAAAACGCGTGCTCAGATTTTGCGTTAACACTTGGTTTTCAGCTTGAGGAGCATGGTAATGAATTTACGGTTTTTTACGACGGCAAAGACGAAAAATTTTACTACGAGAGAAAGCTCGATTTTAAAAACCTAAATGGCCAAGATATTAACCGGCAGTTAGCAAATATATTAAAACGTCCAACCGCAAGCATTCAGAGATTTAGTTTGGAGCTCGAGCAGCGGCACTTTCATTTTTTTTATGAAGTTAAGAATTCTGATCCGGAATTGTTAAGGCAAAAGAATTTGTTTTTTCAGGATCGATTGTCGATTTTAACGATGGCTGTTTCCAACTGGCTGATTGATCACAAATTAAAAATTCAATTTGAGATATGGGATTACATTTTCAAAAACTGGGCCGACCCGGTCCATTTAATCGACAATCAGTTTCGATTGATTAAATCAAATTATCTAGAATCTGATGAAGCCAAACTTTGTTACAAAGAATTGGCCGGGCTCAATCAACCCTGCGAAGGTTGTCCGGTATTAGAGGGCAAAAGCCAAGGCTCAGTCACCTTTCAAGAAAAGCGCTACCAAGCCGTACGTTCTGTTTATCAGAACGAAGCAAAAACTTTGAATTTGGTTTTTTATCAAGATAAAACAAATGCCGATTTATTAAAAAAAGAATTTATTCAATCTGAAAAATTAAAGTTGTTAGGTCAATTGTCGAATCATTTATCGCATGAACTTAATAACCCTTTAACCGGACTAAAATTACAGGCTGAATTTTTCTTGCAGCAAAACGATCAGCAAAAACATCCGACCGTCCACGAAGATTTTTTGCAGATTGTAGATGGTCTAAAACGGAGTATTGATATAATTCACGACTTGCAGTCATTTTCAGACACAGAGGGCGTGCAACAAGTTGATCAAGACATCGCAAAAACCATAAATTCAGTATTGCGACTTTTAAAATCAATCACTCGCGA
>JAYVHE010000109.1:0-7459 GCA_043771495.1 Bdellovibrio sp. | reverse complement strand
TCTTTATTACTGAGCACACTGAAGTAATTCAGCTGCTAGCAAATTAAAAGCGTCCGTTTGATTTACTTTATCAAAAACTTTTTCGGCTTTTTTCTTGTAAACTTCTGGAGTTGTGTCATCGCCACTTTCACCAAATTGGTTTTCGACGTCGTCTTTGATGTTTCCAATTTTTTCGACCGTGTCTGATAAGGCATAAAATAAACATGCCGATACCGGACATGTCAATTGACCTGGTTTTGCAGCAGCTAATTGAGAGTACTTGCTGGATTGAATTGGTTTTAATAAATCCGAAATGTTTGTGCTTTCCGTTTTTTTATTTTTGAATAACTCAAAAACAGCGGGATTCGGACAAGCCGTTTGATCAGGTTTAAAACTAACCATGCCTTCTAACATGCGTGTTTCAATCATGAACCAACGGATTTCACGTCTATACTCATGAAGTCCGTTGATGGACTCTAATCCGCTAAAATCAAACGGAGTGTTATAAATTTCAGTTAATGCATCCGCTAGATGTTTCAAAATTGTAGTTTCGGGTTTATCCAAGTTTTGAGCTAAATTTTGAATACGTTTGCGAATCGTAATAATTTTGCTCTTAGCTCCGAACCATTTTTCTGATTTTAGAACGACTGCGAATTCTCTCTTAGCTTCGGTGGCTTTTTTTTCTAAACCTTGCTTAGACCATTTGTCGATTTTACCAAGACCGTCTTCGATTTTTTTAAATTCAAAACGGATTTGACTAAACTCTGGGTTTATCGATGAAAATGTTCGCCCTAGAGCCTGCAGATTAAATGCAGCGATTCGTGATTGTGAAACTGCTAACAAATTGTCAACGGCTGCAGCCTCGCTCTTCGCACTCACGAGCGGTGTTTCTAAAATTGCGAGCCATTTATCAAATAACTGCGTTGGATTTTGGAATTGCTGCGCAATTGCCGAAATAGAATTTAAACCAATAAATAAAACTAACATTAATTTTTTCATGGGCCGGAGTATACCTAATAAAGGGCCGAATCAAAAAAATTTTTTATTAAAGAGGAAATTTACTGATTTTTTTTTCAGATGTGTAAACGGATTTGATAGTTTTTTTACCAACTATTCGCGCTCGATTGAATATCCAAGTCGATTCCACTGCATCATACCGCCAATCAGGTTGGCCGTACTGGTGAATCCCCGAATCTGACTCTCGGCGGTGGCGACTCCCGAACGTCCGCCACTGCGGCAAATAAAAATGATTTCTTGGTTTTTATCTTCGGAATTCAGAAACTTCGCTAAATCGGGACCAAGAATAATTAATTCAGCGCCCTTTATGTGACCAAGTTCACCGACAAATTCATCGGGCTGGCGCACGTCGATTAATTTTATTTTTGAACCATTAGTTACGTCAGTTACAACCTTTTGTATCAAGGCCTGTAATTGTTCACAGGTTACTTCAGGAATACCATTATTTATTTGTACGTTAATGTTTAATTCACTCATGCAACAAACCATACATCAACGCCCTGAAAATTTAAAGTTATTTTTCTTCCAATTCTCGTCCTAAAATTGTTTGCAGCTCCGATCTGGCTTTATAGTAATCACTCTTCAACTGATAAACCTTTATATTGCTTTGTAGTAGGACTTCCGTTGCATTCTTTAAATCTGCCGAGTTTTTCACTCCACGACGATACTCATCGCCGACTGCTTTTAGGTAAGTTTCTGTTTTTGTACGATTGTCATCTTCCAGAGATAATCGACCCAATATATTTTCGATTCGTTTAATCAGTTGATCGGCGTCGCTTTTTAAATGAGTTTTTTCAACCGAGAGTTTGGCCTGGGCTTGGGACATTCGAGCCATCGAGACTTTTCGTAAAGATGAAGTTTCAAATCCAGAAAATAGTTCCCATTTGGCAACAATCGCCATTGTTGTCTCAGTATCCTTAACTGCCTCCCGCAAACCTTGGCTTCCGTTAGTGGCTCGCAAGTCAATTTTAGGATAATAACCGGAGTCGACTGCATTTAATTCTTTTTCAGACTTAGTGACTTCAAAAATCAAATCTTGCAACTGTGAACTATCTGCAGCTAGCAAACCATCTAAATCCGACGCAATAATTTTTAACGGTTTCGGCTTTAGGTCAGTTAGAAATGGACCAAATTCAGGAATCCCCGAATGCGATTTCAATTCACCTAAGGACAATGCAAACTCAGACTCAAATTCATTAAGTTCAAGTTTTAATTTATTATCGTACAGGTCAAACTCCAATAACTCTGAATCTGAAACTAACCCTGCTTTTTTACGCACACGCACACCAGCCAATAAAACTTGGTTATCAGCGATTGTTGCCTTGTACGCCTCGATTGTTTTTTGCAACGCCTGTGTTCGACTATACAGAGCCAGCATACGCCAGCGATAGTTCATTTCGGCGCGCTTCAAAACATTTTCGGCCTGCTTTAAATCGAGTTCTAAAATGTCTTTATTGGATTCATCTCTGAAACCGTTAAAAACATTCCACTCAATGTACGCGTTTCCTGTTCCACCATATTTTTTTTCTACGCTTGATTCAAAACCTTCGTAACGTCCTTCGACACCGATCTTTGGCGCAAACGCAGCCTTGGTTGCGTCAAGCCTTGCCTCGGCCGCTTCTTTGTTAGCCTCAAACTGAATAATATCTAAGTTGATATCTTTAGCCCGACGAAAAAGGTCTTCGAAATCAATGTTCGGCTTATTCGCATAGTCAGCTAAAGCATTTGTCGGCGCAGGCACGCCAGTCGTAGGTGCCATCGGAACTTCTTTTGGCCCGGCCAGCTCTGCGCCGGCTAGTGGTGATATTAAAAAAATAGTTACTAAAAAAATATTATTTATTTTCGAGTGTGAATTTAACACTGTCTTTGTCCTTTCCATCGTGAATGCTCACTTTTAAAGTTGCTCGGTGTGCATCTTGCCAATTAACATCTGCTTCCCAATGAGTTTTCATATCTTTAAAGGTTATTGGTAAAGTTTTTTTCTTTGGCAACTCGACTTTAGAGTCCAATTTGAATCCAGCTGTTGTAACATCAGTTCCTTTTTGATCATAAACATACAAAGAAAGTTTATTTCCTTCGCGAGCTAATTCAAAGTGATTTTTGTGAGCCGACTTTAGCATCCCATTTTTCTTTTTTGGTTGAAAAGCTGGTGCTCCATGATCGTGGTCGGGGCTGGCGAATGCAACAAGCGATGCAAGCAAGGTGGCGATAGTTAAAAGTTTTTTCATAGGTCCTCCGTGTTTTTTTGGTTGATATACTCTAGCGCGGCTTTTTTTCCATATTTAAAAAAGACTGTTGGCGTAATTAAAATATCTAATAATGTAGAACTGATCAAACCACCGACGATGACCACAGCGACCGGATGCAGTATTTCACTTCCTGTTTGGCCCTTTGCAAAGACCAGCGGCATTAACGCTAACGAGGCCACCGTGGCGGTCATTAACACCGGAACCAATCGCTCTAAAGAACCGCGAATAATCATTTCTTTGTTGAACTCATCACCCTCATATTTCATCAGATGGAGATAGTGAGAAATCATCATGATCCCATTGCGGCAAGCAATTCCGCACAACGTAACAAAACCAATCAGACTCGCAATCGTGACATTGCGATCAACAATGTATAACAAAATAACTCCGCCAATGAAGGCAAAAGGAATTGTTAACATAATTTGGGCCACAATCATTTTAGATTTAAAATGCGAATAAAGTAAAATGGCAATGGCTAAAATCGAAATCAATCCGAAGATAAGAATATTTTTAGAGGCACTCTCTTGCGATTCGAATTGGCCTCCGTAAACGGGGTAAGTACCAACTGGAAAATTTACTTTAGAACCAATGCGCGCTTTAATATCTTCAACGGTACTGACTAGGTCTCGCCCAGAGACATTGGCCGAAACAACGAGGCGTCTTAAACCATTGTCGCGGTTAATTTCATTGGGGCCCTCAGTCTCATAAACATCAGCCACATCAGAAACTCGAACCGCTTGTCCGTCTGGCATGACTTTTAGAATGGTCGATTCAATCTTTTCAATTGATTTCCGTGACTCATCATCATAACGGAAAAAGACGTCAAAAAACTTTTGGCCTTCGAGCACTTGTGCGATTTCATCGCCGTTTAGGGCCTGTTCTAAAAGCGATGTTATTTCACCTGCAGACATCCCATACAGAGCGGCATCTTCACGAAGCACATGAATCTTTAGTTGAGGAATCAGCCCTTGTTGTTCAATTTTTAAATCAACAACTCCAGGAATATCTTGGATGGCCTCTTTAATATGAAATGCGGAGCCTCGTAATTCCTGAAGGTCTTGTCCGTAAATTTTTATTGCAATTTGTGCGGCCACGCCAGAAACCATGTGATCAATCAAATGGGCAATGGGCTGACCGACACTGATATTCATTCCCTCCAGAACCGAGAGCTTTTCACGAATATCATTTAAAATCTCTTCACGACTTCGTGTAATGTCTTTTTTAAAATCGACATCAATTTCACTGACGTGAAGTCCCATCGCGTGTTCGTCTTTTTCAGCACGTCCTGTTCGGCGTGAAACAGATTTAACTTCAGGTATTTTTAATATTAATTGTTCACTCTGCAGACCAATTTTATTGGCTTGTTCGATTGAAATTCCAGGATTAGCACCAACTGTGATTAAGGCCGTACCTTCATTAAATTCAGGCAAAAAGTTTTTTCCCATCTTTGGAATAAGTGATGCCGCAACCAACAAAAGTAAAAACACCATTGAAATCATGGATTTTGGATGATCAAGAATCACTTTTAAAATCGAACGATCCATATTTTTTAGAGTGCTCACAAAAAATGTTTCTTTGTGTTCTTTAAATTCCGTTTTTCCAAGTAAAAAATAACAAAGCACTGGAGTAATTGTTAAAGACACCAAGAGCGATGCAATCAATGCAGTTAAGTATGAAATCGCAAGTGGAGTAAATAATCGACCTTCGATTCCCGTTAAATTTAGCAAAGGTAAAAACACGAAACATATGATCAACGTTGCAATGACAATAGAATTTCGAACCTCTGACGATGCATCAAAAATGACTCTGAGAATCGCCTTCGGTTTTTCAAAGGTGCTGTTTTCTCGCAGTCGTCTAAAAATATTTTCGACATCGACAATGGAATCATCAACGAGTTCGCCGATGGCTATAGCAAGACCACCGAGAGTCATCGTGTTAATCGTTAAACCGAAAATTTTGAAAACAATCAAAGTCATTAAAAAAGATAATGGGATTGCGGTCAGTGTAATTAAACTCATTCGTAAATTGGCTAAAAACACAAACAAAACGACAAACACTAAAACCGTACCAAACATCAATTTGCCTTGAATACCCTTGATCGAAGCTTCGATAAAGTTTGATTGCTTAAAAACATCCGTTGAAATACCCACACCCTTAGGAAGCGAAGTTCTTAAGGATGCAATGGCTGTTTCGATGTCGTGAGTGATTTTTACGGTGTCTGTTCCGGGTTGTTTTTGGATGACCATTACTACAGAAGGTTGACCGTTATAACTTGAGTCGCCTCGTTTTGTTGCGGCATCGATTTTAACTTTTGCAATTTCTTTGAGTAAGACCGGTTTTCCAAAGTGCGAACCAACAACTGTATTTTCAATATCTTTAATGGATTCCACGACGCCAATATTTCTAATCAGCAATTCATTTTCACCATTCGACAAATACCCGCCTGTGGTATTTTGACTTATTTTTCGAAGACTTTCGCTGAGATCTTCTATCGTTAATCGACGGGAATTCAGTTTTTCTGCTGAAACTAAAATTTGATACTGCTTTAATCCGCCGCCCATTGGAATAACCTGTGCGACTCCGGGAATTGACAACAATCGGGGGCGAACAACCCACTCGGCCAACGTTCTAAGTTCAATCGGATCGATATCTTTTGATTCCGGATAAAGTGCAATCTGCTGGATCTGCCCCATTAATGAAGCAATGGGTCCCATCGACGGCTGTGTGCCCTCGGGAAGTTGATCTTTGGCTAAATTTAATTTTTCGCCAACCAACTGCCTGCTTAAATAAATATCGGTGCCCCATTCAAACTGGACATAAATAATTGATAAACCAACACCAGAGGTTGAACGAATCGACGAGAGCCCCGGCAAACCGTTAAGTTGAGACTCAATGGGAATAGTCACCAATGTTTCAACCTCTTCGGGGGCTTTCCCATGCGCTTCGGTGACAATCGTCACGGTTGGTTTAGTTAAATCAGGAAAAACATCGACCGGTAATTTTTGAAACGAGGCAATCCCCAAAAAAATAAGGGCACCAGCAATCCCTAACGTCAGCAATCGCTTCGTTAAGGCAAACTTAATTAGTAAATTGAGCACGAGCTCCTCCAATAGCAATCAAAAAAGTTAAATGATAAAATCAATTAACTTAAGCTATTGGTGGTCGATAGAGTGAATTGTGATAGTTATTCAAACGAACATTTTGTACAACGCTGTTGGCTTCAATAATTAATCGGAATAAATTTTCAAATTTTGGTTCGGTAGTTAAATTCGAAACACAACAATGCACGTGGCAACAATCAGAGTCTTCCGAATGTGTTGGTCCATTGGGCTCGGAACTCGCAACTTGTGATGCTTCGTCATGGCAAGATTCAAGGACTGTATGACATTGGTCAGATATTTCAACGTGAAACTGTGCGGCGTTTGCAAAACTTTGCAACGATATTAAAATTGTTAGTGCTAACATTCTTAAAACAGCCAACTCGAGCTCCTACTTGCGCTATTTGCGATTTCTAAAGTCTAACAGAGATTCCAAAAAAGTCAAAACAGCTGGACTGTCTTATTTTGACTACACCTTCCTTTCGGCTAGTCCATTTGCGGACATAAGCCTTTATAAAATTAATTTGTTATCAGATTGAAACGATCACTAGTTCGATTTTTTAACGATCAGTGTAACCACAGTAAAAGCAAACGTTCCCCAAGCCATATCCGCAACCGCAAAAGCCAGTGGGTATTTTTTTAAAATGGCCAAATTTGTAAAGTCATAAATACCGTAAACAACGATACCCATAATTGCGCCGACGCCCGCTACTTGGAGCCATGAATCCATGGATTCAATTTTTGGAGCGACGAAAAAACTGATCGCTAGCGCCATCAGAAAATAGGTTGTAATCGCTGGCAAATAAAGAACATCAAACTGCCCGTCTTTAATTCGGCCAATATCAGCCAACATCTTTAAATTAAAACTTTTAACGGCCAATGAAAACCAGGCTAAATCCAAAATAAAAAACGAAAAAAAGGCGATCATAAAATTTTTCATAAGTGCAATCCTCTATTCTGATCGAAGGGCTTCAATGACTTGTAGTTTTTCAGCCTTAATGGCTGGGAATAATCCACTCAAAATTCCTACACCGAAAATTGAAACGATCGAAACAAATAATGCCATAAAGTTTATCGTCCATTCAAATTCTAATTTATTCACAAATTTGGTTGCGG
>JAYVHE010000108.1:0-2238 GCA_043771495.1 Bdellovibrio sp. | reverse complement strand
TGATTATTTGACAAAATATTTTTAAGAACAATCGAAATTTACTGATCAAATTTAAATTTAGAAATTCCCGGCAGCGAAAATTTTTTCCCTGAATTCAGGCCCTTGGCTTTGACCTGCATTTTCCAAGTCGCCAGCACGTTGGCGCCATCAAAGAAAAATTCATCAAAATCAAATTGAATCGTTTGTACATTTTTATAAGCGTGAGCATAATATTTTTTTAAATTTTCAAGTCCTTTGACGGTTGTGACTGGGTCTTGGAAAAGAATCTTTTTTGAGTAAAAAGTGTTTAAAATTTCGGAGTTGGTACCTTTGAAGGCATTGAACGTCTTGATTATGTTGTTTTTTCGTTTTTTCATGACCGTAAATTACTGCTGTTTTTCGACCAACGCAAGAGATGCAATAGAGGTTATGAATTTTTCATAACCTCTATTGACCACAAACAACCTGCATTCTACTGTCCATAGCATGAGCCTAATTAATTCAGATACAACTGGTCACAATCTTAAACAAGAACGCAAATTTTCAAATAAATTATTTATTGGATTGGGCATTGCCATTTTGGCCGCCATTATCGTTTTTGTAATTGCGGGAATTCGGGCGGGCCCATCGTCCACGAGCGAAGCTGAGTCTAAGTCCGATAGTATTCCGTCGCCGTTACCTGAAGGACCAAAAAATTAAGTTCGGTAAGTAAGCTCATTTGTAGCTATGAAGTAGCTCGCTTGTAGCTACTTTAAAAAAGTTTTGAACGAAAGTAGAAACAACCGGATTCAACGACATGTTTAACAGCACATTTTAACGAATTTCTTTAGTTTCTTACCGCAAACGACTGTTGTTGTTGCAAAACTTGGCGACGAGATTATTGGAACAGTATCATTAATTAAGGACTCATCGATGGGACTGCCCTCGGACAAAGAATTTAAATTCGAAAATGATGAGTTACGCAAAAAAGGATCCAAGCTTTTAGAAGTGTCGTCGTTAGCGATCGACAAAAAATTTAGAAAGAAGAATCATTTCGTCAGCCTGTATTTAATGAAGTACTTGTATAATTACGCCATGACAAACATGGGCTGCGACACGATTACGTGTGTTGTGCATCCTAGAGCCAGTGATTTTTACACGGCTTTGTGGGGATTTCATTTGAACAAAAAAGTTGTAAAGTATAAATTCGTCAATGATGCGCTCGGCGTGCAGATGTTTGGTCCTATTAATAGTGACTACTTGAAAACTTTAACCACAAAATTTCCGCCTGCAGAGAATCGCAACGCCATTAAATTTTTATTCACCAAAGATGTATTTTTAAGTTACCCAGTCATGAATGCTCAAAATCAAGTTGATCCCATTTACACGCCGGTGCTGTTGCGCTATTTCCTCATGCAGCGAACACGCGTCCACAAACAGCTTTCGGCTCATGAATTGCGAGTGATTTACTCCGCTTGTAAAATGTTTTTTGATCAACCAAATGACTTAGCGTTTTTAAAAGGATTGTTTCAGGATGATTCTAAAATTCGCCACTTTAGATTTCCAACAAATATTGATGCTAAGCTGGTGTCGGATCAGAAAATTTTGGCGACAGGGACAATCACAGATTTAACCGCCGATGGGGCCTTTTTAGCAACTGATTTGAAACTTGAAATCGGCAAGCTTTATGAGATTGAATTTAGACTTGGTGAAATGGATTCATTCGTTAGTATGACGCCGCAATGGGAAAATAAAACATGCACGAACCACTTAAGCATCGGTTACGGAATTAAATTCTCGCAAACGCAGTTGCATGTTGCTCGAAGTTTAAAACGAATTCATATTAATGAACGGCGAGTTGCATCCAGAACGCGGTAGACTTAAGGCGGATCTTTATCGGACATAAACAGAAAGAAAATGAGTGAAGCTTTGTCTTACGATGAAACGATATTCAGACCGGGCGCTGTGTTTGATCCAAAGGAAACACTAAATCAATTTTAAACAATCGCAAAACAAAAATTCCAAATTTTAGAAAGTAGCGCAACCAGAATAGCTTAGGGTTTTGCAAATCGGCCGGTTTGACTCCTGTCGCCAATTTGTTAATTCTCAGTTTTTTGCAGTAAAAAATGGCGGCTCCTCCCATCAGTAGATCTCTAAAAATTAACTTTAATGGATTCCAGGTCAATTCATCAAAAAAGGCCATCGGCATAACAATCAAATTAAATTGTAATTTTTGAGCAACGGCTTGAGCGCCAGGTTCTTCGATTTTTTGTTTTCCTG
>JAYVHE010000107.1:0-2202 GCA_043771495.1 Bdellovibrio sp. | reverse complement strand
CCCAAAGATCTTAAAAAATATGTTCTAAAGTTGGCGCAAATAGCGCTATGATTTTGAAATGCGAATTGGCGAATTATTTATTTTAGGTTTCCGCGGCTTAGAAATTCCTTCATGGCTGACACAGTTTGAAGATCGTTTTGGCTTGGGTGGAGTTATTTTATTTGATTATAACTGCCAAACTAAAACTTATGATAACAATGTGCAATCACCGCAACAAGTTCAAGACCTCTGCGGAAAAATTTCTGAATTGCCTTCGCGTCCGCTTATATTTATCGATCAAGAGGGTGGAAAAGTTCGCCGTTTGAAAGAATCAAAAGGCTTTGCTCCACTACCAAGCGCTTTCAAAATAAATTTACTTCCAGAAACAGAACGTAAAATATTATTGCAAAATAGTTTTAAAGAGCTACGTGCATTGGGAATTGATTTTAATTTTGCGCCTGTCATTGATATAAATTTTAATCCGTTAAACCCAGATATTGGCGTGCATGAACGCTCATTTTCAGCTTTAGCAGCTGACGTTGAGTTCAACACCAAACTTGTTCATCAAGCTGCACTTGAAAATAATTTGGGACTCAGTTTAAAACACTATCCAGGTCTTGGCGGCGCAACGGCCAACAGTCACACCGATTTAACTGATTTGAGCGACTCGATCAATGATTCGCAACTTGAGCTTTTTTATAAATGGGGCCAAGTTATTTCTGGTGAGTCTGTTTTAATTAGTCATGGCATTGTCAAACAGTGGGATGAAAACCTACCCACATCGATGTCTAAAAAATCTTTGGCGGCCCTTCGCGCCAAACTTCCCGACGCACTTTTTATTTCAGACGATATGCAGATGCAGGGCCTGTTAAAAAAACTGACTTCTCAAGAGGCGCACATCCAAGGACTAAAGGCGGGCCTAGATATGCTCTGTATAGGCAATAATTTAATCGCTGAAGATGGCGAAGTTACAAAATCCGCGGAACAGCTTTTAAAAATGTCTGATTATGAAACGCAGTTTTATAACTCAATTGAGCGAGTTCAAATGCGCAAGAAAAAATTTAAACCTTAACATTTAACAAAGGTCATCACGCTTTTCTAGACTCCTCAATCGAAGGTTTTCATTCGGCTTAAAATTGCTCCATTCCCCTCTTATCTTTACCCACAGTTTGTAATCTGAATATCAAGGCAGTGAAGCTATCTAAGCATTCAATTTGTTTTCTTTGAAATGAAATAATTGCGTCAAAAAATAAATTATTTGACGATGTTTTCGAGTTTCTAAAGTCTTCAAGGTTATATTGCAAATTTATTGTCGAGATCGGATGCCTTTTGAAAAAGAACTCTTTAGCGAAGCAAGTACTGAGTATCACAGATTACATTAATATCAGACGATCAACTGATCGACGATTTAAAATCATTAGCATTACACGAGCGAAAGATTCAAAAGCAAATTATTCTGCATTTCGTTGAAATCGATCGACGCAAACTATTCTTAGCCAAAGGATTTTCAAGCCTTTTTGAGTACCTTACAGATTTTATCGGTTTTTCCCGGGGCACAGCTTACTTCAGCAATCATTTCGTGAAGTTCATGCTAAAACAAAGACGAAAGTTTCGGCTGTAATCAAAAAAGATTTAGTGGCCGAGTTGATCGACAAATCTGTGATTGAATCACAGATTGTTGTTAAACAAAAATTAGATATTGATATTAAACAAGCACCGAAAGTTAAACACCAAAAAGATGAGTCCGTGCGGCTAAAAATTACTCTATCAAAATTTCAATGGCAGAAGCTTGAGAAGATGCGAGAGCTTTTGTCAAATTCAGTACCATCTGGTACTTGGGACCAGGTTCTTGAATATGTTTCAGATAAGGTGATTCAGCAAAAAGACAAATCACGATTAATTAATAGAGATCAATGCTGTAAAATATGTGGCTCGAAGTGGCGGCTTAATATTGATCACATCAAACCTGTCTGGGCTGGTGGAAATAGTGATCTATCTAACTTGCGTGTACTTTGCGGTCAACACAACCGCGACCTTTACAGAAGACAATCGAACACACGGCTGAGCTAGACCGCTAAATTAGATACATAAACTGAATGGATAAACTGAATTACTAAATTAGACTATTCGAATTGTTTGAAGCAAAAGTACTGTTTTTTTTAAAAGCTCAAGCCGACATCTTTTGGGTCATGCTAAGATTCCACTGTGCCCGAAAGACTGTTG
>JAYVHE010000106.1:0-21359 GCA_043771495.1 Bdellovibrio sp. | reverse complement strand
GACAAACGACTAATGGCTTGTGTTAAAAATCTAAAATTGGGACTGGTTGTCTCTGCGCTAGCTGCGACTAATTCCATGTGGATACCTTATCTTGTTGCCTATTATAATTTCAACGAATATTTGACTTGTTCGATGAAAAGCCATGTATAATAACGATATGAAATCAAATATTTTTCAAAGCTTCATTCTTAGTATTTTTTTTGTTATCCCTTTTTTATCTGGGCTTAGTTTCGTAACAGCCAAAACGACAACTCCAATAGTCATTAAATTTATTGCCGCTCACGGCCCAATCATTTTAGTTAAAAAGCCATTGACGGCATTCAAAACTGAGGTCGAAAAAAATTCTAAAAGTCGTATTAAAGTCGAAATCACTTTTGCCAACGCTGATGACTACAATATCCAAGCAAACAAAGAAAATTTTGAAAAATTAGAGAATAATGACTTCCAAATGAGCCAAGTTTACGCGAGCAGCTTGGCAAAATACGAACCCAACTTTATGGTTTTGGAAGTCCCTTTCATTTTCGAAGATTATGAGCATTCATTTGCGACTGTTGATGGCGAAATTGGCAAGCAACTTTTCGCAAGCCTTGAGGCAAAGTCACCAATTAAGGGTCTAGGCTACACTTATTGTGGTGGATATCGGTTTATCGCAACCAAAGATAAACAAATTAAAACTCTTGCTGACTTTAAAGGATTAAAAATTGCCTCTGGAACTCATGCGAGCACAAAAATTTTGGAAAAACTTGGTACACAAAACCAGCAGTACTTAGATAAAATTGCGATCCGAGAAGCTGTGACTGCTGGCGAGCTTGATGGATTGGTAACAGTTTTTCCAAGGTTTATCAAAGGCGATGAGCAAAACATTGCGACCACAGTAAATGAGTTTTATTTTAATATGCAGTTTACGGTCATTGCGATAAATAAAAATTTCTTTGGTACTTTATCTGCTGCCAATCAAAAAATTATTGAAACCGCGGTACAAAATGCCGCGACAATGGAGCGCGCCTTGGCTATAGACATAGCGCAGTCTGTTATTAAAAACTCCAAATCTTCAAAACTATCCGTCGTTAAAATGGCCGGTACTGATTTGGCGCAGATTAAACAGGAACTACAAAAAACAGATTGGGCTAAAGAGTTTAGCATTTCTAAAGAACTGATCGAGAGCGTCAAAGGGCTTGCGCCAGCGAAAATAAGCGGACGTTAATTCAGATTCTTGTTAGCATTGACTAATGATTGGCTATCTTGTTTTAGCTCACCAAATTATTGCACACTTGGCTTTGATTGCTGTGATTTTCTTTTTTCCTTTTAAATATCTACTAATTACGTTGCTGATGTACTGCCTGCTTTATTGTTTTGGCGGAACAATTACCTATCACCGCTTGCTTTCCCACAATAGTTTCAAACCAAAGAAATGGTTTTATTACATTGGTTCGTTTATTGGAACACTATCGTGTTCGGGCAGCCCCATTGCTTGGGTTGCGACTCACTTAAAACACCATCGCTTCACAGATCAAGAAAGCGATCCTCATTCAATGCGCTATTTGCAATGGTACAAAGTTCAGTGGCTAACTATGCTTGTAAGACCCGAAACAAAATATGCTGTTCATTTGTTGCGATCGCGCTATCAAGTTTTTTTGCATCGCTATTATTTTTTAATTCATTTATTTTACGCATTAATTTTAGCCGCTATCGATTATAAATTAATTTTTTATTTTTACTTGGCCCCAGCCGCATTAGTTTGGGAAGCCGGCAGCATAATTAATACAATCTGCCATACACGCGGCTATACAAATTACAGCATCGCTAACGATAGTAAAAATAATACGTTGGTCGCATGGTTAACTTTTGGTGAGGGGTTACACAACAATCATCACGCTCGCCAATCCAACTTTGACTTCAGCCGCAAGCCAAATGAAGTTGATATTGGCGGTTTGTTTATTCGTCTGCTGCAACAAAAAAGCGTTCACACAAAAACACCTGAATCCGTAAATGTATAACAATTTAGATGCATTTATTAATAATCAGAATTTAGAAGATTTACATTTAGAAATTTGCAGTGGATTAGCTCAGGCCAAGTCGGATATGTCGAGCCGTGTAATTCCACATTACGAAATGCAAAAAGAATTCGACAAACTGTTTGAATACAAAAACAATGATAGAGCTCGAATAGCCGCCGTAGCCGATCATGGCGAATCATTTTTAACAACAGATCGTGAACGATCGATTTTTCATTCTTTAGATCGCGAACAGAAAAAACGGTTTTTGCAGCTTTATAAAAAAGCCTATTGGGATGGCGAATACGTCAGAATCAAATTTACTAAAAAAGACTTTTCGACACATCCGGAAGCTACATTTTATAATTCAATGTGTGAATGGCATCCCAACGCGAATCTTTTTCCGGGAGTACTCAAATTTATTGAGTCTTTACCATTTTTAGAAGTTGGTCGCGTATTATTCTTTATATCTTATCATTATTTGCACACTGACGTTCATTACGACCGTAAAGACCAAGTGTTCGACGGCAAAAATCACTTTATTTGGTTTAATCCGTTCAAACAAAAAGAATTTTATCTTATTGATCACAATAAAAAAATTCACGATGTGGATTGCCGCTCAGCTTTTTTTGACCCACGATTTTTGCATGGTGCTCGACCAAGTCCCAAAATGACCTACACATTAAGAGTCGATGGCCAACTAGAAAAATTATTCTGCGAAAAGGTCGGACTTCCGTGGCAACCTAGAACAGCGACGGCTCTGGCAGTGCAGGCGCAAGAGACTGTTTAGGGTTAGAACGAATATATCGATAATAAATTTCAGAAAGCTTTTCTTCGCCTAAATTAAGGTCTTCTTTAGTGACACCGTACTCGGCTACTTTACTATAGATTCGATTATGCGAATATTTGTTAGAGTTATTGACCCCAAGCAGATCCGCTAAATTACAAAGCTCAATATAGCGTTTGCTTGTAATCAAAATATTTACATGCGTAGAAAACCACTCATTATTAATATCAAATTCTAAATTATATTTTTTTAAGTTTTGTGCAAGCTCGCTTTGATGGTTATCTATTCCAACCTTCCAACTTACGCTCAGTGCGCTCGCAAAGCCTTTTATGTAATCTTTATTTCTTCGAATTAAATCTAATGTTATTTCAAAATCTGCACGAGTTTCTGTAGGATAGCCAACAAGCAATAATACTAAAACACCAATTTTGTTTTTAAAGCATTGTTCAATATTGTAATCGATATCTGCGTCGGCAATAAACTTGTTCATGCTCTTTCGTACATTTTCAGAGCCGCTTTCAACACCTATTTTCAATTGGATTGCTCCAGATTGCGCCAATCGTTCAAAGTTTTCTGGTGGAAATGCCGTTCGTCCACGGACAATCATGTAACCGACCCAGGTCAAATTTGGATTTGCCAATTTTAAAATAATAAGTTCTTTAGTCAGCATTTCTAAATTCTTTAACGCACCATTCACTAAGCTATCTACAAAATAAATGTGCTGCGCGCCATTGTGCTCAATGAGTATTTTAATTTCGTTAATAATATTTTCTACTGAGCGAAAACGAAACCCTGGTTTGGTAAATGGCACGTCACAAAAACTGCATTTACGAACACAACCACGACTGCCTTCAACGTAAAAAACTCCAATACGGTCATTTCGGGTCGCTTTGGTTTTTCTGTACCAGACATACCCGTACTGTTTGAGTGGTAGCCCTGAATAGTCGGCTAACTTTAACTCATTCAAATTTTTAATGGGCTCTGGAGTGACTCCGTTGACACCTGGCTGATTTAATTCGCCGTTTAAAATGTTAATAATCGTCTTTTCACCCTCACCATTAACAAAGGCATCAATCAAACCGCTGGCCCGCATTTTTTCGAATGGAGGTGACGTTGTTAATCCCGCTCCACCTAGAGCAATCTTAACTCCGAAACATTTTTTTCTAATCTTTGGAAGTAAAACTTCTAAAACGATTTTTGAACGGAAAGTAAATACAGAAAGGCCAACCCAGCGCGGGTTCAATTGCGCAATTTTTTCGACTAATTGATCAGCGGCATTTTCTAAAAGCGGAAAAATTTCACCGGATTTATTCAAGTTAAAGCTATCAAAATTGATCCACTCAATGACTTCTTCATTGGTTTTATGTTGTTCAAAAAATTCTAAATTCCAGTCGTACTGAATTACATTAAACCCGGCATTTTTCGCTGCACTGTAAACCATGGCTGGTCCCAGCAATGGTGCCACAACCCCTACAGGAGGAATGGTAATTAACATTAAGTCTAAGTCGGTCATGGTTCAATGATCCTCCAGGAATTTTAGATGTCAATCGGTTAAGTAGCAAAAATCTAGTCGCAGGTATTAAAAACTAAATGTACGCGCTCGTTTGTTAGCGATGCATTAACAGCTGTGTGAAAAACATTTGTTCGCAAAAAATAAAGCTGGCCTTTGTTTGGCATTCGACAAACTTGATCGTTAACTACAAAAAAAGATTTTTTGTCTTTGATTACAGGAATATGAAGTCTAAACGGATCGTAATCTACATGATACGATAGGCACGTCTTTGGTTTTAACCGCATAAAGCGAATACGACCAATTTTTCGTCCGAAAGCTTCCATTGAAAAATTTCTTACATCTTGAATGATGATTTGAATTATATCTGGGAGTCCCGGAGCCGTTTCAGTAAAGTCTGACTCTAAGTAGTCTGCTTGATTCGTTATTGGATTATACGAAGAACCACAACCATCAATAAAAGGTGTCTGACCTGGTCGATGAGTTAAACAAATTTGCGTGACGGAATCATCTTTTGCAATGCTTTGGTAAAAATCGACGATGGGTTCAACTGGAAATTGCAAAGGCAATGCGTGAACCATCAATGGTGTATTTTCCAAGGGACTGGCTTCAATCATCCTTTAACCATCCATTCAAATCAAAATACGGTCAACTTATATATCTATTTATATATCAGTGCTTTTTTCAATTATAAATTTACCCGACGATAAAAAATCTTTAACGTGCGAAAAATCCCAATTGAATGTGTCGTTATTATTTAATCCAATTTTATGACGTAATTCCTTATTAAACCGTCCTTCGACTCTAAGCGTAAGTCCAGAGGTGTTTTCTTGATCCATGCCATGGGCGTCGATTTCATTGAAAAAGTAACTTCGGTGCTGTTTTGAAATATAGTTTTTTTCATGAGTTAAGCAATCATATAAAAAAAACGGTCGTGGTTTGTCAGACAGTCTAAAATTTATGAAATTTACATTATGATTTGTTGGGTAATAGTCGCGATGGATTAAAACTGGGTTTTTTCCATTGGTTTTAAAAATCATAACATAACCAACGTATTCGAACGGCAACGCATCAACAAAATTTTTTAACAATGGAAACTGATCCGCTAAAGGCAACCAATCCGAAGGCAATGACTTGTCTTCATAGCGTCCCGTGTACTTTCTAAACATGGCAATGCCTTCCCAAGCCACTTTCAATTTAAAGTACTCGTGAAAAAACACTTTGATATCGCCTTTTCGGCTTAATGCTTGAATCGATTTTTCCCATGACTGATCTGGGGCATATTTTTTCAAGTGTTCTATATAACTATCAATACTTTTTTGACCGTTGATTTCAGTTGGCATGACTCCATTGGCAACAATACGTTTAAAATCGATAAGACCCTTTTTTTCTCCAGAAACGACTTCGCTATTAATTTCATCGAGTTTGCTGAGGTCTAACAAATCGTCAAAGTACAAAAATGGTTTTGTTGGCCCATGCTCCGAAATGCCCATGAGTGGCAGATTACAATGCCTATATGTCGTAAACTCTGGAATTGTTTCGTGATCCAGTTTTACCGAAACTTCGAAATCGGTTTTTGTAAAAGGACCTTCTGTATTTCGATAGACTTCCACCGTTTAAATTCCTTTAATTTAATTTTTGGCAATGCTAGGATTGCCCATACCGTTTGTGAGGTCAAATAGTGAATGAGAATAGATACCTATATGCAATGAATGGGCGAGTTTTGTGGGTCGGCACACGCCTATCGCAAGTGCCCGTTCTACCTGAGCTTTATACAGCGCATTTATTTAAGGGGCAAATCTCAGAAACCAGTCCTATCACGGATTTCATTATCGAAAGCACGCACCGTTTGGTTATCAGCGAAATGAAGCTCAGTCCAATCATCGATGCCGCAACAAACGCTAGCATTTTACTGTGTTCGAAAAAAGTAGAAGCTTTTTTAAATCTTTGTGAAAATATTGAAATTTCATACAAGCTGTCACTGCCGCAAGTTTTTAACGATGAAAAAGATAATATCGAAATGCTCGCTCTGTCATTGTTGGATCATCAAATTGAAGATATGGCGCAGCAGAAACACCTCATTTTTTTCGCAGAAAGCTTTGTAGAAAAAAAGAATGAACTTAAACTTCGTTATTTAGATGGCGTGAAAAAAATTAGAAGTGCTTCTTCAATTTTAGATTTAAACGAAGTTTACCGCTTAATCGCTCTGACGCAAATCCATGTCTAAACAAATTGTTCATGTTTTTAATTTTTCTAGCGATCCAACTTTTAGAGCTCTTTCACGCCTAACAACTGAAATTGTAACTGTATCACGCTTAAAATACTGTCCTGATTTTTTATCAATGAAAAGCTTGTACCCGATGGTTTCAGCGCCAACAAAATTTCAGACGAGTTTTGAAGCCATCGCTTTATTTCGAGCAGATAGCCTTTGGAAGTCGGCTTCTAGAGATGGGAACGTTAATATTTTGTGGAGCGGTGGAATTGATTCGACAGTAGCCTTGGTTGCCCTAATCAGAAAGCGGCCGCAAGCAGCCACCATAACTGTTTTCTGCAACACCAATTCAATTCATGAGAACCCTGCGTTTTACTATCACTTGTTAAAACTACCCTTCATTCATTTAAAAACTTCATCAGTCATTAGTTCGCTGCCAGATAAAAATTTTATTACTGGTGATCTTGGAGATCAAATTTTTGGGTCAGAACTTATTTTTAAAGTTAACGAATATCTGGGATTTGAAGCATTGCACGCGCCCTTCGAAGAAAACATTCTGAAATTATTTCAAAAACATTGTGGATTAACTTACGGTACCTATGCCTATGAACGATTCTTGCCGATAGTAAGTGAATGTCCGTTTGCAGTTAAAACGACATTCGATTTTTTATGGTGGTGGAATTTTTCTCAGAAGTGGCAGTGCGTAAAGCTAAGAAAAAATTGTTTCGTTGGCGCACAACACTCATTAAATCATTTTTTTGATTCTGAAGAAATGCAATTGTGGTCTATGTTTAATCATGAAAGAAAACTCGGAAATACAATTACGTCATACAAGCAAGCGGGCAAAGATTTTATTTTTAATTACGATAAAAATGATAGCTATCGTGTTAAGAAAACCAAAGTCAGCTCGATGCTCGGAAGCAAATTGCATTTTGTGGGCCTGTACGAAGATGGTTCGCAGATTGTTTCGATACCCGATTGTATCCAGCAAATAAACTCACGCCGATTAGTTCCCATAGAAATTTAGGATTTATACAAATCGATTGAAATTTGGTTAAATTTTTCTTGGCGGTGACTTTCAGAGTTATACTTTCTTGAAAAGGCCATTCGATCCATATAAAAGTGACAAAGTATGCAGGCGTTTACAAGCCCGGCCATAATAAAGTATGTCGTAGATTTTTCTAATCCAACGATATCTCTAGCCGTGTTGGAATTAATAAATAGTAACGGGACAATAAAAATAAATTCCAATACTAAAAAAATCAAGAAGTGTTTTTTCGAAAGTCGTTTTTGGCCATGCCCCTGCTTCATGGCATGATCTGTAAAGTAAATATATTCCCATCCATGAATGATAATCGCAGCAAAGGCCAGCCATGGCGAAAGTGCATTAAATGGATAAAGCAAATAGCGCGCACTAAAAATAAGCTTTCTTTTTTTCAGTTCTAAATCAGGCAATTCCAAAATGGATTTCACAATTGCACCAAGGCTAAAAACAGCAATAATGACCGCACCGCCCAGGGCCCAATTAAAAAACTGTTGATCGTCGCTAAAAAAACGGTGCGCAGTGGTGACAATAAAGAACGATAAGAAAACAAAGTGCACTGCAAATTTTTCGTTTTTGACTTGGTTTGAAATCAAACTATCTGTGCCCTTAGATGTGGTCAATCCGTAGCCTCGGCTTAGATGACTCGAAAAGCCAAACGACTGATACAAAAAGTGATGTAGGCCAATAATTTGGTACAAGTAAAAGTACAAATAAATGCTTTTAGGGCGACCCATTGCAAAGCCGTCGTAAAAAAACGTCAATACAACAAAAAAGAATACCATAAATGCGATGGCCATATGAACATCCACAGGCATTCCCATAACTTTAGACGTTTTTCGCCAAAACTTGAAATGATCTACAGAGAAAATCAGAAAAAAAGTTAGCAGTATGTGTGCTTGATTAAAAAAGACAATATTTGAAATTAAGCTGTACTCTTCAGTATTAAATATTTCAGACTGAGGCGACACCAAAAATAATGCCAAACTGCCTAAAACCAAAAACAGCGGAAATGTAAAAATAAACAATTTTTTTAAATTAACTTGGGCGATTATCAGTGCAAGACTATTCAAAATTTAACCTGTGGATTAATTGATTTGACAAAGGGTCCCCAAGAGAAATCACGTTATAATTTACGTCTAATCCGAAGATATTTTTCGCGACAAATCGATTTGGGCTTCGGTAAGAAATTTTAATTAACGAAGAAATTTTTAATTTATGCCGAAAATGCCAGTCATTTTTATCAAATTGGTAAATAAATTGCCGCCCGGCCCATTTGTAGGTGTTGGCCAGGTTGCCTCTAATTTTTTGACCATTGTTGTTGTTGGCCATGCTCCACTGCTGATAATCATGAGAGCCAAACCAATTAATAGCTCGGCTTTGTATGATCTGTTCTCTGTTGGCTGAGCGTGAATAATAAAAAACTGGGCCTCGCAAAGCACAATCCATATATTTCAAATTAAAAATAATCCACCAAAAAAAATCGTGTAGACTTTTTATGGAAACTTCGGCCGTTTTAATGTTTGTTAAAACTCGATCGTAAAAGTCTTTGGCAAAGCTCGGCGTTTTTTCTAGTTCAAAAAATTTAATGATCTTATCTTGATTCTGCAAGAAAGAATCTTCTGGGTCGACATCGGGGTTGTATAAATAAAATTCCGTTGCGAGTTCGGTTCCAAAAATACTGTCACCTTGATCGCAAGTGATGACGTAGTTTCCCGCGTTTTCAATCTCAGCGTACCCGACTGATGCAGAATCTAGAATTTTGAATTTACCTTGGATAAAGCTTCTGAAAAAAATTGGATTTTCAATCAAGCTTTCACTGCTCATGCATATGTCGATGCGTTCAAGCTCTTTTGGGCTTAGATTTTGAATCAATGACACCAAACATATCGTACTATCGATGCCTCCAGAGTATAAAACGACGATTTGCGCTTTGGAAGCGGCAATTATACTACGAATTTCGATCGCACGATTATGGGTCACTTCAGAAAATGATTTTGAGAAATCTGGCTCGGCCTTAGGCATGGAGAAACCTGGTACCGATTTTATCGCCCATGGTGTTTTCCATTCACCAGAACGTGCACTAAAACGATTTTTCCCAAATTTACGAGCCACATTAATATGAAATTGCATTTCTGCAGATGATTTTAAATAAATTTGATCCCAATAGGTGCGCAAATCCGGGGGGCCGTAGTTGATATTGCTATAAAATATTTCCGGTACTGACGACATTTTTTCCATTCAATTAATATATTCAAAGTACATATTTAAATAGTACGAACTAATTTTCTTAGCTCCTTGATCAGGTGAAAGCGAAATTTGAGTTTTCAATTCTAAAATTTTTTCGGTGACCTCTTCTTCAGAATCCGAAAAATATATTATTCGATAAATTGTATTTAAAAACCCTTTTTCCCAAATTGTTTGGTCCTTGCGAGATATAAAAGGCAAATGAGTACTTTCCGCTGCGACTAAATCTAAATAAAAATTTTGGTCTTCGTTGTGAACAATATGATTTAAAGACATAGTCATTTCAACATGTCGAGCCGCCAGGACGGCCTTGTAAACAAAATTAACAAAGTCGTAATCTTTTTGAATAAGCCTTAAATCAACGTTGACCGGAGTTCCAATATATTCAAGGTCACTTATTGACGAGACATGATGAATCGTCGGTGTTTGATGTTTCGATAAAACCATTTTTTTATCTTTCAGCGTCCACTGCAAGCAGTTAGCCTTTTCAAATGGAAAAGGCTCCTTCGTTGAAAAACACAGTACCGTGGATAGCTTTGAGGACAAAAGCTTTGCAGCATCTAGCAATGACCAATGATCTCTGGCCGTATGAAAAATAAATCGATTTTGACTAATAGAGTAGAGACCATAACAACTAAGCTGATTTTTGTCGGTAAAATGTTTTGTAAGAACTTGCATTTCTAATCTCCAAAAATTTTACAGAGTTCGTCCGCCGTCCACAACGAATAGCGACCCGGTCGAAAAGCGAATCGTAGTTAGACAAGACTCAATTGTGTTAACAATATCATCGGCATAACCAATTCTTTTTAGCGGACAAGCCAAGGCGGCTTTTGTATTAAAATCTGCCGCTTTTTGCGCGCCAGATGTTGGATGAACCATATATCCAGGTGCAATAGCCAGCAAACGAATCTCGGGAGCTAAGGCTTTGGCTAATGTTTGAGTCATCAAATTTAAGCCCGCCTTTGCTGCAGCATATGCAACATTGCTTCGACCTGCACGTAAACTTGCTGTCGAAGAAATGTTGATAATGACTCCATCGCCAGTTCTTTTCAACAATGGAGCAAATTCTCGAACAGTAGCAAAAACACCACGTAAGTTGGTCGTAACAATTTCATCAAATATTTCATCGCTTAGTAATTCTAATCGATCCGGCGGAATTGACCGCGTAGTTCCTGCTGCGTTAATGAGAATGTGGCATTCACCAAATTTTTTAGTCACATTGTCTACAGCGAATTTAATTGATTCGGAATTTGTAATATCTACTAAAAGTACTGAATGAGATTCAGGATTATAATTTGGTAGTTTAGATAAACGATCCTGCATGTCTTCGGCATTTCGACGGACTAAGCAAAAAACATTGGCACCTAAGGCAACCAATCGTGCGGTCGTGGCAAATCCAATTTGGCCGGCGGCCCCGACAATGACGGCAATTTTTCCCTTTAAATTTGGAATACGTTCGAACTGGTTCATGCAGAAATACTAGTTTAAAGAGTCGAACGTGTACAATTAAAATAGCAACGCTAGATGTTGTTGCTATTTTGCAATCGACCGTGGGCCAAGCTTTCAAGAGTTTTTTGGGCGACTTTTCCTGTTTCGGTTAAGGGAATATTTTCTAAAGACCAAATTTTGCGGGGCAGCGAATTTTGGGTCATAAATGGTCGTAAATAATCAATCAACTGAGTCTCTGTTATATTTGATTTTAAAACGACAAAGGCATAGGGTTTCTTACCTTTGATTTCATCATCGAGCCCAATGGCCGCGGAACTTGCTATTTCGGGATGTAAATCGAGTAAGTCTTTTATTGAACTCAGATATATATTTTCGCCACCACAAACAATCATATCGTCAGCGCGTCCCTGAAAAAAGTAAAATCCACTTTCATCAACTCGAAATAAATCATTAGTGATGTAAAATCCATCCGCAGTCATTTTATTAGAATCAACCTGTGTAGAGCTATAACCTTTGAATTGCGACGGACTTTTAATTTGTAGAATTCTGTTTACGATTCGATATTCAATTCCAGGTCGTGGAAAACCAACGCTTAATTCAGGCCGCAATAAACTAGGATGATCGCCAAATAAACTTGGCCCAATTTCGGTTAATCCATAATTATTCTGGGTTTTGGCCCTAGGAAATGCCGTTTTAATTTGAATTAGTAATTTTTCTTCGACAGGAGCAGAGCCAAGTTTTATCCAAAAAACAGTTTTATAATCTGCCAAGGGATTAATTGCAATGATCTGAGCCACTTTCGTAGGGACGGCAATAATAGTTGAAATTTTATTTTCGCGGATCACTCGTGCGGCTTCATCTGCTTTAAACTTTGGAGTTAGCACAACGGTTAGCTGGGCACGAAGCATGACTAACACAGAAGATAATCCATTCATGTGATACAATGGGTTTGCTAGATAATGAGTAAAATGATCATCTAAATCCAAGCTCGAAATTTCTTCAGCTGAGTTTTCGATTTTCCAACCCAATCCTGATTGCGAATGAATTACACCTTTTGGTGCTCCGGTTGAACCAGATGTATATAGTATCAAAGCTTCATCGTTTAAACTTGGCCGCTCGAAATGGGCTATTTTTAAATTTTTGGCTTCAGATAATATTTTTTCTGCAAATTGTAAAGAAGACAGTTTCGGTAGCAAGGCGCTGGTTGATAATTCGCAAATGATAATTTCGCAATCCTCAGCGATAGCATTAATTTGGCTTTTGGTTAGTTTTAGGCTTATCGGAACTGCCACAACTCCACAGCGAAACATCGCCAGCAAAAGGCTGACATAAGTTGACGAATTTTCTAAAAAGATTCCAATTCGCGATTTATTTGAAAATTTATTTACGATAAAGTAGTTGCTAAGTTGCTGAACCCTTTGATTGAGCTCTAAGTAAGAAACTGCGATGGCTGGCATTTGACCGGCATCGATGATTGCAATTTTATTTGTGTTTTCTGAGAAACTTAAAATATCCGCCAACATAATTTATGTCACTATTATCCTACACAGTTTATATAAACGGAAAAGATCAAATCAACTAGTGTGTTTCTACAATATTTTTGATCAGATTGTTTGAAAAATAGGTTTCATATTTTTCGTAAACGCTTCGCGCCGCATTTTTAAATTTAGTTTGTTCAATTGAGTTTAAAGCCACAACTTCAATTCCATCTTCTTTACATTTATTTTGTACAACGACAATATCAGCCACGGACTCAACGCGCTCAAGATTTGCTGCAACCACAGCGGCTTTTGAAAATACAGTTTGCAATTCACTACTTAAAGTATTCCAAAAAGTTTTTGATACTAAAATTGAAGTTAAAAATAAACTGTGCTGAGTGTCGTTAATAACACGAACACATTCGTTTTGTTTCATTGAATAATAGCGTGGGTATGTGCTTTCGCCACCATCAACAATCTTTTGTCCGATGGCCTCGTTAAGCTCTTCGATTTCAATCGGAACTGGAATCGCACCAACCGCCGACAAAACGTCTTCGGCAACAGGGCTTTTTGCTATTCTAATTTTTAATCCCTTAAAGTCTTCTACAGTGCGAATCGCTTTGTTCGCAACGATCATGCGGTATCCGCCGCTATAGGTAAATGCTAAACCTTTAATATTTGAAGACTGCGATAGTCCTTCCATTAAAGATTGGCCAATGTGTCCTTCCAGAACCATTTCAGCATGCTTATGATCTCGGAACAAAAATGGCATGTCCAAAGCAAACATATCTTTACTAAATTTTCCAAGAGTTGTTGTGTACATCTGGCTCATTTCAATTTCGCCAGACTCCATCAAATCAAGAAGTTCATGTTTTGTCACCACGCGTCCGTCGGCATAACGGTCACTGTATTGACTCAAAGTCATAACTTCGATGTCTAAAGCTCCACCAGTTGTTTTTGCAATTTCTTCAGCAAAACGATTGGCTGCTCGTAAAAATAAATCAATTGGTTCATGGGCAAGGACCCAGCGGACTTTTTTAACTTGGTTCATATCTACTCCTCAGATAACTTTTGAATCTTCCCAATTCATCTTCAAAAGCGTAACAGTTGAGTTTACTAAAGTATAGTTGATTTAAGCTCTTAATCCCATGATTGTTCGAGCTTCTTTTGGCGTTGCGACTTCATAACCTAGGTCTTCAATGATGCGTTTTGCCTTTTGCACAAGTTCGGCATTGGTTTTTGCTAACTGCCCTCGTTGTAAATAAATATTGTCTTCCATGCCTACACGAACATGTCCGCCGTAAATGGATGTTAAGGCCACCATCGGCATTTCCATTTTTCCAATTCCAAAAGCTGACCAAACCGAATCGTTTGGTAATAAACTGTAGGCGTAGTGTAACGCTGCAGGCGAAGCATCCCAGCCATATTTAATTCCCATGGCAAACTGCCAAAGTGCGGGCTGTTGAATCGTACCGTCTGCGATCATTTCAAGTGCTATCCGTAAGTCACCAGAATCAAAAATTTCTAACTCGGGTTTAGTTCCCACCGCTTGAACACGCTTTAACATTTCTCGGCAAATATTTGGGTGATTTATTCGGACAGCTAAACTATCTAGATTCATGGTGTTAAAATCCATTGAACATATTTCAGGCCGCAATAATTCAATGTGCCTGACCCGTTCTTCAGCCGCTAACAATCGAGGACCATTTTCTATCAATTTTTGCGAGCCAAAACTAGGTACGTGCGAGCCACCTGGGCCGGTGGTTAGGTTCATAATAACTTCGGAATTTTTAGACTTAATTCGATCGACAACTTCTTTGTAAAGATCGATATTCATTGAAGGTTTTCCATTTTGAATATCTCGAACATGAACATGGGTGATAGCGGCTCCGGCATCGACAGATTCTAGCGCCGAATTCGCAATTTGTTCCGGAGTAATCGGTAAATAGGGAGTTTCTTCAGGCTTTGTCGCAGCTCCGGTAATTGCACATGTAATAATAATTTTTTTAGCCATCTTTAAAGTATGCTAGATCAAAGTCTCATATCAAGACATCAAAAAAGATTACCTTCGCGCCTAGCCAGGCATATTGACTACGCAAATAACATACTGTCATACTTTAAGAATGCAACGGCGAAATTTTTTTACAGCAATAACAGGGATTCTTGGATTGGTCGTAGCCAATAAGGTAATTAATTCTGGTTTATCTGCACCAAGCGACGAAGATATCGAAACAGCTACGACATATACATATATTAGTAAGTTTCGCTCACAAGAAGAATATAAAGCATTTTATGGCCAAAATGTTTCTGACAATTTGGAAAAATTGCGAGCTCAGTTTTTTGATGAAGGTAAATTACTATCATTAAAGAAATATTCGAAATCAACCGTATCAACGACTTCGCCGCAATTGCATATTGAATTAATTTTTGATTCGAAAAATTCTAAAATCGCATTTTTACAACAGCAGCAGAATATCTTAGCCGTTTCAAAGAATATTATTCAACTTAGTAACACTTGAAGCTTGTAGAAATTCATTCCAACCATCCCACGCCAGAACAAATAGAGGCTATTAAAGATTTTTGCCTTTTAGCATTGGCAGAAAATAAGCATCATTCACGAGCGAACATGGAAGTCGACAATTGGGAAAACAAACCCGAAAGTCTTCTGTATTTATTATTGATCGAAAAACGCTTTGCAAAAGAAACCGGTGGATTATCGTTATTATATTCGGAATCAAAGATTATTGCCCTGAGTGGCTATTATAAATCAGACTTTAATTCGGAAATTTTTGTTATTGGAGTGCGGTCTTGGGTGCTCAAAGAACATCGTTTTCAGCTTTTGATTGCTAACGAAATCCTGCCTGAACAAATTGAACAAGTTAATAAACATGGTGGCAAAACCGCAATTATAACATTTAATGAATCAAATAAGGCCTTCGCAAAACTGATTGATAGAACCAACAAAAACTTGAATTCAAAAATAAAATTCTTTTTCGGCAAAAACTACCCAGAAATTTTTAGAGACGTGATCGTTTGGCCAAACCCGGTTCGGATCAAAAATGTAAAACAGTGGATTATTATTAAACACCTACGCCCGTCTACGTTTGATTGGGACAGCATTGCCTGGAACGAATAGTCGTCCGCCCTGCGTCAATCGCTGTATTGTTAGCTCTGCCGATGCTAAATTTTTCTTTGGGAATATACTGTGATAATTTTTTACTACGAAGAAATTTTAAGATCCGGCTCATTTACCGCAGAACTTTTGCCGTTTACTCAACATTCTTTGGCTAAAGATTTTCGCAGCCAAAGTCAGCGTGCTTTCAAAGACAACGGCGGACTTCGTATCGTAGATAACTATTCGGCGCCGAATATTCACCTACGTACGTCATATTGGAAATCAGAAAATGGCTATAAAGACTGGGCGTCAAATTCTGAACTCGCTCAATATTTTAAATTAAGATCAGACTATAATTCTAAAAATTACATTGAAGAGCGCCTTCGCGGTCCGTTTATGGTGGCCGATAGTGAGTAAAAGATTAAATACTTATTTTTGGATTACTTTTTTACCGGCCCACATTTTTTTTGTAATTGCATTAATAAATACTACCTTGAATTTTAAATTTTTTATTACAACGTTGATTCTATGGACTCTAATTGCCGGTTATGGCCTAGGCGTTGGCTTTCATCGTTTGCTCAGCCACAATTCGTTTGCGACCTGGCCTATCATTGAAGTTATCGTTTCTTACCTGGGATGTTTAGCAATTCAAGGAAGCCCCATTTTTTGGGTGAACTTACATCGGGGTTATCACCACAAGCACGCCGATACTGAACAGGACATTCAATCCCCTCTGCGTGGAAAACTATGGGGATATTTTCTATGGACGATTATGATTCAGTATAAAGATTTACAATTTAACTCTGTAAATGATTTATTGCGCAAAACCAGCCAGCGCATTTTGCACTATGGTTATTTTGTCGTTGTTTGGTTGACGTGGGCTGTTGCCTTTTATGTTTCACAAGAATTTTTCTTTGCCCTGATCGTCGCGCAAATTGCAGCCCTCCATCAGGAATTTTGCGTGAACCTTTTTTGCCATTCAGGAAAAGGCTATCGAAATTTTGATACCCCAGATAATTCAATCAACCGACACTTTTTTGGCCTGCTTTTTTGGGGAGTCGGTTATCACAACAATCATCATGCTCGCCCGCATAGCTATAGTTTTGCGTACGCGCCTCATGAATTTGATCCAACTACACTGTTGGTAAAACTTATTCGTAAAAAAGAATCCTCTGATGTCTTATGAAGTCATTTTATTGTCAGATATGTCGCAATCAAATATTTGGAGCCGTCCACTTGCTCCGTATAGATTAGCCACCGAACTACGTGCAAATGGCTTTTCTACACTGGTTGTTAATGGCATCAGCGATTTTTTAGAAGACGAACTTGTTGCAACATTAGAAAATAAAATTGACTCAGAAACTTTGTTTGTTGGAGTCTCTTCAACATTTGTAAATTCAAGGACTGCGCGTGGATTTTTTCCTGGATTGCGCGCAGAAAAATCAATTAATTTAAGTAAAGTAATACTACGAATTAAAGAAAAGTTTCCACATGTGCAATTTGTTATTGGCGGTGCAAATACAGCATTTTTTCTAGCCAGCGAAAGCGCCGAAAAAATCGACTTCTTTGTTTTTGGGTATTCAGATTTACTAATTCTGCAAATAGCCCGTCATTATAAATTTAAAGAAAAACTCACTTATGAATTAACCGATGGGCTAAAAATAATAAAAGCCGACAATGAAAAAAACTCAAGTGGGATAGTTCAGTATCAATCAATCTACTCAAGCCAAGACCAAATTTTTGAAAATGAAACTCTGGTTTTAGAACTTAGTCGTGGTTGCCGATTTAAATGTAAGTTTTGCGCATATCCAATGAATGGGCGAAAAAAGGATACCTTTTTAAAAGATGCCGAAACTTTAAAACTCGAGCTACTTAGAAACTACGAACTTTATAACATTACCAATTACATTTTAGCTGATGATACATATAACGAGTCCTTAGAAAAAATTGTTCACTTCAGTGGAATTTTCCAAAGCCTACCGTTTAAAATTAATTTCGCGACGTATTTGCGTCTGGACTTGATTCATCAGTATCCAGAATCAATGGATATCTTACAGAACAGCGGCCTTGGCGGCGCTTTTTTCGGAATTGAATCCCTTTATGAGCCCGCAGCTCGTGCTATCGGCAAAGGATTGTCTTCAGAAAAATCCATAGCAACTTTAAAAAAATTAAAACAGGTTTGGGGATCGTCAGTCAATTTAACAGGTGGGTTTATTGTTGGTTTACCAAACGACACTTCGGAAACTATGACAGATTGGTTGTCGCAAATTTCTGACTCAACTTTTCCGCTTGATCATGCCAGTGTAAATCCATTGATGATCGGTTCGAAAACATCACAAAATCCGTGGAAGTCTGAAATACAACTGCAACCAGAAAAATTTGGCTACAGTGTTCGACCGGATGAAAATGCAAAACGGAAAGATGTTCACTGGGAAAACTCCGGCCTAAATTCCGAGTATGCAAAAGCTCTGGTCTTAGAACATTATAAAAAATATTTTGAGACTGTTCCGCGTCCCTACGATTCATTTAGTCAGCAGGCTTTAAAGGGTTACAGTTTGCCAAAACAAATCGGCACTCCACTTGTTAATAATTTGCAGCACCGAGACATAATTGATGCCGCCGTCGCTGAACGAGCCCTCGAATATAAACGTCGCATTAATCTGTAGACTAATTGGCTTAACTAATTCCCGACGTGACAAAAAATAAAATAGAAAAAATGTCGAAGTAAAAAAAATCCCCGGAACCTTTCGGCGCCGGGGACTTCAAATTTCATAGAATGAAACGGTTTAGTAATGCCGAGGCACTACATCATGCCGCCCATACCACCCATGCCGCCCATGTCGTGACCGCCACCGCCGCCGCCGCCTGGAGAGTCCTTCTTAGGGGCATCAGCAATCATTGTTTCAGTTGTTAACATTAACGACGCAACAGAAGCTGCGTTTGTTAATGCGCAACGAACAACTTTAACTGGATCGATAACACCGTCTTTTAATAGATCAGTATACTGGTCAGTAAATGCATTGTAACCGTATCCTGGAGTCTTATCCTGTAAGATACGATCCACAACGATAGCGCCATCAAGACCCGCGTTAAACGCGATCTGACGAACTGGTTCTTCAGAAGCACGACGGATAATGTTTGCACCAAATTTTTCTTCTTCAGTAAATTTAGTTTTTAAAATAGCTTGAGCAGCTCTTAATAAAGCCGTTCCGCCACCAGCAACGATACCTTCTTCAACCGCAGCGCGAGTTGCGTTTAAAGCATCTTCTACGCGAGATTTCTTTTCCTTCATTTCAACTTCAGATCCGCCACCAACGTGAATAACTGCAACTCCGCCAGCTAATTTAGCTAGGCGTTCTTTAAGTTTTTCTTTGTCGTAGTCAGAAGACGTTTCTTCAACTTGAGCTTTGATCTGAGCAACACGAGCTTGGATGTCAGCTTTTTTACCAGCGCCTTCGATGATTGTTGTGTTGTCTTTATCGATTACGATTCGTTTAGCAGAACCCAGCTGTTCTGCACCAGCTTGTTCTAACTTCATGCCAAGTTCTTCAGAGATAACTTGAGCTTTAGTTAAAATCGCGATGTCTTCTAACATTGCTTTACGACGATCGCCAAAGCCAGGAGCTTTAACTGCACATACATGTAAAGTTCCACGCAATTTATTAACAACTAAAGTTGCCAACGCTTCACCATCAACGTCTTCTGCGATGATTAATAAAGGACGGCCTGATTTAGCAACGAGTTCTAAAACGCCGATCATGTCCTTCATCGAAGAAACTTTTTTATCGTAAACTAAAACGTAAGCGTTTTCTAAAACGGCTTCCATTTTTTCTGCATTAGTTACGAAGTATGGAGATAAGTAACCACGGTCAAATTGCATACCTTCAACAACAGTAACTTCTGTTTTTGCAGATTTAGAATCTTCGATAGTGATAACACCTTCGCGACCAACTTTATCCATTGCGTGAGCTAACATTTCGCCGATTTCTTTATCGTTGTTAGCAGAAATTGAACCAACTTGTGCAACTTCGTTTGAACCTTTGACAGGTTTTGCCATGTTTTTTAATTCGTCAGTGATGATGCCGACTGCTTTGTCGATACCGCGTTTGATCGCCATTGGATTGTGACCTGCAGAAACTAATTTAGCTCCTTCACGGTAAATAGCTTGCGCTAATACAGTTGCAGTTGTTGTTCCGTCACCGGCTTCGTCATTAGTTTTAGAAGCAACTTCTTTAACCATTTGCGCGCCCATGTTTTCGAATTTGTTTTCTAATTCGATTTCTTTTGCAACAGTAACACCATCTTTAGTGATTAATGGTGAACCGAAAGATTTTTCGATAACTACGTTGCGACCTTTAGGTCCTAGAGTTACTTTTACTGCGTTCGCTAAAGTGTTCACACCTTTTAGGATGTGGGCACGAGCGTCTTCTGAAAAAATTAACATTTTGCTCATTTATATTTCTCCTGTTTTATTTTTTAATTAATTAATAGTAGTTCGCCCTCGGGGCGAACTGTAAACCAACTACTGAACGATTCCCAATACATCTTCTTCGCGCATCATGATGTAATCTTCAGTGCCTAATTTAATTTCTGTGCCTGCGTATTTACCAAATAAAATGCGATCGCCTGCTTTAACTTCTAACGGAAGTGTTTTTCCATCTTCAGTGACGCGACCTTTGCCGGCAGCAACGATTTCACCACGTTGTGGTTTTTCTTTTGCTGTTTCAGGGATAAACAATCCCCCTGCAGTTTTTTCGTCTTCAGCCATGCGGCGAACAAGAATACGATCATGTAAAGGTCTTACGCCTAAATCAGATTTTGCCATAAATAACTCTCCTCTTTTTTGTTATAAAAATTAATAAACTGGTAATGATTGATACCACGCATGAATACGCGATTTTTAATATAAAATCACTACGAGTTTTTGCTTGTGGAGTTAATATGGTGCGGCTGGAAAAACTGTCAAGTCTGGCTGAAAACTAACATAAAAAATAACCCGGAAAATCGCCGTGAGCATGAAAACCAGGCATTATTTGGTTAATTATTTGATTAATTTGATTAATAAGTAGCGCTGAGCGTATCATTAGTCTGTTTAAGAAAATCGACTCAACTAGTCGTCGATTGGCGACGTATTATAGCCATGCTGGCCATCGCGCTTTTTCTTTTTAACAAGATCATTGTAAGATGAAATCAATTCTCGAATTTCTTCGGGCCTTAAAACCTTAGCTAGTTCTGCGACTTTTTGTTCGAAGTCTTTTTGTTCAGATAAGTAACTGAGGAAATATTCGTGAAATGAAAGATCTTCACTAGCTTCTAGTTTTACTTTTTCAAAACGTAGTTGCGCTTGTAAATTGTCTTCGTTTTGTCTTCGATCTGGTTTAGACACCGCTATGCTTGTAGACTTTACTGTCGTACTTTCTCTTTGATCCGACAATTTTTGTTCAAGCTGCTGAACTTTTTTCTGAATATCGTGACGTGTTTGAGATTTCCAATCACTATAAGATAAAAGCGCCGTTGATTTTGAT
>JAYVHE010000105.1:0-24394 GCA_043771495.1 Bdellovibrio sp. | reverse complement strand
GGCCTTTTAACTTTTTAAAAGAGCTTAACATCTTTTCTGATAAACTTTCAAAAATCATACTTACCCCCTACAAGCCTCCCAGAAGCTCGTGTAAACCAGTCAGCCTACCAGCGCTGGAATGAACCTTTAAGTAATGAGTAGCGTCCCATTAAAAATGTAATCACAACGAACAAAAATGAAATGCCGGCGGAAACTCCAACCTGCACGTCAGACTCGCCAATCATGGCGTAACGAAATCCATTTATTAAATAAAATAACGGATTAACGTGCGAAATGGTTTGCCAAACTGGATGTAGGTTTTCGATCGAAATAAAAACTCCACCCAAGTAAGTCAGTGGTAACAAAATAAATGTTGAAAACGCACTCAGCTGATCAAATGTTTTTGCCAAAAATGCCACGAAGATTCCGCAAAATGAAAAAATTAATCCACCGGCAATAATAAAAAATAGAAACCAAATGGGATGTGCCGGAACAAAAATCAGATCTAATTTTGTGTAAATAAAAATTCCACCGACTAAGCCTGATATTAAAGCCACGGTTCCACCACGAATAATGCCGCCGACCCCCATAGCCCAGATAATTTGGTTATGCGTAATCGGAGCCACTCGCATGTCTTCTAGGTCACCAGAAAATTTTGACGTAACAATCGACGACGACGTGTTTTGAAATGCGTTGTTAATTAAGCCCATTACCATTAAACCCGGAACTAAAAATAACAAGTACGGTGTTCCACTTTTTAATTGAACCGAGGCACCCAATGAAACCCCAAAAACTAAAAGATAAAGACAATTACTAATAATGGGACTAACAACGGTTTGAATCAAAACCTTCATGAAGCGTTTTACTTCGCGTTTAACCAGTGTAAAAAAAGGAATGAGTTCCATTGTAAAAGTTTGCATTAAACACCCCCCACAACTCGCGAAAAGGCCTCTTCGAGTTTGCCTTCGGTTACATTGATATCCTTCACATCACTGAAAGAAATATTATGTTTCAATAAAATTTCATTGATCGCAAGCCCCGCGGATTCAACCAAATCTACGCTTTGATCATTCTTTAGTTTTAAGTGAACTTTTTTAGTCGCGTATTTTAGAATCACTTCGCGCGGAGTTCCGCAAAAAATAAGTTCGCCTTTGTTAATGATGCCGATACGGTCACAAAGTTTTTCGGCCTCTTCTAAATAGTGAGTTGTTAGTAAAATGGTAACTCCTGCTTTTTTTAGCTCTTCTACGAATTTCCATAGTGATTCACGAAGCTCAACGTCAACACCCGCTGTTGGCTCGTCAAGGAGTAACATTTTTGGTGAGTGCACCAAGGCTTTTGCAATCATTAATCGACGTTTCATACCGCCTGATAATTGTTTGATCTTTTTCGATGCATGAACTTTGAGTCCTAATTTTTCTAATAAATAATTAATGCGAACTTCGTTATTTTTAATTCCATAAAATCCGGAAACAAAATCTAAAATTTCATGCAGATCAAAAAATCCGGTATTAATAACTTCTTGATGAACGACTCCGATCATTCGTTTAGTCAAATTGGATTCAGTAGCCACCGAGTGACCGAACACGTGGACTGAACCCGAACTTGGTTTTTCCAAAGTCGTGACCGTGTTAATCAATGTGGTTTTACCAGCACCGTTGGGTCCTAAAAGCCCAAAGATCTCGCCCTCTTTAATATCGAAACTAACGCCTTTAAGTGCTTCTGTTTTTGAATCATAGGTTTTTTTTAAATTTCTAACTTCTAACGCATTCATTTGGTTACCGCGCTCTCGAAATACTGGTTGCAAAGTCAATGTCAGGATTTTCTTTTTTGGCCCAGTTTAGATCCCACTCTTGATTAAGTAACAAAACGGGCTGGTCGATCATGTCGCGAAACAAATTGAAATTACCTTTCAGTTGACTCACCGCTTTGCCTTCAGCAGATCGCGGCCAGCGCGCCACTGAAAAACTCAGGCGATTTAATTTTACTTCCAAGTTGTATTCATCCATCAGGCGATGAACCAAGACTTCAAACTGCAGTTCTCCGACGGCACCAATGATGTATTCTTGGTTACCAATCACGGGATCTACAAATAATTGAATAGCACCTTCTTCGGAAAGGTGGTTCAGCGCCAGGTGAAGTTTAGAACGTTTCAACGCATCACGTACGCTTAATTTGGCAAATAATTCGGGAGCAAATTTTGGAATATCTTCGAACTGAGTTTTTTTCGTGCTAAATACGCTATCACCAATCGCGAAGTTGCCGGTGTCTCCGACGCCCACGATATCGCCCGCGTATGCAACGTCGACGGTTTCTTTGTCGGCCGCAATAAATTGGCTGGAGTACGACAAGCGCAGTTCACGTTCTAAGCGCGCGTGTCCGACTTTCATGCCGCGTTCGAATTTTCCCGAGCAGATACGAATAAAAGCAATACGATCACGGTGGCGTTTATCCATGTTGGCTTGAATTTTAAAAACAAATCCTGTAAAATTATTCGCTTCCGGATTCATGCTGTCGCCGTTTTTTAGCGGACGTGGTTTTGGTCCCGGGGCATTTTCAGAGAACAGTCTCAGAAAGGTATCAACACCAAAATTTTGCTTAGCCGACCCGAATGTAACCGGACTAATTTTGCCCGCTAAAAATTCTTGCGGATCAAATGCCGGAAGTGCGCTTTCGATTAATTCTAATTCTTCGCGAGCTTGTGCCAGCGATTCAAAGTCTAAATATTTTTCAAAAATAGGATCTTGCGGGCCATTGTAGTCAAAAATTTCAACCTCAAGGCCTTCGCGCCGTTGATCATAGAACAAGACTTTTTTATTTAAGCGATCAACGATGCCCTTAAAACGCTGACCGATTCCAAGGGGCCAGGTCACCGGATAACATTGCATGTTCAGGGTTTTTTCAATTTCATCGATCAATGTCAGCGGATCTTTGCCTTCGCGATCGAGTTTATTAACGAAAGTAAATATGGGAATATTTCTTAGTCTGCAAACTTCATAAAGTTTTTTCGTGCGATCTTCAACGCCTTTTGCAACGTCGATCAACATACAAGCGCTTTCAACGGCCATCAAAACGCGGTAGGTGTCCTCAGAGAAGTCTTTGTGACCAGGTGTATCTAGTAAATTAATACGTTGTTGATTGTAATCAAACGTCATTACGCTGGATGTGATCGAAATTCCCTTTTGCCGCTCAAGCTCCATCCAATCCGAAGTCACTGCTTTGGTTCCTGATTTTCCTTTAACTTCTCCGGTTTCGTGAATAACACCGCCGTGATAAAGAAGTTTTTCAGTGAGCGTGGTTTTACCCGCATCAGGATGGGAAATAATTGCAAACGTGCGACGACGTCTAATTTCTTCAATGTCTTTATTCGTTAATTCACTCATGTTATGCCTTGTTTAAAAATCAATGGGAAAGAATACTCCCCCAGATTGACAGAGGGAAGGATTTTCCGTAATAGATGGGGTTAAACATCCATCACAACACGGGTTTGGAGCCCGGCGGGAGATAATGATGAACATCACAACTTTCTATAAGTTTATTGCCATTAAAAATGTTGAAAAAGTAGACCAAATCCTCAAACAATTTGCCTCAGAAAATGACATTACTGGACTTGTTATTCTGGCCCCTGAAGGAATTAACTGCACCGTCTGCGCGCCATCGCTGGAAAAACTGCAGACTTTTAAACAAAACGTTTTGGCTCTATTTAATTTAAACCAAATGAATTTTAAAGATTCTGAATCAGATCATCCGCCATTTCGACGCTTTCAAACCAAAATTCGCGACGAAATTGTAACCCTTCGAACTCCGCACTTAGTGCCGGCCGATTCAGATAAAAGCCATCATCTTTCACCAAAAGATTGGAACGAAGTTTTAAAAAATGAGCCGGACGTTCGCGTGATCGACACACGCAATTGGTATGAAACACAAATGGGAACTTTTAAAAATGCCGTAAATCCAAAGCTTGATGTATTTACAGAATTTCCAACATACATGAAAGAACAAAACATTCAGAAAAATGATAAAGTTCTGATTTTTTGTACCGGAGGAATCCGCTGCGAAAAAGGTTTACTGCAATTGTTTGAGCAAGGTTTTGATAACGTTTACCAACTTGATGGCGGAATTTTAAATTACCTGAAAGAATTTCCCAACGATCAATATGAGGGTGAATGTTTTGTCTTTGATCATCGCGTTGCGGTCGATCAAGATTTGAAACCCTCAAAACTTTATGATCTTTGTCCGCACTGCGGACAGCCCGCTAAAACGGAAGTTATTTGCAAACGCTGCGACACTCATCAAGCGGTTTGTGATGAGTGTCAGACACTTGAATGGAAAAACGCGACATGTTCAAAACACTGCGCGCACCAGTTGGAATTGCATCCGACTCGTAAAGGGCCGAAACAACACAATCCTTGGCGTGATACGCGCAAACCGACGATCTCGTAAACTGACCTACTTTGTCGGAACCGGCTCTACATACAATTTGTGAATTTTAACCGAGGCTCCGATGCGAATAGATTCGTTTTCATTTTCATTCAGAACTTTCGCTCGTGATAAACCAGTTCCGATGCGATCGACTTCGACGATCCACGGCTTAACAGTCGTTGCAATCGAAGCTATTAACACACTATCGGTCCCGCACGGCTCACCCAGCCAACTATGGTTTTCATTTTCAATTATAAATTGATCCCCGACTTTAATTCCCAATTCATCACCGCCTAAGATTCCGACGTAGTTATCACTGTTAATCACCACGCGCGACTTCCATTGCTGGCTGGTCAAATTATTTAAGGCCTGACCAGTTTGTTCCACGGCTTTTTTAATCACCTGACCTGTGACTTCGGCTAAACCTGTTTTTCGGTAAATTTGTGGACCAATATGAATAACTCCTAAATCAAGTCCCACTTTCAGTGAAAAATCTTTTTTTAGAACTGAGGCAATCTGGCTTTGAGTTTTTTCTTGCGTCCAGCTATCAAATACATTCATCGACATATCCATCTTCATTCGATCTAAGCTAAAACTGGCTTGCAAAGGTAACTGCGCAATGGATTGATCGAATCCAAAAACTAACCCTCCACCAGAATGAGCTTCTAATGAAAGTATTTTTCCGTGAATATAATGCTGCGGTCTCTCGATGAGACAACTGGCCTCAGGGTTAAATCCGGACTTGGCTCCCAGCTTTTGAGATGTTCCAAGCTTTGGAAACCAAGTCTTTAATGGAATTTTTTGTTGGAGGGTCATTTTCTGCCCGAACGCGGCTGATTGAACCGCATTAAACTTGACCTCATCTTAATAATCTTCAGCTTTAGGATAAAAATTTCGCTCATAAAAGTAAGGTGTTGCAAAAACCGTTGCTGAAATTCGCTCTTGCGCTTGTTCCGCAAAATTAAATGCGGAGCTATCCATGAACGTTGAAGCCTCCATGCTCAGTATTTTTACGTTCTTCTTTAAGAGTCTCGGATCGGCTTTTTTCTCGCACTCTTTATTAGCCATCGTGAAAAGAGCCAAAGCCACAATCACACTTAATTTAATTATTTTTTGCATACTCACGTTTCTTCTCCTTAAAACATTTTTAGTAAGGGATCATCGAGAACTACTTGTTTTATCGGTGCGGGAGCGTCAGTTCATAATATGTATTTTTAGCGTAAAAACGTTTGACAGATTAAATATCATTAAAAATAAATGGGGATGTGACGATACGTGCTCTATGAAGACAAATATCAACTCTATTATTATTACATTCTCAACATTTATTTTCTTAAGTTGCTCGCCGACCTCATCGGGATTTTCCATCCCGGGCGACGAAGATCAATTTGCGGGTTCTGTCGTGCTAAATAACAAGGTCGATATCTTATTTGTGGTCGACAACACTTCATCAATGATGCAACATCAAAAACGGATTGCCGGCCAGCTGGCTCCACTCATCTTGGATTTGAATAAATTGAAAATGGACTATCGATTTGCTGTCACAACAACATCAATGGGTGAACCCTCGCAATCGTGTCCGCAAACCTCTCGAAGCTTAATTGGAGCTCCAAAATATTTGACTGTTAAAAATATTGCGAATTTGCAAGATCGTTTTGTCGTCGGCCAGTCGGGCTGCGACATCGAACGCGGACTTGATGCTATGGCTCACGTCATTTCTGAAAAATATTTGGCATCGATCACTTCAGATTTTATTCGCAGTGACGCTCTATTAGTTGTTAATTTTATAACAGATGAAGAAGACAAAAGTAGCGAATACGGTAACAGCAGTACCGATGATTTTATTAAACTGCTGGATCGTCGTAAGCCACTATTCAAAGATGGTGCGCGCGGCTGGATTGCAAATTTTATTGGAACCTTAAATCCTAATGTATCTTGTGATCAATTGGGCGCGTCCCCGAATGTTGGCATTAAATATTTAAAACTGATCGATGCTTCAAGTGGCGTAAAATCATCGATTTGCAATTTGGATATGACGACGACAGTTTCAAATATCCGGGCTCGAATCGTCGGTGTACTAACCTCATATCGCTTTAAAGAAGAACCCAATAAATCGACGATTGAAGTTAGTGTCGGGGGCGAGCGAATTTTTGAGGATGCCATCAACGGCTGGACGTTATTAACTGAAGGCGAAACTTTTATTTTGCGCTTTAATGGCGAGGCGATTCCGCAGGCCGATGAACCGGTGATTGTGAATTACACGCCGGCTCGGCCGCGATAAAGTTTCGGAGTTTTGAAGAAAAATTCAACAAGGGTTCGGTGGGCCAAATGAAAAAGCGGAATTGCATTGTACTCTGCCTGGTGGCGAATTTTTTCGAATTGCGTAGCCCATTGCGCTAAAACAATATTTCTTTCACTATGACCAATCATCTTTTCATTATCTTGAACATTTAGGCAGAGATGTCATTTAGAAATTCAACTTATTATGGTTGGTCAGTAAAGTTGGAAGATGCTTAATGAAGTTGATGCCGTCGACGTGCGATGCATAAGATGTTGGTAAGATTCAAGTTCAAGGTAAAGCAAAGTGAGTGGTAGAGGTAAACGTAGAGTGGCCCATTTTCTTAACGCTGCACTAGTGAAATAGTAGATCCTGAAATAGTAGAACGAAAATTCGTAATACTGAAATATTTGCGTCATAAAATAAATTAATTGACGATGTTTTCAAGTTTTTAAAACGGTCTATGTTTCAAATAAAAAGATTTATCGAGACCGGACGCGCATTCATTTAGAACAGCTTCATAAAGCAAACCTTACCCGCTTCAGATCGGTTTAATGTTAGATTTGGTCTACTTGTTTTAAATAATAAAACCCTCGAAATGCGAGTTCTAAAACCTATGTTATAAAATATTTCACGAGGTGAATATGGAAAACAACATGAACTTAACACACTTATCGAATGACAATCGTCATGCAAATTTAAAATCGATTTCAGACGAAAAAATAAATAAATCTCTGAACCTGAAATCAATCTCAGACGATCAACTTATAGTCGATTTAAAATCACTGGCTCTTCAAGAGCGTAAGATTCAAAAACAAATTATTCTGCATATCGTAGAAGTTGATCGACGCAAAGAGGCATCGATGCTGCCCGGCTTTCCTACGATGTGCCTGAGGTGATTAACTATATCGGAGAAGGCACAATTAAACTCTCGCAAGTGAGTTTGCTCCAACAGTCTTTTCGTGAAGTTCACGCAAAAACGAAAACCAAGGTTTCTGCCATAATTAAAAAAGATTTGGTGTCCGAATTAATCGACAAATCTGTGATTGAATCTCAAATTGTCGTTAAACAGCGTTTAGATATTGATGTTAAACAAGCACCAAGAGTAAAACACCAAAAAGATGAATCAGTCAGACTAGAGGTTACTCTGTCGAAATCGCAATGGCAGAAGCTCGAGAAAATGCGAGAGCTTTTATCAAATTCAGTACCAGATGGTACCTGGGATAAAATTCTTGAATATGTTTCAGATAAGGTCATTCAGCAAAAAGACAAATCTAGGGTAATCAACAGAGTTCAAAAGAAGAAATCAAGTGTTCGTGATCTCGCAGTCAGCTGCGAACAATTAAAGAAGCCTCGCACAGACAATCACACAGGTAATTATCAAAGAACTTACATTTCAAAATCTACAGAACGTATTGTATTCAACCGCGATCAATTCTGTCAGTTCACTACTAAATCGACATCTGAAACTACAAGTAAAATATGTGGCTCGAAATGGCAGCTCAATATTGACCACATTCAACCGGTATGGGCTGGCGGAACCAATGACGTATCAAATTTGCGCGTTCTTTGTGGTCAACACAACCGCGATATTTACAGAAGACAATCGAATATACGGACAAATTAGATGAGACGGTTAAATTGTTGCTGTTGATTTGTACTGTTAGTATAGTTTGAATTTATTGCAGTCTCTTAGGAGGATTTTCTGTGGTCGTGACTTTGATTTTTTGAACATTCGAAAAATTTTCATCAACTCGGCAATCATAAGTCGCGGCTTGCAAAGATAGTCCACTTAAAATCAGAATAAAAAATAATTTCATAACCAGTCCCTCTCGATTAAAATTAAAATTGCACTTTAATGACCTTTACGCCAGCCCGATTATCTCTGGCCACAGCAAAAATATGCGCAGAGCGACCGACGGGCGCTGTACTTGGCCCCGTAAATTCATTCACGGAGCCGGCCTCTGTTCTAAATTTTTTAGCTTCGCCATCGGTAAACATCCAGGTCACAGCAACAAGTTCTGATTCTACAACCAAAGATCCATCGACATTTTTGCTTTGAAACGTTTCAGTCGAACCGAGCCCTAAATCTGTTGAAAGCTGAACTTTGGCTCCTGCAATCGGAAGGGCTGCGATCGGTGCCCCATCAGCTAAAATCGTCGATATGACCGGATTGGTATTCTTAGGTGTTTTGCTAGGTTCTGAAACTACGATGCGGCGAATCGCGGAAATTTCAGTGCCCGTTGAATTTTTTAATTTGTAATGGATCAAATAACTGACGCCGTTATATTTTTCTTGATCAGTGCGTCCAGCAAAAATAATAAGGTCCACTGGAATCGTCACATTAAATGTGTTCGCACTCCCGGTTGAGTTGGCGCCGGTGATTGTTAATGCCTGATTGATCCTAATATCTACTTTCGTTGGCGAAGCGTCGCACGATGGGTTCGCGCCATACGCTAAGCCCGGATCTACACAAACTGAAACAGTGTCAGTTAACGCTGCGGTTTCATTGATATCACTCACCCAGGGAGTCACCGTCACGGTGTCGCCGGGATTCACTTCGGGATTGTTAACTTCTAGAGCAATAATTCGCAATTTATCAATTTTTGTAAATTCTGGAAGTTGATCATTATTACAACCAGCAAAAACGCCACAAAGTATTAAAAATAAAACAATAGCTTTCATTAAAATTCTCCTCGGATACCGATGGCTGGAATGACGGGAACTCCAGTGACATCCTGCTTAACTGAGTAATCGTAAGAGTACTGAATGCCCTCTGAATTTTTGGTGTTTAAAATATTTTGAATATCCAAGTAAAATGTCCAAATTTCTTGATCACTGATTAGTTTTTTGTCGATGCGCAGATCGAGCTGACTAAAAGGGTTATTCCTGACCGAATAAATGGGTCCTCGCACTGGAAAATAAGTTTCATTATCTGCATCGTAAACTGAACCAGTCACAGGAGTCTCTGGATTACCGGTCACATACCGGTAGCGGCTGGTGACTTTCCAGTTACCGCCGAATTCGTAGCCAGCAATAAGATTTAAATTATGAGTTTGGTCAAATTCAAAATCGCGCTCAACATTGGTCGAATCACTGCGACGACTTTTTGATAAGGTGTAAGACACTTGGCCTTGCCATTGATCTTTTTTGTACTTGAGCATGGACTCGATGCCGTAGGCTTTGCCTTTTCCTTCATTATTATAAACTTCAAATACATTTTGGCCGTCTCGTACAACCTGTTTTGAGGATTGAATAACTAATTTTTTAAAATCTCTGAAAAATCCCCCGACAGTTGTCGTCCAACCGTTGACATTACCTTCACGAAAATCGCGCTCATAGGTTAATGCAACATGGGCTGCATTGGGCGATTTGATATTAGGATTGCCAACTTCAAGATTTGATTCCTGTGGCTCTGGACTTTGCACGTAAAGACCATATCCAAATTTTAAAAATTCATAATCTGTAAAACTATAGTTCCACGCTGCACGTGGCAAAATAAACAATTCTTTAGTTTCGCTGAACCGATCGAATCTTAATCCTGGAACAAACTTAAATTTGGAAGTCATTTGGATGTCACTTCTTAAATAAAAACCCAAATCATAAGAGTCTCCCTTAACATCAGCGTCGACCAGTTTTCCAGAGGAAATCGGATTACTGACGCCGCCCTCGGAGCGCTGCAAAGGTAGCTTTAATTTAACTTTAAACGTGGAAAATTTATGATCCATCCCCAACTGAATCGACCACGGATCTGAAATACGATGATCCCATTCCATACGAGTTGATAAATCAAATGAATTTAAATTAAAATAGCGGTTTCCGATATCGACATTCAAAACATCCTGACCGATGGCGGCACTGGCCGAGAGTTTATTTTTGGCGTCGTAGGTTTTCTTCCATGACGGCACTAACCTGTAAAAATTAACTTCGTTTGAAAACGTTCCTCGAATTGAAGCATCCATTTTTAATGGTTCGGTAAACACAAACGCTAAACGGTCGCGTGAACCTAAAATTGAAAATTTGAAGTCTTCATTTTCAGCGATTTGTTTGTGATAAATTCCGGTGAAGTCCATGAACTCAGGGGCCACGGTTAAACTGAGGGCTTCGTTAGCCTCCTTATTATCTTTAAGAGCATTTTTTAAGAAAAATCCAACATAACTGTAGCGTCCCGAAACTAAGTATGAACTTGATTCGTCAATTTTCGCCTCGTAAAGAGCTCCGGCGCTTAAGTTATCCATGTAAAATAACCATTTGTAAGGGCGTTCTTTCACTTCGGGAGTGCGGGTTCGTAGCGAAATAATTCCACCGAGCGCTCGTGAACGATCAGCTTGGTAACCCACCGAGAAATATTCAACCTGATCCACAGCTTCGGGCATAATAACTGACGTTAAACCTCCAAAGTGAAAGACCAATGGAATTTCGTGGCCTTCGAAATCATACGACGTATCTTTTGGGGCCGAACCTTGGATGACGATTTGTGAGGAAAATCCTTGAGTGCGATTGATTCCTGGAAAATTTTGGAGTGCTTTCACAGGATCCCCGTTAGCACCCGGCATCGAAAAAATTTCTTGGCGCGAAAGCGCCTTTCGCGATTGATCGCGCTTTAAATTTGGATCAGTAACAACCAATTCAAAACTATCGTTGAATTGCTCACGCTCTAAATAGAGTCTTAGATTTAATTCTTTCGAATCTGCAAACGTTATGTTACGTTCAATTTTTTTAAAGCCTTGGCTGTTAATGACGACCGTAGATTCCTCGGACGTAATTCCTTCAATAACAAATTCACCTTTAGCATTTGTTACGCCCTGTTTTTTATCTGGCAAAATATAAATCGTTACACTCTGCTGTGGTACCTTGCGACCTCGTTCAAGCAAAACACCTTTAACGACAAATTCGCCGGAGACAACAACTGGAGTCTCGACAACAGGTTCTGGCGTGTTGATCACTTTTTCTCTGGCTTGAAGAGCCATTGAAAACGACAACACAACAATTTGAATAACAAGGCTCATAGTCACACTAAAACAATTCTTCATAACTTTAACTTCCCGATTTAAACAAAATAACAAATTTAATTCGCACAGCGACTGGTTCGCCTTTGATCTGTGCTGGTGAAAACTTGAGTTGTTGAGCGATCTCGATGGCGCGATCTCCTAAACCAAATTTCAATTCATTTAATAATTGGACACTGCGAACAACTCCATCTTTGTCGACTAATAAACTCAATTGCGCATCTCCCGTGTAACCTTCTTTACGGGCCTCTTCGGTGCGCTGGGCTTTTGGTGAAAAAATCAATTTTACATTTTGAGTCACCAGAAAATCATCCGCAGGAATCAAAATTGAGTCGGCGTCGGTGGCCTTTAATGTCAGGTCGTCTTGCTCTTTGACGACAGTATTGCCTTTTTTAACGTTAATTGCTGATTCCTCCGACTCGCCAGCCGTAATCGCATTTCGCGAAACTCCAAAAACTTTCTGAGTCTCTACCGGTTTCGGAATTTCTTTAGTCGGTGCATTTTCTTTTGGTGGTTGTAAAACTAAATTCGAAGGCACCACCACGGGCTCTTCAATAATAGTGAGCGGCACGATCGATTGGTTTGAAAATTTCATTAATTTAAAAACATAAATACTGGCGCCGACTAATAAAATCGACAAATGAATCGAAAGAGATATCTGAATTGGAGTTAAGGCTTTTACAGTCATATTCAACTAATAGTTATTCCTGTTTTTCGATTTGGACTGCAAATTTTTCAAGCCCGACTGATTTCATTAAATCAATCACTTTAACCACACGGCCATAAACGACTTCAACATCAGCCGTAATTACAGCTTGAGTCAGTGGATCTATAGCTAAAGACTCTTTGGTCGCCGTCGCAAGCCCTGCATCATCAGTAATTTGTCCGTTAAGTAATATGTTGCCGTCGCGATTAATGGCGACACCAAGCGTCTGCATGATCTTGCCATCAGACGTTTCCGTTTTTGGGAGTCTTAAATTAATAACATCTTTCATAATCGCTGGTGCTGTGATCATAAAAATCACAAGGAGCACCAGCACGACGTCAACAAACGGCGTAATGTTAATATCTGAAATATCACTCTCTTCGCTATCGTTGTCTTGAATGGGTCCTGCCATAACTAAGCCTCTATGTTTTCTTAAATGTTTTCTTAAATGTTTTTCTTAATTCTTTTTAAACAATTGAGCGATATATAAATCACGTAAGGATTCCAAATTGGCCGTTGCTCTTTTAATTTGGTTTGAGAAATAATTATACGCGGTCACTGCAGGAATGGCGACTAATAGACCAATTGCCGTCGCATAAAGTGCCTGCGAAACTCCAGTCATTACGGCCGCACTTCCACTTTGCGAACCTAAATAAGCAAATGCTCGGATAATTCCAAGGACGGTTCCGAATAAACCGATAAAGGGCGCGTTCGATCCCAGCGAGGCTAACACATATAAATTTTTATTAAATGTTTGGCGTCTATCTTTGAGGTAATAAGAAATTTCTCGGTCAATTTGCATTTGGGCTAACTCAAGGTCTTTACCTTGAACTGGTTTAACTGAACCTAGTATTTTCATGGCCTCAGCATAAAATCCTGAACGCGCCTCTGGGTTTAACTCATTCTTTAGGATTTGATTTTTAAAAAATTCGAAATCGTCTGGATTGATCAATTGTTTTATTGTCCGTCTGCGATCCACCATGATCGAAACGCTCCAGATCGATAGACCGATCATAAAAACTAAAATTATTTTTTCTAAGATTCCGGTGACAACAATGAGTGCTTCCATTTTTCTCCTTAAAAAAGTGCCGCGGTTATGCCGTCTGTCAGTGAAATTCCCAGCACAGCAGAAAAATCACTTTGAAAACGATTGGATTGGTACTGGCCCGCTCCAACAGAAACACGAAACGAATCAATTTGTGTTCGATAAACTAAATACGTTTGTTGATTTTTGTCGTTCGTGTTTTTGTATTTTCCCTGTCGGTGCAAAAGTAAAACAGTTCCTTCGGTTCGCTTCAAACCAAAAGCTACGCTTTGCGCTGCAAATTCATCACTCCCAGCCTGGCCCAGGAGTTTCTCAACTTCATCAACAAATGGTTTTGAATCGTCCGAGGATTTGCTTTGAGTTTGTGAGGCCGCAAGTAGAGTAAACAAACTTCCGAAGGAAAACGTGTGGCCCATCATAAGCCGGCCAAAAACCACCGAGCGCAACAAAATCCCCTTACATAAAACAAGTGTACAATCAAAATTTTTGGTCTCGTAAAATCGCGAGGTCGTTGAAGTACTTCCGCCAAGCTCCAGAATTCCCACAGGAAAAACCGATAGCGCCACCTCGGCTAGACCATGACTGGCCAGGGTCAGTTTCGATTGGAGCATCGCGAATTTCCAAGGTGCCGACTCACGTTGATCCCAAATTAATTTTTCTGATTTCAGCTGACCGTCAACGGTGCCCGAAAACGGATACGTCCGCACACCGAGATTAATAGACGATTCATTGTTATCAATAAAAGCTTCACAATAACCAGAAGTTATAAACAAAAGCGCAACAACAATATATATTCTAGACATAAGACCAATTTGACCATACGTCTTAGTAAAAATGAATCAGTTTCGCGCTATATTTAGGTGTATATGCAATTGAAAATATTAAGTCTTTTAGCCACAGTTTTTTTTGTACAAAATAGTTTTTCATTTGTGCACTTTGAACCCTTAGTCGGATATCAATTTCAAACTTTAAAACTTGTCGATTTAACAAACAGTACGCAAGAGTTTAAGTCCGATTCGCCACTAGTTGGTGCAAAATTCGGCGTAAAGACTCCCTTCGGAGTCAGTCTTGATTTGGTCGGAACCTACTCGGAAGGTAAAACCAAGAGCACTCCAGCCGCGTCTGAAGACCCAACATTTACTCACCTGGTCGGCGCAGCTCAATTAGGAGTCAGTGCTTCAAATGTAATGAAACTTTATTTAGGCACCATTTTCACCACTGACTACAAGATAAACCCAAACAGCTTATTCCCTGGTATGAAACTTTCTGGAACGGGCTATCAAGCCGGCATCGCTTTTTTCTTTGCTCGAAATTTTTCGTTCACATTGAATTACAATATTCATCAATTCAAAAAAATCACGGGAACCACCTACATCCTTGGTGAAGACCCCAAATTGTACTATTCCAAAAATGATCTTTCCGATGTCTCAACGTTTTTGAGTTATTCGTTTTAATTTTTAAGTTCAAGAACCACCGGACAATGATCAGAACCAAAAACTTCACTACGATGATAGGTTTTTTTTAAACGATCTTTGTGTTCAAAGTTTGTCATAAAGTAATCCAAACGCCATCCGACGTTCTTCTCGCGCACGCCAGGACGATAGCTCCACCACGTGTAGTGACCGCCTGCAGGTTCAAAATTTCGAAAGGCATCGATGTAACCTTTTTTAATTAAATGATCCATCCAGGTGCGTTCTTCGGGTAAAAACCCCGCGGTTTTATGATTAGACTTGGGATTTTTCAAATCGATTTCGGTGTGAGCTATATTCCAATCACCGCACATCACGACATTTTCGCCTTTTTCGCGCAGGCCCTGGACGACCTTTAGAAATTTGTTACAGAATTTTAATTTGTAATCTAGGCGCGCATGATCACGCTGCGAATTCGGGAAGTAGGAATTGATCAAAGTAAAATTCGGGTATTTTAAAATCATCACTCGCCCTTCGCGATCAAATTCTTTGTCACCGATTCCTATTTGTACACTGAGTGGTTCTTTTTTACTAAAAATAGCAGTTCCACTGTAGCCCAGCTTTTCGGCCGGATTCCAAAACGCATGATACTTCATTGGATTTCGATGATGTTCGTCTAAATTCTCTGGTAATGCTTTAATTTCTTGAACACAAACAATGTCGGCTTTTTCATTTTCGAACCATTGTAAAAAACCTTTTTTTGAACAGGCTCTTAAACCATTCACATTCCAACTGACTAATTTCATCTTACTTTCCTCAAAAAAAAGGACCTCTTTCGAGATCCTTTTTTAGAAATATATTTTTGCTAAAAACTTTTAATTAAAAATTATTGTTTAAAGTTAAGAGCCGCTGCAACTGCTGCGTCGGCTTGAACCATACCTGCGCCAAATTGGTTGGTATCATTTGGTGCTAACTTCATTGCCGTTTGCGCCAAGATCAAACGAACTTGAGCTGGAGTTAATGATTTGTTTGCTGATTTGATCAAGGCCACAACACCAGCAACGTGCGGAGTTGCCATCGACGTCCCGTCGAATGAAGCGTAATCAGAAGGTACTGTTGAAATTTCAGCAGAAACGTTTGCACCAGCTGTTAACTGCTCGATTACTTTTTGACCCTCTAACTGTTCAATCATGACAACTGGGGTTTCGATTTCAGAACCGTCTTCGCTTAATGAACCTTGCATCAAACCATCTGTGTTATTGTAAATCACAACACCAGATGCTTTTGCTTTAATTGCATTTTCAACTTTTTCTGAGAAACGAATTTCACCACGACCAATCAGAGCAAACTTTCCAGCGACGTTTACACGAGCGAAATCTTCTGGCTTACCAAGACCGACGTGAACTAATTGACCGGCTTGCGGAGTGGCAACCGCTTTTACTCCAGAGAACGCTGAAGAATTTACTCTTACTTTTGTAGTGCCTACCGCTAAGTAAACAACTGAATCACGTCCAGAACCTGTTGGTACTGTTGAAATCACAGCCGCACCCGGCGCCGTTACATCTAACTCTGGTCCCCACTGAGAAAACGCAGTCTTTTCTAATTTTGCATTCACCGCTCCAACAGCAGTTACCGTCGGGAAAGCGGCCGGGAAACTAACTCCACAAGGAGGTCCCCACGGTGAAGGTGTTCCATTACATTTTGGAGAATAACCTTCTTCGCCAGCACTGTTTCCAGATGCTGCAACGACAACAACATTCGCTTTTTCAGCACGAGCAACAGCTAATGATTCTGCTTTAGAACCAATGGGTCCACCCAAAGACATACTGATAACATCAACTTTTTGTGCGATACCCCAGTCGATACCTTCAACAACAGCAACGTTTGAACACCCTAATGATCCGCAAACACGGCCCATTAATAATTTCGCGTTTGGTGCAACACCAGCGAAACCAGTTTGTTCATTAACAACACCTGCGATCGTCCCAGAACAGTGAGTTCCGTGACCTTCAGCATCGATGAAATCGTCTGGATTTGGTCCATCTTCACTTTCAAAAAAGTTACGACCTTTTTCAAAGTTTGTTTTTAAAGCCGCGTGCTGTGGATCGATACCTGTATCTAATACAAGGACGCGCGCTTTAGCGCCGCCATCAGACATCGCCCAAGCGGTTGGTGCTTTAACAGCAACGATTCCCCACGGAGTCGCTTCACCTGGAGTGAATCCAGCTAAATCAACATCGTTGGTCGTCGTCGATGCATTACTTTCTGCATGATATTTTTTCTTAGAAATTGTGAAACCATTTATAGGTTTCGGAGATGGCGTGAAAAATTCTTTTTCAACAACTGCGATTTCAGGGTGATTTTGAAGAGAGTTAATTACTGATGCATCAGCAGTTTCTACAACCATACCGCCAACATTTTTGAACGACTTTTTAAAACCATACTTTTGAGCTGATTCTAAGCGCATGAAATTTTCCATCGCCGAAAACCCTTGTTGGCTCTTAAAGATAACGACATAACGATCTTTAGCTTGTGCAGAAAAACCTGCCGCTAATAAAGTCGCAATTAGAGCTACATGTGCAGTCTTTGACATGTTCTTGATAGGTTGTAGCATCGGTCCCCTCTTTCTTGAGTTGATCATGGTTGTTTTTTAAAGCTTCCGAAAGTTGAACCCACTTTGGCACTTTTTACAAAATATAATTTCTAATGTTTTTAAATATTTAACTGCGAAACCAAAATCTGAAATTGTCTGTCAAAACAAAAAAGTTCCAAAGTGGAACCAGAAGGCATTTTATTTGTTTACACGTCGAGTCCATAAATTTTAATTTAAAAAGCAATTAAATTCACTTATAGGTTTGCACAAATTAAAATCACAAATCATTCTGCATCGCGCAAATAGATAACCCAATCCAAAATGTATATAGGTCATGATGTATATATAGAGGAACCGCCGAGGTGAGCATGGAACAAAAACTAACTTTAGAACAACGACTTCGGGACCTTCAACATTTTGGAGAAGAAGGTGGAGTGGTTCCTGTTATAGATTTGGCATCGACATCGACTTTTTTAAATCCCAAAGATATGGAACAAACATTCCTTGGTGAAAAGGAAGGTTGTTCCCTTTATAGTCGGCATTCAAATCCAACTGTGATTATGTTTTCAAAAAAAATGGCGGCTCTGGAAAATACCGAATCAGCTCTGGGCGTGGCCTCGGGTATGTCAGCCATTGCCTGTACGCTTGAGCAGCTTTTAGATGATGGTGGGGAAATAATTTCGTCGCCCACAATTTATGGCGGTACGTTTGCTTTGTTTAAAAATGTTTTTCCAAAACAGAACATTACAACCCAGTTTGTTGATTTGAATGATCTTGGCGCGGTCGAAAAAGCCATTACTCCAAAGACCAAAGTTATTTATGTCGAAACAATCAGTAACCCACTTTTGAATTTAGCCCCCGTTAAACAGCTTTCGCTAATTTGCAAAAAACATCAGATCAAACTCGTGGTCGATAATACATTTTCCCCCTGCTTAATTACGCCGGCTGACCTCGGCGCTGATGTGGTCATTCATTCTTGTACTAAATTTATTTCTGGATCTTCTGATATGATCGCGGGTGTTATCTGCGGCACCAAAGATTTTATAAATTCGTTGATTGATGTTAACACCGGCCGAGTCATGATTAAAGGTCCTACCATGGATCCTCGAACCGCCCATGAACTTTATATGCGCCTGGATCACCTGCCGATTCGGATCCAAGCTCACAGTCAAAAGGCGCAGTTTTTTGCTGAAGAAATAGAAAAAATGAATCTTAAAGTCATTTACCCAGGTTTAATATCACATCCTCAGCACGCGGTTTACAAAGATGTCGTCAATCCGCGCTTTGGTTTTGGTGGAATGCTAGCTGTAGAATTCGATACGGCCGATAAAGCCATGCTTGTTTCCCAGGAATTGCAAAACGAGAAATTTGGACTGTATGCAGTCTCATTAGGATTTTCGCGAACTCTGATGACGGTTCCAGCCCTCACGACGTCGAGTGAAATTCCTGAGGATCAACAAAAACAAATGAAGTTAAGCCGTGGCTTAATCAGGTTTAGCATTGGTTTTATCGGTGATGACAAAATTATGTTAGAACGCTTTAAAAAAGTAATTAAAAATTATACAAAATAGCGTACACTACTGCCAATGCGGATACTCCACTTACTATCTCAAAATCATCTGACAGGCGCCGAAGTTTATGCGGTGAACCTGATTCAAAATCAAGTTCGCAAAGGCCACCTTGTTTGGCAAATGTCGAATGACTTTTTTGCTAAATCGCTGGGAGTGCAGGTTCGCCTTCAGGTCGAAACTTTATCTCAGCTTGAATTTATTAAAAGTGTCCGGAGCTTACGGACTTTTTTGAAAGACAATAAAATACAGGTGGTTCATTGTCACTCCAGAGCCGCCGCCAAACTCTGTTATTACGCGCGACTTCTTTTAAAAGTAGATGATGATTTTGGATCGACTTGCCAGGTGGCGCAAGTTTCGACAATTCATGGACGACAGCATATTTCGACGTCTAAAAAACTTCATAATCAATATGGAGAGTTTTTAATTCCAGTCTGCGAAAATATTTCGACGCAGCTGAGTTTAGAATTTGGGTATGATCCCCGACGAATTAAATTAATTCGTAACGCCGTAGGCGTGGCGCAATTTCGACCGCCGAAAGTTCCTGAGCCGAAGTCTGCTCCGGAACCTGCAGGCAAAGTTTTAAAAGTTGCGGTCATCGGACGGTGCACGGGCCCTAAAAAGCACCGCACCGAGATTTTTTTAGCAACGGCTCACGAAATTCTAAATTTTAAAAAGATCGACCACGAATTTGTTGTGATCGGAGACAACAGTCAAAATCTGCAAACGGCCGTTGCCTTCAAAGCTATTGGCAACGCGACCATCAACTTTGAGTTTCTAAATCAATTCGACCTTATTTGCGGTTCAGGCCGGGTTGCTGTTGAAGCTGCGCTGGCTGAAATTCCATGTATCGCGTTTGGTGAGTATAGCTTTTTAGGACTGCTTTCTTCGAAAAATTTAAAATGTAATTTAGAAACTAATTTTGGAGATATTGGTGCTGATTTCACGGGACCGCATTTTAATAGTATCGAAATCCACCAGCACATTGAACTTTGGCTGATGCAACGATTTCAGCCGGGCTTTAAATCTGAACTGGTTGAGATTGCACTGCGACTGATTCAAGAATTTTCTGATGTTTTTGTTCAGGCTCAAATTGAACGTGTTTATGAGTCGGCCTTTTTTCTTCGGCAGTACTCAAACTGGATTCCAATTCTGATGTATCACAAAATTCCGGATCAAGAATTGAATTCACCACATAAAATATTTGTGACGAAAAGTAATTTTGAAAAACACTTAAAGTGGTTCAAGCTTTTTGGATTGCAGACATTGACTTTTAACGACTTGGAAAAATTTCGTAAAGGCTTGCGTTCGTGGAAACAGTTTCCACGAAGACCTCTGGTTTTAACTTTTGATGACGGTTACAAAGACAATCTTCTTAACGCAAGTCCACTTTTACGCCGACAAAGCTACCGTGCCCAATTATTTCTGCTGGCAGAAAGTTCAATTAAATCCAACCATTGGGATCACGTGGACGCTGAGGCAGGTGATGCTATTGTTTCTGGAACTGATCGCCAACAATGGCTGACATCAGCCTTTGAAATTGGCTCCCACGGCATTCGCCATGTGCACTTGCCAGAACTTGATCATGTTGAAGCGACCAAAGAAGTGACTGAATCCAAAAAGATGTTGGAATCAGAACTTTCGACACCGATTAATGTTTATGCGTTTACTTATGGAGACACGAATTCTGATCTTGCTCAAATAGCCATGCGCGCCGGTTACAGCTATGCCGTCAACACAGATTCCGGGGGATTGCTGATGGAAGAAAACCCCTATGCCATATTTCGGGTAAATATTTTTCCCGACGAAACACTTTTTTCACTTTGGAAAAAAACATCGCGGTGGTATCGAAAATATTATTTCAAAAAACGTGGCAAATAAAATGTGGCAATTAATAAAGCACGTTTTATTTGAACTCTGTTTAAGTAAAGTGTCTGAATGTTTGAAATATAATAACGGCAATCACATAAGCAAAAACGTTACTCAGAATTAAATGCCCCAGAGCAATTTTTAAACTGCCCGTTTCCTTCTTTAAGATTCCGACCGTTGAAATACACTGTAACGCAATAATAAAAAAAACAAGCAGACCGGCACAACTGGCAAAGGTAAATACTTTTTGTCCTTGCAACGATCCAGATTCAAAGGTTGCCTCGCTCATGGTTTTGATCAAACCTTCTTCGACAACGGCTTCGTCTTCTCCAACAATATTAAAGACTAACGCTAATGACGAAACAAAAACTTCTCGAGCAGCAAAGGCAGCAATCAGTCCAAATCCAACGCGCCAATCGACTCCCATAGGTTCAAAAATAGGTTCAATGGTTTTACCTAAGCGTGACGCGTAACTGTCGTAGGTGGCTGGAGTAACACCTTCAGCTGCGACTTCTGGCCGCGGGAATGTGGTTGCAAACCAAAGAACCAATGCCAAAACAAAAATGATTGGCCCTGCGCGTTTTACAAACGTAAACATTTTTTCGTACGCTTGACGTAAAATAACTTTTAAACTTGGAACTCGGTACATGGGAAGCTCAAGAGTTAACGAGTTGTGCCCGATCGAATTATATTTTTTTAAGTACAACGACAAAAATGCTGAAGCGATCACACCAATAACTATAGATAGCAAATAAAGTAACGTAAACGCCACACCTGCATAAATGGGGTTCTGACCAATAAACATAAAACCAATCAATAAACCAAATACAGGTAAGCGCGCCGAGCACGACATAAAAGGAATGACCAACTGGGCGATTAATTTTTCTTTTTTAGAAGCGATATTACGAGTGGCCATAATAGCCGGGATGGCGCAGGCAAAGCCAGAAAGCATTGGAACGAATGATCGACCGCCAAGTCCTACTTTTTCTAGCGGACGGTTCACAAGGGCCGCGACCCGAGCTAAATAGCCTGAAGACTCTAACAGACCGATTCCAACAAATAGAATAAAAATTTGGGGAACAAATATGACCACGCCGCCGATGGCCGCGATGATTCCCTCACTCAGGAAATCACCAAAACGTCCAGGCACGTAGTTTTTAGTTACTTCGATACTTTTACCAAAAACGGAATCCACCATTTCCATAAATGGAGCCGCCAGCCAATAAATCGAACCGAAAATCAAAGACATAAATACAAAGAAAAATATGTATCCAAAAAAAGGATGCAACGCCCATCGATCGATTTTTAAAGTTTGTTCAAGGTAATCTGCTTTTGCTTTTTGAAGTTGACGAACGTTATCTAAGGTCAGGGCTTGCAAGCCGGCCTCGGTAAACTTAAATTGGGACTGAGTGGCTTTTTTAGAGAGCTCCGTCGCTTTAACGATCTGTAGGACTTCATTCAGTCCTTTACCGAGTAAGCCGTCAAATTTTACAACTGTGGCCCCGTTCAATAGCTTACTTAATTTTTCGGCGTCAATTTGATTAAGATGTTTTTCAACGATATCTGACATTGTCAGCACAACACTAATGGGATAACCCAGTTTTAAGATTTCTTTCATCCAATAAATTTGACGTTCTAACTGAGTGCTATCGACGACTAAAATCAAAGCGTCGGGTTTCATATCGACACTTTCAGTTAGAATTCTTGAAGTGACTTTTTCATCTTCTGAATCCGAGCTCAATGAATATATTCCCGGTGTATCGATCACTTGAAAATTTAGATTTTTGGCGCCCTTTTCATGCATAAAACCAAAAGCGTATTCAACAGTGGCTCCAGGATAGTTGACCGTTTTAAAGTGCGAGGCTGTTAGCCAATTGTACAGCGTGGTTTTTCCAGAGTTAGGACTTCCAACAAGAGCGACTTTAGATACATGCGGTGTAAGATTTAAAACTTCAGACACGAGAATTCCAACTTGTTTAGAGCGACGACGGTTTGAAAAATTCGCACGATAATGACTTGGCCAAAGGATATCTTTTTTAAAACTTCGACTTCAGTCCCTGAAGTAAACCCCAAAGATTCTAAGCGATGCTTTAAGGAATCAAAGTGATCCTGCGAAATCATTTCATTTTTTGTAATTTGATGGAGCTTCTGTTTCATACACGTTGTCTACGCAGTTTGCGGCGTCGTGACTATGATCCCAGTCATAATAACCCAAAGTGAAAACCAGTTGAAAGTCTAGATTTTAAGCAACAAGTGGCGTGCTTTCAGTTTTTTTGTCTAGTTAGACCAGACTCTGGCCGAAGGGTCCTGTATGAAACCATCACCGGCCAGATTATTCAGATCATTTGGTATCTCCTTGGTCGCAGGCGTGATCTTGTTGATGCCGGTCACAAGCCTTGGGAAAGTTTTTCACTGGCCCGAAGTCTGCGAGGTGGGAACATTAACAATTCAAAACCAAAGTAATGACGAGCTTCGATTTTTCTTACAAACATTTAATCCTCGTTTAATGAATGAAGACGCCATTACTGTTGATGCGTACCAGACGAGTCATTTCGAAGTTTCTGGTTACTCGTTAGAGAATTTACAAAAGCGCCTCAGCTTACTTTCGCTGAATTCAGACCATACCCGCTTCCGGGTTTCTATGAAGTGCAATGCTGAAATTTACGAAGCAAGTGCTCAACAAAGTGGTGAATGGGTTTTTAAAAAACAAGCCCACTTTAAAACCCATAAAGTTTTGATCAAAAATTTATCCCCGAGTTTAAACACAATTGAAATTATCACGTTTAATGAATCAACTTCTAAAAGTCGAACCATTGATATTCAAGGTTTTGAGCAAAAAAGTATTTTATTAAAAGATATCGACGGCTGGCCTTATTTTAAAATAAGATCGGATTCAAAACTCAGTGTTTTTTATTTAGATCACCATTCCCATGTGGCTCCAATTCAAGTCAGCGCGGTGCCCTTTAAAAATGTGGACTCAAGCGGCGTTTATTTTGAAGTTCAAAACCGAACTAAAACCGAAGATTCATTTGTTATTCATATTAAAGATCCAGACATGATCGCGCGGGCTCGAACAATACTTGCAAACCCTCAATCTGAGAAAATTGTGGTGGGCGAAGTTAAACTGGGCTCTGGCCGTCACAACCGCAATTTACATTCCGCTGATAAGGCACCTTGGAGTTGGCATGTGTCGCGTGTTACGAATTTTTCAGATTTTGCGAGTACGGCTTGTAACGGAATTCCACAAATCGTGGAAGATCGCGTGCTCTCTTGGATAACGGATCCAGGACGTATTTGCTTTTGGACGTATCGCTTAAAACGCGAAGTGCCTGCAACGGAATTATAATTCTAAATTATAATTCTAAACTATTCTTCTAAACTTTGATTGTTGTGCTCGCTGATTGGCCGCGGGTTTCCTCGATAGAGACTTTGAGTTTCCGCACGCCCATTGGTTGCAACTGCTTTAATAAATTCTGTGCAAAAAGTTTTGATAAGGATTCGACGCTGGTGTTTTCG
>JAYVHE010000104.1:0-4033 GCA_043771495.1 Bdellovibrio sp. | reverse complement strand
GGTGAATTAGTCGCCGGTCGAACTCCAATTCAGTTCGGTATGGGGATCACGCACAATGCGGGACTCGGTGAATTTGATCACTGGATGGATACGCGCGATTTAATTTTGTATCGTTTTAAAGTCGACAATCTTTATTTAATGCCGATCTTTGCAAAAATTAAACAAACCAGTTTTGAAATTGGTCGGACGATTTCTGAAAACAGTTACGTTCTTGAATACGATAACAAAGACATCGGCGCAAAGACGGGCGTGTTTTATCAAACACGCACAAGTAGTGACCAGGCCAACGATGCCGCCGCATCGGGAATCCCTGGAGCCGTTGCAACAACGGGTGGTATTAGTTTAAAAACTGTAAATATTTTCTTAGAAAGGAAATGGTCGGCATTTGAAATTCGCTTAGAAGGAAGTTTCTTAACTGGAACAACTGGTCTAGTGACGGCAGCTAACGAAGAAATCACGACGGACAGTTATGCAGTCGTCAGCGAATTATTATTTCCAGCGGTGGAAGATGCTAAATGGGAATTCGGCGCAAAGCTTGGTGCTGTCAGCGGAGATGATCCAACAACAGCAAAGTATGAAGGTTACCAATTAGATCGTAACTATGACGTTGCGATGCTTTTGTTTAATCACCGTATGGGCGCGGCGGACTTCTTAACAACAGGAATCACACGTTCTGGCTCTGGAACCACAGTTGCAAATTCAGCAGACGAAGAATCTATTGGAAATGCTATGTTCATTGCTCCAAGTGTAAAATATATTTGGGATGAAAAATTCGATATTAAATCTTCATTAGTCTATGCGCAGCTGATGACAAATCCTGGAAACTTTGTGGATTTCAAAAAAGATTTAGGAATCGAAGTAGATTTGGAACTCGTTTACAAACCTCGTGACCGTGTAACATGGTCAACAGGCTTCGGATATTTGTCTCCAGGCAATGCTTGGAAAGCTGGAACTACAAATTTAGATAATAAAGCCAATTGGGGATTTTCAACAAAAGCCGCGATCACTTTCTAAATCATCCTGTACATCATCGCGTATTTAGGAAACTGCAGGCTTGTGGCCGGGAGGGCCAGAGACGGCTCTCCCGGATTTTTTCAAAAAACGAAAAAAAGCCACATTGCAGTGGCTCAATCATTTCTTAAATTTAAATTCTTTCAATTACTTACTAACGCGAGTACCAAGTCTCAATTTTTCGCTCTCTGTTGTACCATTCTCAGTCGCTCTTCGAGTTGTCCGCGGAGTTCCAAAGTTAATATGTTCAATCGTTCCTGGTCGTAACAAGCTGTATTCCACTCCACCTGATTGAGTCATTTTGCCATCTGCGCCGCGAATAACTGCAGCCTCTGTACTTGTTCCGCCTCGTGTTGCACCGCCGCGGTTGGCTCCGCCGACTTCGCCGCCGATTGTTGTTGAACCGGTCATTACTTTTAACATTAAGGCGTCGATGCCTTTTGTAAATGAGGAGTGGTAGTACGCTAGAGCATCACGGTCGCCCGCTTTTTCTGCTGGGTACAACATTGAAGCTTTGTAAGCATCGACTCGTGCATCTAATTCACCTTTTGCTGTTAAGGCTGCATTAAACTGATTCGTACGCTCAGTGCCTTGTGGAAGGGTGTTGGCTTTTTTAAATTCAGCGGCCACTTTTTTTGCTGGCGCATCTGCTTTTCTGCGAACTTCATCCATAATCATTTGTTTTAATCCAGCAAACTGTGCTGGAACTTTTCCGTTAAAGATATTTGAAAGAATAATACTTGCGCGTTCGGCATCGTTTTCGTCTGTTGAATATAACATTGCAAATAAATCATTACCTAATAATTCGCGAAATTGGGCGTTAACCGCTGTTGCTGTTAAATTTTTATCGCGAGTGCTTAATGCCTTTACGAAAGCTTTAGATTTGCAAGCCAGTTCAACATCTGCAGCAGTGTCTGAAGATCGAGTTGATGAATCTTTAGTTCTTTCAGATCTAGATTCACAAAAATTCCAAGCTGTTTCTAACTTGTCATCGAATTTTTTAGAAGCTTCTTCGGTTTTCTTTTCTTTTTCTTCTTTTTTAGCGTCTTCGCGACATTCACGTTTTTCTGAAGCTGTTTTGTCTTTATCGTTACAATCATTTCTCTTAGCTTCTTCAGCGTCAGCTTTTTTCTTTTTCTCGGCTTTTTCAGCTTTTTCAAGTTCTTCAAGTTTTGCTTTTTTGGCAGCGTCTATTAGTTTTTCTTTTTCTGCTTCGGCTTTTTTAACTTCTAATGTTGCTTTTTTTACTTCGACGGCAGCAACAATAGCTTTCAACGCTTCGTCGTCAGTAATTCCACTTGATGGTGGTAACTCAGTAAGATCTTTGTATTTAGGAATTGCATTTAATTTAGCTAAAGCTAATTTGGCATCAACTTTATAAGCGATTTCGAGTTTGTCGGCTTCGCTAAGCTCAGATGCGGTTGAGGCAAATTCAGAAGTGCTGAAATCCTTGGAAGAGATCTGATACACATAAGGTCCACTTAATACCGTGGCTAATAAAGCTGTTAGTACTAACTTCTTAGGGAAAGGACCGTTAAATTTGAATGAGTTATTTTTCATAAGCTCCTCCGATTACTAACTATAAAAGCAGGGAGCACGCCACTAAACAAATTGTCGCAATTTGATAACATGTTGAAATCACAGGTAAATTTTAACCTGTCCTTTGTCTCAGAAAAGGACGCCTGTCTATCCCGCGGTCGCTCAATTCGAGATTCTAAAAATTCCTGAACTATCTTAACAACTTACAAAACCCATAGTGGGCAATGTCTCACTCTGAGAGAGTGACAAAATTTATCACCTCTGGCAGTGTGTTTAAACGTGAAAATAACGTTTAAACCCGCACCCAAACCTGATTCTGTGGCCACCAGCGACTGGCTCAATTGGTCGTGGCAGTTGCGTCATGCTCTTAAAACCAAGGACGATTTCGCTCAATTTACCCCCTTGTCCCAGGCAGAATCGCGAGCTGTTGATGCGAATACGTCTGGAAATTTTCAAGATGAAAACAAACAACTTTTTAATATCCGAACGACTCCTTATTATGCCTCGTTGATTGATCGTGATCAGCCGCAGGATCCTCTGCGCCGAATTTTTTTTCCACACGAAGCTGAATTGCAGCCGAGTCTAGCGACCGAGTTAGATCCGCTAGGCGAGCGTAAACAAAGCAATCAACCCACCGCACGCGTGATCCATCGTTATTCTGATCGGGCCCTGTTTTTAATTACTGATGTCTGCAGCGTTTACTGCAGATACTGCACACGCAAACATTTTACGGGTGCAGATCAGGCGTTTATTAAAAATACCGAATACGATCAAGCGCTGAGTTATTTTAAAAAAACCACGGGCCTTCGGGAAGTCATTTTATCAGGCGGGGATCCACTGACAGTTTCCGACCAACAGTTGGATCGCGTGCTTTCGGATTTACGGTCTATAGAACATATCGAAATTATTCGCATTGGTACACGCATGCCAGTTGTTGCGCCGATGCGAGTGACTCCGGAATTAGTTAAAATTATTCAAAAAAATAAACCGGTTTTTTTAATGACGCATTTTAATCATCCTCGTGAATTAACTTTGGAATCAGCAAAAGCTGTGGAAATGTTTGTGGATCATGGGATTCCAGTGATGAATCAAATGGTTTTATTAAATGGCGTGAATAATCATCCGGCCATTGTGCAGGCGTTATCGCGCCGGCTTTTGTATTTGCGCGCGAAGCCTTACTACATGTTTCAGTGTGATCCTTCAATGGGTACTGAACACCTGCGAACTTCAATCGATGAGTCTTTGGAAATTCAAAGGGAACTATGGGGTCATTTATCAGGCTTAGCGTTACCGACATTGTCGGTGGATATTCCCAATGGCGGCGGCAAAATGACCTACGCGCCAAATTTTGAAACTGATCGTAGCGTCGATGTAAGATCGTTCACGGGTTGGGACGGCGTTTCTGCCCGCTACTTAAATCCAAATGCTTCGCAAAAAATCTTACCGTTTGATTACGAGTTTTACCTTTCTGAATGGGATCAGA
>JAYVHE010000103.1:0-2412 GCA_043771495.1 Bdellovibrio sp. | reverse complement strand
GATAACAATGGCGCAGCAGATATGGCGTCGTCGTTTGACAAGTTATTTAATAATAAGATGGTGGCGACTTTAGAAAAAGTTAATCAAGAAATGCCAAACGACTTTATTGCTAATACAGCAAAAGTTGAAGGCGTTCCCTACAGCCCGGCTGAGCGCGCCGTTGGTGCCTGTGCCGAGAAAAAAGCCAAAGGCGAAGTTAAAGATTTTGCTGAGTGCTTAGAGATGATTTTGCCAATGGTAGGACCTGACTACGCTGACAAAGCTAAACGTATTGAAATGTCCTATGAAAATATGATGGCTACGAAAGCACAGTCACTAGTTAATCCAAAGGAAAAAGATCCTAAATTACGTCAATACAAAGATTACGCACGTTCACGTACTCCAAGTAATCCTTTTGGCGAATTGTCGGAAGCTGATTTAAAATCGGCTCGAGTTTTTTACTTAGAGAATACGCATGTTAAAGAACATGAAGCCGATGACTCAAATGTCAGTAAACGTATTGCAGGTTCAAAATACGGCTCTGAAATTCAAAATGGTAAAAAAATTCACTACGCTTGGTACCGCGGATTAGAAAATGCCTGCGTAAAAAGTCGTGAAATTAAAAAAACAGATCCAAATCCAGCGCCTGGGAAAACCTATGTTCAAGCGATCTTCCACACGGCGTACTTATTTATGCCCGCAGGCTTAGTTCACTCGATTGCTAAAATGATGAATAATGACTGGGGCGATTGCTCTGGCGTTGAAATTACATTTATTTCAAACTCTGAAGCCACAACCGATTTAGGACCAATTAATATTTTAGCGCGTTACCAAACGGTTGCGTTATTCTCGCACTATTACAACTTGGAAACTTACGCAGAAAAACATAAACAGTATTACGTACGATTTTTTCCTAAGTTGAAGTACTTCGAATATTCTGAAAATCCTGAAATGGCTGAATCATTACATACAAAAACAACATTGATCGGTAACGACTTAATCGTTGGTTCGGCAAATGCTGATGTTCGTTCTTATTACATGGATTCAAATAATGCCGTTTTAATTCGTGGTGCTAACAACTTGAATCGCGCCTATGAGGCCTACATTAACAAGTTAAAGCAAACGAGTCGAATTGTTGAAAAGCAATTGCCGTGGCATACATTGCTTGTAGATATGAGCAAAAAATCTTCGCTCAGCGAACAAGAGTACGGATTGTATATTTACGGGTTAACTCAAAGTTTAACTTTAGATCACACCAGCATTAACACATTAAATCGCTTTTTAGTGGGTCGCTCTTTAGAACGTTGGAAGCAAGATCCAAAGCATACAGATTTAGCCGTTAATATTTTACAAGAAGTTGGCGAATCAATCATGGCTGACACTTTTGACTTCGTGTTATTCCGTGAAAAGTTCAATACAGCCAGCCAATCGCCAGACATGTATAACCGTCGTGTTTTGGATGAAGAGCATAACAAAAAAATGCAAACGTTCGATGATCGGTTTAAACTATTCTAGTTAGTTATTTAACAATCGGTAGATCCTAATTGGGGTCTGCCGAATTTTTTTAATTTATGAATATAATACCTCCACAAATTAATGAACAAGAAGCCTTAGATGACCCCAAACTCCCAATCGAGTTGCGTAAAAAATATTTAACAGAGCTTGATCGCACAAATCGTGTTTTAGGAGTCTACAAAACCGTAATTAAGGAATTCTTTAGTTTTTTAAAAACGCAGGCTCCTAAAAACAAAACTTTAAAAATTTTAGAAATAGGCAGTGGTAGTGGAGGCTTAGCTCGCGAGATTTTACGTGCGCCCCCTGATCATGACTTTGCGATTGAATATCACATTATGGATTTAGACCCAGAAATTTTATCTTGGGTCGTAGCTAATCACGCTAGTGAAAATCTAACGATTCATAAACATGAATCCAAAGACGCACACCTCAAACAATTTCAAGACAACGAATTTGATTTTATCATCTGTGTTCAGGTGTTACATCACATCCATCCTTTGGCGACGGTTGCAGATATGTTTAATGATGTCCGTCGAGTCGCAAAACAAGGTTTTTGGATGGCCGATTTTGAAAGAAAATTCTTAAATCCGCTGTTTTTTGTTGTTGGAAATTTTGCGGCGTCTACGGATCCTCTCTTGATGGAAGACGGTCGTAAAAGCTTAAATAGGTCTTACACACTGGGCGAATTTCAAAATGCATTTGGCCAGCAGACACATTGGGTGCTGAGGCATAAGCGGTTTTTTTGGAATCCGTTCTTAATCTTGATGGGCCATCGCAACTGATTGTAAATTTTACAGCTCGTCATTTCCGTCTAATCTTTTTACAGTTCTCTGAGCTCAGAAGCGTTTAATCGAATAATGACCGGTATGATCTTCGCAAAGTTCTAATTGGCTGAACTGCGAGGTTGCATCATGAGTC
>JAYVHE010000102.1:0-16227 GCA_043771495.1 Bdellovibrio sp. | reverse complement strand
CGTCACTCCGAGAGTGACGTAGTCGATTTTCTGGTCTAAATTCTCTGCAGCAATGAAGACTATAAATCATCTTAAATTTGATCCATCAGAAAGCTTTATTCTTTTCGACGCTCGATTGACCCAATTTCAAGCATTTGCCACATGGATTCGGAATTATCCCAGTCGTTTAGCGCTCCAAGCGGGCGAAGATCTAAAAACTTTAAAATGCTACGTAGAAGCCTTAAACCAGATTCAAAAGATGGCTATTGAAAAAAAGCTGGATCGGCATTTTACATTTGTTGCTATCGGTGGTGGATCAGTAACGGACTTCGTTGGGTTTGTGGCGGCAACTTATCAACGGGGACACCCTTGGACAGCAGTCCCATCCACCTGGCTTTGCGCCGTTGATTCTGCCCATGGTGGAAAAAATGGATTAAATTTAAATGGCGTTAAAAATCAAGTTGGTACAATTTATTTTCCCAACGAGGTCATCATTTGTGACGAACTTTTAAAACTGCAACCGGCAGAACGCCTGTTGGAATCTGCTGGCGAAATTTTGAAAATTACTTTGTTAAGTTCGGCAAAAGCGTTTAGCCACTTTAAATTAGATGCTAATTTTGTTTTAAAAAATCTAAAATCATATATAGCGATGAAAAATGCGATCGTTCGTAAAGATCCCTATGAAACTAAAAAAATTCGATATTTGTTAAACTTAGGACATACTGTTGGTCATATTATAGAGTCCGAAAAGCAATGGCCTCACGGAATTGCAATTTTATTCGGAATGATCTTTGCGATTCACTTCAGTGTTCGTAAAAAGATCATGAACCCGAAAGAAGCTCTTGCGATTTTACAGAAAATTGAACAATCGGTCTTTAATCCGAATCTTTTGCAAAAGTTGCGTGAAGCTTTTTTAATTTCTGAAGCTGCGTTTTTAGATAAGTTGCTTCAGGATAAAAAAACCAGCGGGGCTAAGCTCAATTTCATTTTTATAAAAAAACGGAGTCAGGCCGTTGTAAAAGCGATTCCTGCAGGCGATGTAGTTACGATGTATAATTATTTAAAAAATAAAGGCTCGTTCTTTGATGTTTAAATTTAGCGGTGATCTATTAGCATCAAAATCTTGGATGAATCGCGCGTTGATTCTGCAGTCGTGGAATCCAGCCATTTCAATTCAAGGGTCTAGTTTAGCCGATGATGTCGTCCGTTTACAAAAATCTTTGATCGATTGGCGTAATGGTCAAACGACATTTGATGCGGGCCACGGCGGAACCACGTTTCGGTTTTTAGCTGTGCGGTTATCGCGCGAGCCCGGCCGCTATTTTATTAAAGCAAGCCCCGCATTGATCAAACGTCCGCAGAAAGATCTCATTGATTTTTTGGAAAGCGTCGGCGTCAGAAGTTATTTAAAAAGTGATGGATTAGACATCCATTCCGACGGATGGCGCAATACGGGGCTTCCTATTTTCGTTAATACAGAAAATTCCAGTCAGTTTATTTCTGCTGTTTTATTATCAAGTATTAATTTACCATTTCGTTTAGTTTTACAATTAAGTAACCACGTCATTTCAGAAAGCTATTTGCAAATGACGCTAGCTTTGCTGAGACAAGTTGGTGTGGATATCCACGTGGACAACCACACATTAACTTTACCCGCCGGATTAAAAGCAGAATCCACCGTTTTAAAAACAGAGTTAGATGTGAGCTCGGCTTTTTCGTTAATATGTGCCGCAGTTATTGGTGGCGATGTCACGATCACAAATTGGTCGGTCAATAGTTCGCAACCCGATTTAGTATTTTTAAAAATTTTTGACCAAATGCAAATCAATTATCAAATCAGTGGTTCGCAGTTTGTTATTAAAAAACAAAGTTCATTTATTGGAACTGAATTTAATATTGGTGATTCGCCTGATTTGTTTCCGGTATTGTGTGTACTGTCTGCATTTGCACAAACACCGTCGCGATTTTTTGGAGCTCCACATTTAAAGTACAAAGAGTCTGATCGGCTTGAAAAAACGTCTGAGCTTTTGCAGCTTTGTGGAATCGAGCATGAAGTTTTAGAAGATGGAATGATCATCCAGCCTTTTACTGGCGAGCGCCCTAAGGAATCAATAACTTTTGATCCAGCTGATGATCATCGGATGGCCATGGCCGCGGCGTTATTAAAACTAGGTCACTATCCAATTGACATTCGTCATCCTGAAGTCGTTCAAAAAAGTTATCCTGATTTTTTTAAGCACATTAATCTTACGGCGGCGGCGCTATGAAACGAATTTTTTTCGGCCATCGCGGTGTAGGTAAGACTGAATTATTGAAGCGCCATCAATCCTATTTTCCAGATGTGGATCATTATGACCTAGATCAGGAAATTGCAAATCACGCCGCCCAAAGTGTTTCTGAATTTTTTGCGGCCCACGGAGAAGCCGAATTCAGAAAATTAGAGACTCAAATATTTAACAAAATTGCTCAAAAGGATTCGTTTGTCATTGCGGTTGGTGGGGGATTTGACGTCAGTACAATCCCAAATATTTTTGAACGCATCTATGTTTCAAGACGTACTGATAAAGACGGACGCATTTTTCTATATCGGCCTCGACTCAATCCAGAATTAGATTCATTAACCGAGTATAAGTACCGATTCAGTCAACGTGAACCAGCATTTTTAAAATTTAGCGACTGGGTTTACGAAATGTCTGAAGCCGTCACAACAAACGATGCTGAGCGCACTGTTTTTGTCGAGGGAGTCAGCCTTACTGAGTCCTACGTTACTTTGCAGCCAGGAAAGCAGCAGCTGTTAGAAAAATTTTTACATATTGAACTACGTACGGATTTATTTACTAACGAAGAAATTCTAGAATTCCTTAAGCAAAAGAATCGATTCATTGTTTCAATTAGAAACGAAAAAGGTAAAAATTTAATTCCAATTATTAAAGATCAACTTTTGATCGATTGGGCTCTTGAATTCGAGACGCCGAATGAAGATGAAGTTAATCACTGTAGAATTATTTCTTCACATCACGAAGACTTAAATAAAGCGATTCAACAACTGGATCCATATAAACTACAGCATTTAAAATTGTGTCCTATCGTAAAAACTTGGGAAGAGTTACAGCAGGGATTCAATTGGCAACGCGAGGAACCAGACCGCAGGTCTTTTTTGCCACGAACTGATCCGGTGTATGGTGATAGTTCAGTTTGGCGTTGGTTTCGCGAGTTTATTTTACCTCAGCAAAAATTGAATTTTATTTCGCAGTATTCGCACATCCAAGATCAACCTAGTTTTTACGAAACTATTTTGCGGCTATCGCAAGATCAAAATATGTTTTCGGCCGTCATGGGTTGGCCAATTGAGCATTCACGGACGCCCGGAGTCCATAATAACTATTTTAATCATTCAACTTTTGCAATTCCCCTCGATGAAATGAATTTTGAAATGGCCACTAAATTTTTAGTTTCAATTGGCTTAAAAACCGCTGCAATCACTAGTCCACTAAAGAGTTTGGCCGCAGATTCAACCGGAGTTACGGGCTGTAACTCGATTTATTTTTTTAAAGAATGGATCGGCAAAAACACCGATATCATGGCCATTGATACCATTTGCCAAGATTATTTAAGTACGTCGGATATTATTGCAGTTTGGGGCGGTGGCGGAGTCATTGAACAAATGCAGGACGACTTCCCTCAATTCTTTTATTATTCATCACGTGAAGGCACCATAAAAAGCAAAGTTGAGAAACACTCTAATGCATTGCCAACTGTTGTAATATGGGCGGCACCACGAACCGAAAACACAAAAATGCCGCCTACAGAGTGGTCTCCACGTCTAATTATAGATTTTAACTATATCGAGAGTTCAATGGGTATAGAATATGCGCTTAATTTGAAAAACAAGGCCAACTACGTATCGGGCCTAGAACTATTTCGATTACAAGCCGCCGAGCAAATTAAATTTTTTAAACAACTTTTAGAGAGAGCAAATCTGACATGAGCGCAAATATTTTCGGAGAACGACTTAAGTTTGTAAGCTTTGGCGAAAGTCACGGCCCCAGTTATGGAATTGTTTTGGATGGGTTTCCTGCGGGAATTAAAATTGATGTAAACCTATTAAAGGCCAACTTAGATAAACGAAAACCTGGTGCAACCAGTTATGTTTCCGCGCGAAAAGAATCTGATGATTTCGAAATCCAAAGCGGCATCTTCGAGGGAAAATCGTTAGGAACTCCAATTGCTGTTACCGTCAAAAATCATAATCAAAAATCTGAAGACTACAAAAAAATTAAACAGCAACCGCGCTTTGGCCACGCCGATGATACATGGAAAAGTAAGTTCGGGCACAGCGATCATCGCGGTGGCGGACGAGCCTCAGGGCGCGAAACATTAAATCGTGTGATTGCCGGTTCTTTTGCTCAGATGCTATTGAAAGAAGTTTCGCCAAAAACTAAAATTCAAGTTGCGGCCACGCAAATTGGACCGTATAAATTAACTCCATCAGACATTTTACCTAAAAAAGTGATCCAATTTTTGGAAGACGCCAAAAAAAATGGAGAAAGCTATGGTGGAATCGCCGAGTGTATTATTAAAAATCCGCCCAAAAATTTAGGTCAACCCGTTTTTCATAAACTGAAGGCCGATCTTGCCTTTGCAACAATGAGTTTGGGTGCAACAACGGGTTTTGAATTAGGCGGTGGTTTTGATTCAATAGAATTAAAGGGAACCGAGTTCCATAAAAAGATGGAATCAAAAAACTACGGCGGAATTCGCGGCGGAATTACCACAGGTGAAGATATTATTTTTCGTGTAGGATTTAAACCGACGTCATCAATTAAAGACGTCGCAAAAAAAGGCCGCCACGACCCTTGCATTGTTCCGCGGGCGTTACCTGTCATCGAAAGCATTGCATGGTTTGTGTTAGCGGATCATTTGTTGTGGAGTAGAACGGATACGGTTTAGAAAGACAGCTTAGAAAAACAACTGACAACGATAAGAAATTTCGCCAACTTTGCAATTGTTCAAAAGAACTTTCAAACGAATCCCATTCGATGTCTGATTGATGTTTTGCACATCAATCGTTTTTGTCGTTTCGCCAGCTTTAAATGTAAGTTCACCTTCGGCCGCCACATAGTGCTGGCCTACGATGCCCCAAATAACATTGGGAGGTAGCACGTCGGTTTTCCATTTTGAATTCGCATCATCATCGGTGCGCCACTTAAAAGATGTTGGCAGAGTTAAGGCTTTCTGCATTGTGAATTGAATGCGGCACATCGTGTTTGGTTGGCAATCAGGAATCGCTGTTACGATCTTTGGCATTTCAACGATACTGGTGATGTCTACCGGTAGGTCTTCGTAAGATTCAGGAGCTTGAGTTTCGTCGTCTGATCCTGAGCTTAATGAACCAAAGTTGGTACCCGAACAATTTTGAAAAAACATTCCTAGTAAAATTAAACCAATATATAAAATAATTTTTCTGAACATAAATCTCCCCCAAAGCAAATATTAAAAATTACTGAACTGGTTATTGAGCTATCGAATCAATTCGTAACCATAAATCAAAGACTAAGGCAGTTGAGCCATCTTGCTTTTTTGCATGCGATTTATGAGCAATAATATTTCCGTGCTGGTCGCGCTCAGAATATTTTGCATCGTATCTTAAATTGATCGAAGTAATACCCGCTTGTTCTAGTGACTGCAGTTCGTCAGCCGAGGATTGACCATCGCGGTTTTTATCAATCCATAATCTGAATTTGGAAAAGAAAGCATCGTTCTTATCTAGAACATAATTTCTTTGAGTTAATGAATAGTTGCCTTCGCCAAGGTAGCCATCGTATTTTTGAAGAGCATCAAAACCATGAGCCGCTATTTTGCGATCTGGTCCAACTGTGCGATCACCAAATAGTTGATTGATGTTATTAATCTTTTGATTTTCATCGGGTAACGCTAGAAACGCGAAAGCATAACCGATGGTCCAACTGACTTTACGGCGACCGGCCGCAAAATTATCGCCAAATATATCAAACACAACGCCGTTAGCTGGATTTGATAACAGCAAATTTGAATTTGGAATAATTTGAATCACCAATGGGTCAGAATTGATCGCCACTGGAGTCGGCGGTGGAGGAGGCGGAACTGCGCCAACACCAATGGTAATACCATAGTCAGATGATTCTTGCTGGCGTAATTCAATTGAATAGGATTCGTCATCACTCAGGTCAGCGCTTTTTTCAAAAACGTTTTCAAAGGTTTGTACCGGGCTGATTGAAGCAATAGAACGTTGTGCTTGCATGCCGTGTTGTGAGCATCCTAAGGCAAACAAAATGTAACTTCGAATAATTGAACAGGCTAGAAACTTCTTCATTAGCCCCCCTTTGATACAGTAGGTAATTGCAAAATGAGCGCACCGCAAAAACGTCTTAAAACGAAAGCAGTGCCTTTTAGCGGTAGACAGTCGAATATTTTTTTTACAGGTGTATGTGTCGACCTAACAGGTTGATCAGAATGAGACAGTCGAAATTAATTTCTAACCGGTCTAATAAAGTTATAAAGTTAATTCTTAACATGACCAATATAGATATAAGCAATGCCTAGGCTTACTGGTACGAATTCAGTCTTAGCAAAGCAGCCAGCCTCAATCATTAGCTTCAAAAAGCCTTCGCGGCAAGGAAAGGCCGCTGATGACTTTTGAAGGTAGTTGTAAGCCTCATGCTGGCCAGTCACGACCCCACCTAATTTAGGTAAGATTTTTTCAGAGTAAAATCCATACAAATTTGAAACAACCGGAATACTCATTTGACCAAACTCTAATACGATCACTTGGCCACCGGGTTTACAAACGCGACCCATTTCTTGAAGGGCCTTAACAGGATCATTCACGTTTCGAATACCAAATGAAATAGAGCAGATATCAAATTTTTGATCGGCATAGGGCAGTTGAGTCACATCGGCAATTTCAAATTTAATATCTAAATTTTTCGCTTTGGCTTTAAATGGTGCGGTTGATAACATCGCCTCGTTAAAATCAGTTCCTATAACAGTCCCTGATGGTCCTACGGCTTTTTTAAACGCAATTGCTAAATCCCCAGTTCCAGTTGCGCAATCCAAGATTTGATCGCCAGCTTTAGCGCCAGATTTTTTAACTAATTTATCGCGCCATAAATGATGAATACCCAAAGATAAAATTGTATTTGCACGGTCATAGTTTGCAGCTACTTTAGAAAACATGCTTTGAATCACTTGCGGATCCGGCTTGTTCATCGCTTGAGTTGGCTGTGTTTTTAAGTTTGAATTCATACGAGCTTTTGTAAAGGGCGATCAAACGCCAGTAATACACGTTCTAACTGTCGCATCATTTTGTCGAATTGATTAAAATCTAACGCTTGCTCGGCATCTGATAGGGCCACGTTTGGTTCAGGGTGAACTTCTACGATAATTCCATCGGCACCAACGGCCGCCGAGGCATAACAGATTTGAGGGACTAAATCCGAAATTCCAATCGCGTGCGAAGGGTCGACAATGACAGGAAACGGAGAATATTTTTTTGCGTAAACAACTGAATTTAAATCTAAAGTATTACGAGTTGCAGTTTCAAAAGTACGAATCCCACGTTCGCAAAGAATGATTTGGTTATTTCCACCTTGGGTAATGTAATCAGAGGCCTTGAACCATTCTTCAACGTAAGCCGAAAAATTCCGTTTTAACATGACCGGTTTATTTTGTTTTCCAAGCTCTTTTAATAATTCGTAATTGTGCATGTTGCGCGCGCCAACTTGAAATGCATCAACCATGTCATAAATCGAATCAATGTGACGAGGATCCACAACTTCAGAAATTAACGGCATTCCTGTTTTTTCTTTTACAGATTTAATATAACTTAATGCCGAAGTTCCCAAACCTTGAAACGACGTCGGTGAAGTTCGCATTTTCCAAATGCCGCCTCGGAGGACGCTTGCGCCCGCAGATTTAACAGCCGTTGCAGTTTTTAAAAACTGATCTTCAGATTCAATCGAGCACGGACCAGCAATGACCACAAACGCAGGACCACCAAAAGTTATCTGACCGATTTTAACTTGGATGCGAGACGATGATGGAATTGGTTGCTTTTTTGGCACTTCTAAACTTACAGTCACTAGTACTCCGTATGAAAAAATAGAGCTTGAAACTAATAGCACGCTAGATGTTTCTGGACAATAATATGATACATTTTTTTGGCTTAGTAAATAAACAATACCTATATTCATTGGCTTAAGTACGCTATAGGTAGTTGGTCAGCATTAGGTGATGGCTCAGATGAAACATATTGATTCTAACATTTTTTGGAAATCGGGATTTGTTGTTCAAGTCAACGAAGACCAAATTTTTGTGGCTCAGGGCCCATTTGAAGCTGTTACTCTACAGAGGCAATCCTTCAAAGAACAGCTCGGTTTAAATGATCTTTTGATTAAACCGAACTACTGGGATTTTTTAACTGCGCAAAGCGATTTAACTGAGGCCTATCGACCACACTCAACGGCGTGGCTCAACAGGAAAGAATTTCAGGATTTTTCAGCGAATCAACGTATACCAACGACAATAAATTTTTCTGAATTGCAATGGTCTGAAGATTTCAAAGGCGATTTTACAAATCAATTTTTGGAATTGCAAAAATTAATTAGTGCAGGCGTTTTAGAAAAAGCAGTTCCTATTGGACTCTCAAATGCGCCGCTGCCGTCTCAACTACATCCCCAAACATTGATCAATAATTTATTAGCAGATTCGACGGCACATGGTTGGATTTATGGATTTTGGGATCAAGAAAACGGATTCATCGGGCGCACTCCAGAGCTCTTATTTCAGTCTTTTCCATTAGACAAAACGATGACCACAATGGCCTTAGCCGGCACCTGGCCAAAAAATGCCGACTTAACAAATGATTACAACGACCCAAAAATTTGGAATGAACATCAAATTGTGATCAAAGATATTAAAAATCAATTGGCCGGATTAGACTGCGTTCGACAATCCGAAACTGAAGTGATTGAACTAAAAAATTTAGCCCACTTAAAAACTCATTTGGAATTTCAATATAATTCCGTCGAACAGATTTTAGATGTTATTCGCGATTTGCATCCGACGGCCGCTTTGGGGATTTACCCACGTGATATTGACGTCAATAAAAAAATCCAAATGTTGCCTTTACAATCGGACCGCAAAAGTTTTGGGGCTCCTATTGGATTGGTTAGTCAAAAATTATCTCATTTGGTCGTAGGAATTCGTGGCGTCCAGTGGACTAAAAATCAACTGCAACTTTTTGCAGGGTGTGGAATCACGAAAGACAGTCAGATTGAATCTGAGTACCAAGAAATTCTTTATAAAATGGATGCCGTTAAAAAAATGTTAGGGCTGACTTCGTAAATGAACAACGCCGACTTAGTACAACAAATTGTATTTGCTCTTCAAGACATGCAGGTGCAAGAAGTTGTTGTTTGCGCAGGCGCCAGAAATATTCCAATTGTTGAATTTTTAGAAAAAGCGAAAACTAAATTTTTTATTACGTCTTTTTTCGAGGAACGTTCGGCCGCATTCTATGCTTTAGGTCGAATTAAAACCACGGGTCGGCCCATCGCAGTGGTGACGACTTCGGGGACTGCGTCCGTAGAGACTTTTCCGGCCATCATCGAAGCTTACTACCAAGGACTACCGCTTGTTGTTATTACTGCGGATCGCCCTAAAGCGTATCGCGGCTCGGGGGCTCCACAAGCCATTGAACAGCAAGGACTTTTTCAAAAGTACTGTGCGGCGGCCGTTGATTGGGACGTCGAAGAAAAAGATTTTTCAGTTCAATTTAATCCGGACCGACCATTTCATATTAACGTTAGTTTTGAAGAGCCACTTTTAGACCAAATTAGTTCCTCGCCGACTAAAAAAGTTAATCTAAAATTAGACGCCCAGAAATTTCCACATTTAAGTTTAGAACCTAGAAAGTTAAATCCACTTGTTTTGATTTCGGAAATGAGCCCTCAACATCGCGACTCGGTTGTGCGTTTTTTAAAAGAGAGTAAACTTTATTTTATCGCAGAATCGCTGAGTGGATTAAAAAATCATAGTGCATTAAAGGCCCAAGAGCTCAGTCACGTTTTTTATTCGCTATCAAATCAAGATAGTATTCAGCTTTGCCAAAATCATTTTGATTCAATTGTTCGTATTGGTGGAATTCCGACGATTAGATTATGGCGCGACTTAGAATATAGTTTGAAAAATGTAACTGTGCTTAGTTTTAGCGAGCGAAATTACTCGGGCTTATCACGACTGTCACGCATGTTTCCGTTGTCAGAACTTGGTCGACTCAAAGTCGCCGGACGAAGTCATCGAAATTTAGAACTCCTCAACCAAAAAATCGGAACTGAAAAGGCAAAACTTTTACAGAAACATAAGAATTCCGAACAGAATTACATCAGGGCACTTTCAGAAGTTATTGGAAACGATCCGCTTTATTTAGGAAATTCCTTACCTATTCGTGAGTGGGATGAGTTCAGTACATTCGATCAAAAAAAACAATCCGTCTACGGCAACCGTGGTGCTAACGGTATCGACGGGCAGGTGTCGACGTATTTAGGCTGGGCCCGCGACTTCAAGCGATCGTGGTGTGTTATTGGCGATTTAACGGCCCTTTATGATTTAGCCGCCTTAACAATGACGACATCAACAAAAAAATCACAAAAGTGCATCGTAGTAATTAATAATTCAGGTGGTCAGATATTTTCGCGGTTGTTTAAAAATCAAAAATATTTGAATGGTCATAAGCTCAGTTTTAAAAACTGGGCGCAGATGTTTGGCTGGCACTATTTCGAAGTAAAAACTATCACAGCATTGGCTAAAATCCCTAAAGGTAAAAATGTCGTCGTTGAAATTAAAATTAATAATAAACATTCGGATCAGTTTAATTCTCGGCTTAAGGACCAAGCTTTAAAATTATTAACTGCGGAACATCAATGATTTTTGCACTTCATGGATTTTTAGGTTCAGCTTCAGAATGGGACGAACTCAAAAAAAAAGCTACCGGCCAAGACTGGATTATCCCTAGTTTATTCGAAAATTTTAAATGGCCTGCGCCAATGACTTTTGAATCGGTTGTGCGAAAAATCCGAGACGATTATTTTTTATCTTCAATGCTAACAAATTCTGACGACACTAAGACATTTGTGGGTTACTCATTGGGTGGTCGGTTGGGCTTGTGTTGGCTCGAACTTTTTCCAAACGATTTTGATCAGTGGTTTTTTGTTTCAACAAATCCTGGCCTCAAAACAGAATCTGAAAAATCGGATCGCCGAATCGCAGACCAAGACTGGGCCCTAAAACTTCGCGAGCTGGATCAAAGTAACTTTTTAATTCAGTGGAATACTCAGACAGTTTTTGCAGGAACTGCAAAAAGTTCTTCGCCCATCGATCAGTGGAACAAAACTATTTTAATCGATGCACTGTTGAATCTAAGTTTAGCAGAACAAAAAGACTTTTCAGACGTCTTGAAGACTCACCAAGAAAAAGTTCATTGGGTTGTTGGACAACAGGATCAAAAATTTTTAGATATAGCCTTAAAACTAAAAAAGGATGTGAAGATTCAGCATCTTCACATCCTTTTAGGTGGTCACCGGATTCATTTAGATCAACCTAAGCCCCTCGGCATCTTAATCGCCCGCTCAATCAAATAACGGACGTAATTAAGGATTTGCAGTTGATCAATTTCCAGCGATCGTTGGTAATTCAGGTTTAACTTCAGGCTTAACTTCAGGTGTAGCTTTGTTTTGCTCAGCCGCAGCCTGCTCAGCCATTTGTTTTTCGATTTCAACAGCTTGTTTTAATAAATCTGCTGAACCTGTTTTGATCCAAGCGTTGTGAGCAATAACTGATGTGTAAACGGACTGAGTATTACAATTACCAAGCTTTTCTAAACCACGGCTAGTAACACCAACTTGAATCACTGAACCATCAGCTGCTTTTAGAAATGCTGGTCCACCAGAGTCACCGTGACAAGCACCTTTTTTCTTTTGATCTAAAACAATTTCGTGGTCGTTATTGATTGTTTGCGCCACTAAGATTCCATCAACTTTACGTAATATCCCGTCGCCAACACCCGCAAGTTCTTGGACAACTGTTTTGCCGTTCTTTTTAACTTCTTTACGAATAACGGCATTGGTAATTCCAAATCCAGCTAACGTTAAAGAGTTTCCTTTTTTAAGAGCGGTTCCTGGTGCGGCAATCTTTGCAATTTTAACATCTGCAGGAGCGTCTTCGTTCAGAACTAAAAGTGCAATGTCGTTCCAATTTGCAACAGCAGCATTAGGATCGTTGTCTTTAACTTCTGTCATATATTTTTCGTGAACAGTACCTGTTAAAGCAAAACGTAAACGGTTTTCAGTTGCTTTTTGCATGTCATGATCAAAGAAAACGATAATATTAGATAATCCCGGAGTCGCAATACAATGTGCGGCCGTTAAGATAATACGTTTATCAATTAACGTTCCAGTGCAGATGGATTGCGATTCCATGCCAAGGGAATTTTGGGTGGTCATTAATAGGCCGACAACACCATTTGCGTTTTGATAATTCGCATCGGCAGTAACTCCACCCACGATTTGTGAATTGGATTCTGTACGTGCTGCGTACTCTTGTTCTGCTGTTTTATTTGGTGCGCACGAGAAACTAAGTAAAGAAGCCAATAAAAGACTTCCTACTGTTGATAAGCATGCTTGCTTTGTATTCCCCTTGAAATTCATTCTGTCCCCCCTTGAACTTCGGACCCTTGTTTCAACAAAGTTTTTGGCCTTGTTGACTCACCAGTTCCCCAACCGGTTCGTGGGACTGAGTAAATAGTAAAATAGCATACGTCTCAATTCATATGATTCCATAATCCGCATAAGAAATGCTTATGGTAAAGAATGAGGTTGGAATAAATGCACCAGAATAAAATGTAATTTTCCATGGTTAAAAAATCAGCTTTTAGCAGTGAAAAACGGAGCTCTAAATTCCATTTTTCTGTTCAGCGTGTTTTTGTAATTAAAGACTTTTGTATTTTTCAGTTGTCGAAATCAATTCAGCTCGTATTCCGGGCTCGTTAGCGGAGTGTCCAGAATCCTGAATTATTTTCAGGGTCGCCTCGGGAAACGCACGGTGGAGCTCCCAAGCACTTTTCATGGGACAGACGATGTCGTAGCGGCCTTGCACGATCGTCGTTGGAATGTGGCGAATTTTATCGATGTTTTCTAAAAGCCAGTTATTGGTTTTAAAAAACGAGTTGTTCATAAAGTAATGACACTCAATTCGCGCAAACTGCAACGCGTGTGTGGGATCTTCAAATTCATCAATGTAATTTGGATCAATAAATAATTTTGATGTTGCGGCTTCCCACTGACTCCAGATTTTAGCGGCCTTTAAGCGAAGATCCATGTCGGGGCTGGTTAATCGTTTGTAGTACGCACTGACTAAATCATGGCGTTCATTTTCAGGAATAAAGTTATAATATTTTTCCCAAACGTCAGGATAAATTTGTGAGGCGCCCTCTTGGTAGAACCATTTGATTTCACTGGGGCGACATAAAAAGATTCCGCGCAAAATTAAAGCCGTGACACGGTCAGGGTGAGTTTCAGCGTAAGCCAAACCCAATGTTGAACCCCAGCTGCCGCCGAAAACATGCCACTGATCAATTTTTAAATGTGTTCTAATTTTTTCGATATCTGCAACTAAATCCCAAGTTGTATTTTCTTTGAGCTCTGCTGATGGTGTGGATTTGCCGGCCCCACGCTGATCAAATAAAATAATGTGGTAATGTTTGGGATCAAAAAATCGTCGGTGAGTTTCGTTCACTCCTGCACCAGGACCGCCATGCACGAACACGACGGGTTTTCCCTTGGGATTTCCACACTGCTCAATGTAGATGGTATGCAGGTCAGAAACTTTTAAAAATTCAGTTTTAAACGGCGCTGCTTCAGGAAAAAATTCATTCATGATTAAATCCTTAGCGGCTAAACATCTTCTGAGCGGCTGCGGCTGCGCTTTCAGAGTCAATACCGTGCTTTCGATAGAGCTCAATCGCATTGTAGGCACTTTGTCCGAATTCATTGTGAACACCTAAAGATTGCATACTGAAAAATTCGCCGTGCAAAGCGAGCTGATGAGAAATAAATGAACCTAACCCCAGTTTTACTTGGTGATCTTCCATTGTAACAATACGGCCTTCGCACTTTTTTAAAAGAGTCGTTAACGCCGGAACATTGACTTTATTCAAGCAGTTCAAGTTCACAACGATCGAGCCCATAGACTTAGTTTTTAAAATTTCTTGGGCTTTGAGCGCTTCACCAACTAATGAACCTGTTGTTAGTAATAAAACATTTTTCATTCCAACTAAGTGTTCTTTAACAACTTGGGGCTCATAAGGTTTGTAAGTTGTCGCGCCGAAAGATTTTGGAAAATTTTCGCGACCTAAAAAGAAAATACTGGTTTTTGGAGTTCCACCTTTTTTGCGAATGTCGGCAAAATCAGTTAACACCTGAGTCATGATTTTATCGGCCTCTTCGCTGCACGACAAAGAAAATAATTCCACATTTGGAATCGCAGCCAACATCGACATGTAACACAGCGCTTGGTGTGAAGCTCCGTCAGCCGCATCTTGAAATCCTGTATGGGAGAACACGCCAATGATTGGGGCTTCAGACAACATAGCCATAGTAATTGGTAGAGCACCTTTTGTTACACCAAACTGTGCGAAAGTATCGACCACAGGAATATATCCTTGTTTTGATAAACCGGCCGCTACAGAAATCATATTACTTTCGGCAACTCCCACATCTAAAGAAGCTGCCGGAAATTCTTTTCTAAATTCGGCAACACCAGTAGAGCCTGGCAAATCAGACGTTACCGAAATAACCGGTAGTCCACCTTTAAAGGCGTTAATCATGGCTTTAGAAATTCCTTTTTGGATTTTCTCGCCGGTATCAGGAATGGCTGCGGCTTTGATTTTTTCTTCTTGTTCATTAAGGTCTTTGATCCATAAATCAAAAAGTTCAGGATATTTATCGGCTGCAGACGTTGTTGCAAAAATTTCTGTGATAAAAGCTGTTAACTCAGTTGGTGATTTACACGGAAAACCGTGTCCACCGCTTGCAGAGTCAGCCGTTTTTTTAGTTCCAATCCCTTTTACAGTTTTGGCCCACACAGCTACCGGTTGTGATGGATTTTTTTCCAATGTAGCAAACGCAGTTTCTAATGCACTTAATACGTCTGTTAATGAATTTCCGTTTTCTAATTTTAAAACGTTCCAGCCTAAGGCCGATAACGATTGGAATGTGGGTTCCATAGAAAACGCGTCTTGGTCAATACGACCAGATAATTTTGTATTGTTGTCGCTGATCAATAACATAAATGGGGCGCATTTATTTTTCTTTATTAATCCAGGGATCGCAGCTAATGCTTCTTTGGCTTCGCCTTCCATTGCAGCGCCATCAGATAGCGTACAAATTGTTGTCCGATTTGTTCCTGCTAGTTTTTCTGCAATTGCTAAACCTTGTGATTGCGGAAGTGCTGAACCCAATGGGCCATTACTTAAATAAACTCCTTCAGGAAATAAGTGAGCTTCGCCGTGGCCCGTTAAATTTGATTCGATGGACCGGAACTTTTTTAATTTTTCGAAATCAAGGCCGGCCATTTTGTAATTGGCTTTGATGGCATACAATGCATTTTCACAGTGCCCAGCATCGTTAATTAAGTGAAACAAATCGAAATAATTTTTACCAAGCTGATCGGCTTTTTGAAAAGTTAATGCATGAAGGACTGACCAAATTTCCGCTAAAGCTGCAGGGCCTCCGTAGTGCGAAGCGGCTCCGCCTAAAACTGCGTTCATATCCATTAAACTAATCAACGAGCGAATCGCTTTAGGGTCACTCACATCCAATGAATCTCCGCTGGACTTTTTTAGGGTCACTGCGAAATGAGGTTTTAAATTTTTAGAAGGGGCTAAGTGAATTTTGATTGGTAACGGAGTAATTTGTGTCATACTTATTTTGTATGACATCCAAACTATCAATTCAAGAAATCCGCGCGCTCCCAAAAGTTGACTTGCACCGCCATTTAGATTGTTCAATGCGTTGGAGCACGTTGCTTGAAATCGCAACAACATTAAAGCTCGATTTTCCTAAAAAAACGGATGAGCAGTACAAGCATTTCTTAGTCACCGAGCCTATGGTGAACCTAGAGGCGGTCTTAAATAAATTTTTGATCGCGCAAAAG
>JAYVHE010000101.1:0-2140 GCA_043771495.1 Bdellovibrio sp. | reverse complement strand
GTTGAAAGCCTGGACAGATCGCGCCAAGGTTGAAATTTACTGGCCGGAAAATACCACCGATCCCAGTGCGGTGGCCTTTGATGCGCTAACAAAAGCGAAAGCCCAGAATTTTGATTTTATTATTCTCGACACCGCAGGGCGGTTGCACACACAGGCGCATCTGATGGAAGAACTCAAAAAAGTGAAACGTATTATGGCAAAAGTAATTCCGGAGGCGCCGCACGAAACCTGGATTGTTCTGGATGCCAACTCCGGCCAGAATGCGCTGATGCAGGCTAAAGAATTTAATCAGGCCTTAGGGTTAACGGGCGTGGTCCTCACCAAAATGGACGGCACCGCCAAAGGTGGCGTGGCTCTGGGCGTAGTTGATCAACTAGGCCTTCCGATAAAGCTCGTCGGTATCGGTGAAAAAATTGACCACCTGAAAACTTTTAATTACGCCGAATATGTGGACGCGATATTATGAAGTTTTTATTTTCTGTTTTTTTGATGGGTCTTGTGGCCGGCCTAACATCAGAACCAGCTCAGGCGCAGAAAAAATTTGTGCTTTCGCCCTTTCAGGCGAATGTTCAGAATTGTATCGACAAAAAAATCAATATTGAAAAAATCGATACCAACAAAAAGTTGTATGAAGCGGTTAAACAGTTTTATCCGCTCACTTCCTTTGAAACACTTTTTCGGGAAGTAGAGTATTCCATCAAGGGTGAGCAAAAAAAACTTAAATTTGAGGACGGCATCATTCAAATTTTCAAGGTTGAAGACGAAGATGACGTCTTGAAGCTACTAAGCTCTGAAAAGTTCGATGAAAACAAGCCGGGCGCCCTAACGCGTCATAAAATACGAAGTGCTGAAGCCCGCATCAATCAGCTCTTGTTTCGGGCAGATATCAAGTCGGATTTTCAAAAGATCAGAGAAGTCCGGGCGCAGAAGGTCGAGCTTAATATTGTTCTGGCCGACAGTCAGATCAGGTCGCTGGCCATTGAATTCTCCGGTGAAAAGAAAGTCTTAAGCTGTTTGCAAAAAGATCAGACAGATATCTGTAACTGCCGCCTTTAAACCAACAATTAGCCTATTTTCGATGGAAACTTGATTTAAAAACTAATGATTTGGAAAATGGTAATTTTTAAATTCTTTATGCAGACGATCAGGGACCACAACATCTTTCATATTTGGATCACTTAGCGCTGCATAACCGATATCAAAATCAAGCGTAACTATAAAAAATAACTTTGAAGATTTTAGTGCATTTAAAATCATTGAATCACTGAATGCAGTGCCGGAATATTCACAAATATTAACAGCGTCACGCCAGTTGATTGAATTATTAAATAATTGCGTCTGAGCTAGGTCATTTGGGCTTATGTATTCAACGTGACGGTCGGCTAAATCTTGGTCTGCTAATGCAATCTGATTTTTAAGATATACATTACAAAACTGTAGCCAGCTTTGTTGACCAGAATGTGGTCCGGCTGAAAACTCCTTTTTAATTTTTTTAAGTTGAGATTCGTTAAATACTTCAAATTTGTCTTTATCAGACAAGACGCTTGATTTAAGACTGCCTTTGAGGGTTTGAATTTTTGCTTTTGCTCGACTGGATATTTTAATTTTTGAATATTCATCAACTACGTCAAATAAACTTTCTGTTAAAATAATTCGGCGCTGAAATTCTAAATATTCTGAGCGCGTATTAACAGTTGCGAATAAGCGATAATTTTTATAAATTAAAATATCTAAAATTTCAGAAACTGATTCTTGGTTATCGCTGAGCTCATGGCTTGATGAAATTAATATATTTGTATCTAGCAATGTTCCTTGAGGAGCGCCGAGTTTTTCAAGTCCATTTAAATAGGATTCAATTTTAGAAAATGGAATAACTTGTCCCAATTAAATCTCAGGCTGTCTTGCGATTTTGCGTTCAAGAATTTCTTTTTGCTGCTCTTTTTCAATTTCTTCAAACATTTTGTTTAGTCGGTTAACTTCGTCATCAGTTAGCTTGCGTTTACGGCGAGCCTTAAGTTCGCTTGCTAATGTTCGGAAACTTTTTACTGGTTTATCTTTCATTTAAGACTTCCTATTTGTATTCAATATATCATAAGTTTGTGAGCTGTAACGGCTTGAAAATACAGTGCTTTTTGGAGTA
>JAYVHE010000100.1:0-5375 GCA_043771495.1 Bdellovibrio sp. | reverse complement strand
GGCTAAAGCCCGCATTGAATCCCGTGGAAATAGTCGTTCACGTCGCCCGAGTGGTGGTGGTGGTGGCGGCAGTGCCCGTCGCAACAATAGCCCGCCCGCTCAAAACCGCAGTCCAGTGGGCGGCGTTAATGCCCGCAGTGGCGGACCTAGCGTTAACACCAGTGATAGCGCTCCTAAAAAACGTAGCTTTTTTTCGCGAAAAAAAAGAACTGATTAGTTGCACGGCCTACCGGCCGTCGTTTAGCTGCACGGCCTACCGGCCGTCGTTTATTCACTAATCAGTCCCAGTCTTCAGCAACAAATCGTCGAAGCTGTGTTCTTTGAGTTGAATGAGCATGCGACATAAATATTTAAGAGTGAAATTGTAATTCGCTTTTAAGATCCGCCCAGAACCAATTAAGCGCAGGGTCTACCGAAATAATGTCGTTAAAATATTGTGAGACCGCAAGTTCTTTACGAAGAAAAGTTTCAACGTCGTCAAAGCCAGGTCCAATGGTGACGACTTTTAACGAGTCTATCGTGGCCAATTTTTTAAAAACAGATTTTAAATCTTCGATTTGATTGTAATCTTTGCGGCGTAAAATCAAATCGGGACTACCACCTTGGTTTTTCCATCGGTCAAATAGGGCCGTTTGTAAAATTGATTTTAAATATTCGCGCTGATGATAGTTCAATACGTCGTAGACGGATTTTTCATTCATCACTAGGTGCAGATCGCAATTTACAAATTCTTCAGCTGAATCACGCAGGTGAGCAAGAACTTCGGGTATTCGTAGTAACAAACGACGAATACGCACGTCATCGATCAAGGCTCCATCCGTGAAGTAAATGACCATCATAGTCTACCCCTCAATCTTAGAATAGGAATTAATTTCCTGCTTGACTAGATGTAAGCCGCAAAACCAACCCTTGGTCTAGATACTTTGCTCTAAAATCTTGTGAAATGTTGACCCAGCCTGTCGTTCGGTCGAGTTCGGGTCTAGAATTCGCCATGACTGCATTGCATCTTTTGCTAGGCCTTCGACCGTTTGTTAAGCTGATTTTGATTCAGTGAAAAATAAAAAATCGAACTCTCAGCTTAATAGAAAAATAGCAAAATTAGCCCTTTACGGGTTATTAATCCTTTTTGCTTTTACGGTTGCCGATTTAACAATAATTTGGGCGCGCACGTTTTTTATTCCCAAACAAGCTCCCCCACAAAAGCAACCTCAAGTGAGTCGAAGTCAATTTCCTGACAGACAACAGTTCAATGTTATTACACAACGAAATTTATTTTCTTCAACCGGTGAAATTCCTGATCCTTTAAAATCTGATACCCAAGTCGAGAAAAAAGCCGATGTACCCGTTCTGTCGAATTTACCCATGGTTTTGATTGGAACACTTGTTCATACCAATCCTGCAAAATCAGTGGCAGCGATTGAAATTAAAAGCAAAAACATGACGGGCTCTTTTGTTGTCGGATCCGAAATCGAAAGCTTAGCGAAGCTTGAAAAAGTTGAACGTGGCGTAATTTATTTTCGTAACTTGAATAACGGACAACTGGAATACATCGAAATGAAGCAAGGTAACGCCAAGGTCGCATTTGATAGCGCCAAACCGGCTGCTGCCTTAGCCCCACAAGGTAAAGAAGTCCAATCGACAGGAAACAATAGTTTTAAAATCAAACGATCCGATTTAAATAAATATTTAAACGATCTTAATAGTCTATTACTACAAGCCCGTGCAATTCCAAACACGGATTCTAACGGCGAGATCAACGGTTATCGAGTAGTCGATTATCAACCTGGAAGCATCTTTGATCAGTTAGGACTACCGCGTGGAACCTTACTAAAACGCGCCGGAGACGAACCGATCACCAGCATCCAAGCCGCGATGCAAGCCTTTCAACTGTTTAAAAGTGCTCCGAATATAAAGTTATTAGTAGAAATTGGCGGACAAGAACAAACCATGAATTACGACGTTGCGCCGTAGTTTTTTAGAATAATGACGGCTGGTAGGCCGTGCTAGAATGAGGGTGAATTTTGAAGAGACCTATACAAATCAAAAAGTCTTATTATAAATTAACGTTGGCCTCACTCTTCTTAGCCACTCAAGTTCTTGGCTCTTTAAGCTTGGCACAGGAGGATTTTGCTCCACCGCCTCCAGCAATTGACGGCTTTGACTTACCTCCACCTCCACCCATCGGCGGACCAGCGCCCAATGCCGGTGGATTTAATAATTTTAACAATCCACCACCCGCACAGACAGGTCGCGCCGGCGGCTCTGAAACATTAATTAAGCCCGGCAACGGAAAAGCATCGATCTTAAACGACAAGCAACGTGAAAAATTCGCAAAAGCTAATTCAGAAGACATTACCTCTGAAAACTTTCCAGAGACGATTGAATCCTTCGATTTTCCCAACGTTGAAATCACCGACATTATCAAAGCAATTTCAGAATTAACTGGAAAAAACTTTATTATCGATTCAACTGTTCGTGGAAAAATCACGATCATTGCGCCTAGTAAAATTACCGTTGCGGAAGCTTATAAAGCGTTTTTATCAGCGCTAGCCATCAACGGTTTCACTGTAGTTCCATCAGGTGGATTTTTAAAAATCAGAAATGCCAGATCCGCCCAACGTGACGGTATCGACATTTACTCAGGCAATTACTACCCGAACTCAGATCAGATGATTACTAAAGTCGTGCATTTAAAACATATTACGGCCGACACCGTAAAAACGCAGCTAGGTCGTTTGTTAAATTCTAGTTACGGAGAGATTGAAGCTTACGGACAAACCAATTCAATTATCATTTCAGATTTTGGATCCAGTATTGATCGTATTATGAAAATTATTAACCAGCTAGATGTTCCAGGATTTGAGGAACAACTTGAAGTGGTTGGCATTAAGTACGCGAAATCAAAAGACATCGCCGATCTTATTGATAAAGTCGTTAACAAAGGTCAGCGTCCTGCTGGCGGCAACCAAGGCGGCGGATTTAATGCCGGCGTTCCCCGATTTTCTTCGGGCGGATCTAGCGGCGGCGCACGCAGTGGCAGCGGAATTTCTTCGTTCATGGTTTTTACTGAAGATCGTACGAATTCATTAATTATAGTTGGTAACCGCGCCGGAATTGCGCGAGTAAAACGCCTAATCGCCCAATTAGACTTCCGCGTTTCTGCAGAAAATTCCGGTGGAGTTTATGTTTATTACGTTAAACATGGCGACGCCGAAAAAATTGCTGCGACATTATCAGAAGTTGCAAAAGATGCGACTCCAAAACCAGCCTCAGGGGCTGCAACTGGTGGATTTGGATTTGCTCCACAAGGACAAGCCGCGGTTCGTGAATCGATTTTCAGTGGTGACACTACGATTAAAGCCGATAAAAACACCAACGCCATCGTGATTTCAGCCAGCAAACAAGATTACGAAAAAGTTTTGAATATTTTAGGTAAATTAGATATCCCACGCGATCAAGTTTTTGTTGAAGCGATCATTATGGAAATGACAGTCAACGATGGTAACGATAGCGGTGGTGGTATCGTACAATTTAATAAAGACGGCGGTAAAGCTGGTTTTGCTTCATCACAAGGTGATGTGACGGATTTCTTGAGTCCGCTTGCAGGTGGTGGCAAAGCGATCTTAGGATTCGGTAGTGGGCCGATTGCGGTGAAAGATCCTTTAACAGATAAAACAATTACGGTTCCAAGTTTAATGGGTTATTTAAATTTTATTAAAACATTTGGTAAAACAAATATTTTATCTCGCCCGACGGTAACGGCGATGGATGCGCAAACGGCAACCATCGAAGTTGGCAATAAAGTTGTGACTCGTGCGATTGTAACTCCAGGAGCAAATGGCGCGCCCGCACAAACCCAGCCTGAGTTTGACGATGCGACCATTAAATTAGAGATCAAACCGTTTATCAGTCCAGCATCTGAAACAATCCGCATGGAGTTTTCGCAAAGTATTAAACAAATCGCAAACATCTCCATTCCAAAAGGGTTCGAGGGCGTTGTTCAACCGCTTGCGACACGACAAATTAAAACTAACGTGGTCCTAAATTCCGGTGACACAGCCGTCATCGGGGGCTTAATGAAGGACGAAGAAATCGAAACGGTTTCCAAAGTCCCTTTACTCGGAGATTTACCGATTCTTGGTTGGTTCTTTAAAAAACGTAATATCAAGAAAGAAAAAATCAACATGGTTGTTTTCTTGTCTCCGAAAATTTTACGTCACCAACAAAATCAAATGAAAGAAGCTGTTGAAGATCGTCTGAAAGAACGTTTGAACTTTATCAAACAAACCAGCGGTAAAGATCCCTTTGGATCAACTGTTGATAAAATTTTAAAACGTAATGTTCGTGCGCCACAAAGCACGGATGGAACAAAACGATAAGGATTTGCTTAAATGGCACAAATGGATATTCCTTTAGTTTTATCAAAGGCCACATCACTAACAGAAGAACAAATTAAATCTGTTTTAAATAATCCAGCCATTTCTCGTCCAATTTCTATTTTAGAAACCTTATCATTAAAAACGTACGCCACGGCCGAAGAACTTGTTGAAGATCTTTGTAATGAGCTCGGAATGGATTTTATTCGCGACATTCCCGTTGGTGATATTCCAGGTGATATCGTCCGAAATTTACCAATCAACTACGCAAAAAATCATGGCGTTTTACCGTATAAAGAAGAATCTGATCAAGTGATTATGCTGACGTCGAATCCCGTCAACACCAAGTCCATGGATGACATTAGGGCCCTGTTTGGAAAACGCGTGCGGCCACTTGTGACGACAACTCAGCGCTTACAAGACACGATTAATCGCGTTTATGAAAAAAGCACGGCCAATTTAGCTGGCATGGATGAAATCGATAATGATGAAATCGATCTAGAAGATCCCATCATCGATTTATTAGAAGCCGGCGAAGACGATGCTCCCGTCATTAAATTAGTGAATTCTGTTTTGTTCCGAGCTGTTAAAGAAAAAGCCTCTGACATTCATATTGAGCCCTACGAAAAAGATATGGTCGTCCGCTACCGTGTGGATGGTATTTTATTTGATATTTTTAAACCACCAAAAAAATTACAAAACGCCATTACCTCGCGCATTAAAGTTATGGCGAATTTAAATATCGCTGAAAAACGTTTACCACAAGATGGTCGTATTCCGTTGAAAGTTGGCGGCAAAGATATTGATATTCGATTATCAACTGTGCCGACCACTCACGGTGAACGAATCGTTATGCGTTTGCAGGATAAATCCAGCCAAGTTCGTGAATTGTATCAAATGGGTTTTTCAGAAGACACTTTACTCAAACTAGATGATTTGATTACTAGATCCTATGGAATTTTAATTGTAACCGGCCCAACGGGTTCGGGTAAATCAACG